>JAILDI010000126.1 GCA_024689525.1 Bacteroidales bacterium
GCTCGTCCTTTTCGTACAGGCTACACCACTTGTAGTACCAGCGGGTGCTGCTGCCGCTGCCCCCGAATTCGACGCACAGTTCATCACCCTTGTAACCACCACTGAAGTACAGGACGGCATCCCACTCTCCGGATGTGGGCATTCCCGTACCGGTACCACCGCTCTCCGGAGGGGTCGTTCAGGTCCTGGAACGGCTCCCCGCTCCAGCTATAATGGACCGCAGTAAATGCAAAACTTGGGCATATGGGATTATACTTTATAATACTTGGAAGACTTCTTCAAGGAGATACCACACCACGGATATCAGGAACAGGCTCATAATTATGATCAGCAGCACCAGAAACACCCTTACCAGGAAGGGGAGTTTCTTTTTGGCCGGTGCGGGGGCTGGCGTGGGTACGGGTGCAGGCTCCGGCGCGGGTGCCGGAGCGGAAATGGGTTTGCCGCAGTATGGGCAGAATTTGGTGTTCCCCGGTAGCTTGGCGCCGCAGTGAATGCAGAATGCCATAGGTCTTAACGGGCTTTAGGACAATGTGAACGGATGAAATCCAGGACGAACTGGTAGTCCTGGTCATCGACATATATCTGGTTCTTGCTAAGAGGCGCGTTTACTTTGATGAGGTGTTGGCCGGGCTTGGGCTTGATTGTGCGCACGGAACTGAAATCCGAGTAAAGGCTGTTCCTGGATGCGGCCAGAAGGCCCGGTGCTACGGTGCCAATGCTGCCGCCGGCCAAGGCCGATACCAGACCCATCACCTGCGCCTTCTTGAACTGCTTGGGAAGCTGGGCGTGGCTTACGCCTTTCTCGTCCATTTCAAACAGCACGCAGTATTTTCCGCCGTACATTGCGGCCACAAGCAGATAACCAAGCAGGGTGAGCACAAATATGACACCGAAGACAATCAGCATGACTTTCGTGGTGGGGCCGACATCTTCAAATCCGTTCATAAGGTTGGCAAACAGCCACATACCGATTCCTATGCCGCCAAAGATCTTCAGAAGCGTGCCAAGGATGGCAGTATTCTTTAGCATCTTCACTTCATAATACCAGTGGTACTTGCCGTCCTGGCCCAGGGTGATGGTGTTGCCGGGCTGAGGCATTGCCTGCGCGGGCTGCGGGGCCGGCTGTGGCGTGGGTTGATGTGCTGGCTGTGGTGCCGATTGGGGCGCCGGCTGTACGGGTGCTTGCTGAGGCGCATGGGCCTGTTGGACTGGCGCCTGTTGGACTGGTGTCCCGCAGTTGGCGCAGAACTTGGCGTCTTCCCGGAGCGGTGCTCCGCAATTGTGACAGAAACTCATATCGGTGGGTTGTTTTGTATATGCGCGTCAGGTGTTATTAATTGCTCAAAGATAAGCACTATTTCTCAAAAGTCATATCCCAGTCGGTCTCGAGTGCGCCCAGCTGCTGGAGAAGGTCTTTCACCAGAGCGTCATAGGCGTCTTCGTTCCAGCTCTTCGGGGGAGTCCACTGGACCTGCCGTTTGGAGCAGGGCTTCATATGGAGGCCGCGGAAGAATTCGCCGGAAATGCTGGCGTCCACGTTCACTGAAAGGAAGCCACGGTCCTCGTGTTTGGAGGGATATTTGTCCGACAGGATCCATCCCATCGTGGGGTGGAAGCGCTCCAGGTTGCCGAAAGTGCATTCGCCGGTGGAGGGGTCGAACTGCGTGAGCTCGAGGCGATATCGACCTTTGGATACGGTGCCGAAGGTGTCGTGACCAGCCATCAGCTCGATGAACAGGGCGGCCAGGGGGTCTTCCTTGCCCAAGGAGATGCCTCCCACGAGCATCTGCCCGCCGTCGAGCACCAGATACTGCTTCGCGCCATCTTTGATAATGCCGGAAATCTTCATCGGCACAAAGAACATCTTGCAGGAAAGCGTGGATTCCTTGCCGTTCACCTTCTGCTTTACGGTTATCACTTCGTCGCCGTCGATCATACAGGTGAGGAAGCCCGAGGTGTTGTTTCCATAAGGCGTGTCGATGTCTTTTCCGGCGCTCATCTCCATATAGGCGTCATATATAAGATGGTATTCGCCGTCGTTCACGGATATGTCCTGATGGGCGCTGAAGGCACCGGTGTTCTTGATGTCCTCAATCACGTCCTTCTTTACGAAGTTGGCCACCACCGACACATCCTTGCCGTCGATGGTGAACTCCCCGGCCTCGCTGATCTTCACGCCCTGGGTTTCGCACTTGAAGCCCGTGAATTTCCAGCCGTCATTAGCGGTGGGGACTAGTTTCACCCTGTCGTCCTTGTAATACTGTCCGCCTCCGGAAACGCTGCCGCCCTCGGCCGGTTCCGGCCTTACGCTCACGGTATATGCCTGCCTGGAGGTGTTCCTGGGGCCGATAGGATCATCTTTTTCGGGGGTTATGGGGATTGGCCAAGTGATGCGCCAAGGATCTTCGGGATTAACAATCGGATCGGGATTGTTATCATCCCTGGTTATTTCCTTCACGCTTCGGTTCCAGTCGAACACAATCACGAATTTCCCTTCCAGGTCGATGAAGCCGTAATATTTGTCGCCGTTATGCCGCAGTTCCGCCTTGGCATAGCCGCTGTTGCTGAAATCCCCAATCTCGTAGTCGTTGGCCCTGTTGCCGTCCACCCCGTGATGCTGGATAAGGACGGTGCCGTCCGGCGCAATCACCTTCTTGCCGCTGGAGGTGGCGACGCCAAGGTCGTTGAAATCGGGCGTATGGCCGTTGTAATTCCATTCCAGGTAGATTGCATCGGCCTTCCCTACCTGCCTGAGGGTCTTGTCCATCACCCAGGTGGTGCCGGAGTAATAGTCGGAGCTTATGTTGTAGAACGCGTATCCGCCATAGAACGAGCTACCGCCATCCACTTCGCCGATTTTCTCCCCTTTCGTATTATAATATGTCATCACGGAATATCCGCTCACGGAAATGATTCCGTCGTGCACGTCGCTCACCGACTGGATGCCGGACACTCCGCTCCATTGAGGCTCAAAAGCCTTATTTCCTTTTTTGTCGATGAAATATACCGAACCGTTTTCCTTGACGATGGCATATCCCTCGCTGAACGAGCGGCATTCATCGAACCTGGCGGGAATGACCAGATTTCCATCCTTGTCGATGAAGCCCCACTTCCCGCCCCACGACGATGACGGGTCGCACCACGCCCGGAGGCCGTCCCTGAGCGGCGGGAGCGTATAGTTCTCCCCATTGAACTGCATAGGCTTGGAGGTGAGTTCTCCATAAACCCTTTCTCCCTGGGTGTTGATGTAGATGAATTCCTTCTTGAATCCCGCATTCCGGCCGATGAGCGCTACGCCATCGACAAAATTCGTTGCCGGGGCAGTCCATTCCGCGGGCAGTTCCTTTACGGAACCATCGACATACAGGATGTACTGCTGGGGATTGTCGTAGGTGTTGCCTTTGGCGTACATGATCACGGCGCCGCCAACCATCTGGGGCCAGCGGTTGCCCTGGACGGTGTACTCGTAGCCGAAGATGCATCGGCCCTCAAGATTGTAGAACGCATAGTTCTGTCCGGACTTCACGGTCCAGGCGCCATCGACCAGATACTTTCCAACCGTGGCATATTCGGGCAGGCTGACAAACTTCGTCTCGGGGGTAAGCCTCAGCGGCCAGGGCTCCTTAGCCTCCGCCGTTGCGGTCATCGCCGCACATACAAACAACAGGGAGATATACTTTAATTGCATAATACACAGCATTTTCTGCAAGTATAGCAATTATTTGCCTAAAAGCCAAACTTGTTAAATTATTATTGGGAAAGACACACTGTCGACAAATAATCGTACCTTTGCCCTGTTATGTCAAAGCATAGATTATCAGTCCGCCGCAGGGCCTTCACGATTTGGCAGAAGCTCGGCTTCCTGCCCTGGTCGAAGAGGAAGTCCAAATCCCGCAAGGGGGACTTCTACAAAGGGGCTTTCGATTCCATCCCCTTCCTCAACGACGATGCGAAGCGCACCTTCGTGCACCTCCTGCTGCGCCCGGGATACATGATCCGGGACTACATCAAGGGACAGCACGAACGGTATCTTGCCCCGCTGACCTCCCTGATTATCTTCTATGCCTTTTTCGCACTTATCTCATCGATAGTCAATCCTGATTATTCAAGCTACCACCCGGGAGAAATGGACGAAGCGAGGATAGCCAGGGATTCCATTCTGGCGAATTCCGTCAACCAGTCAGAGCGTATTGACTCCGGTCTGGTAATGTACAACGGAGTCATAGTGGCAGAAAAGGCCGCTTTGAAGGTGGTGGATGCCGTCGAACTGTTGACCCTGGACAAGCATCCGGAGAGGGTCGATACCCCCGCGAAGGCCTCCCTGGCGGCACTTGAGAACGCGTTGCGAAGCCAGGGTGTCTACCTGTTCCTGGGCCAGTTCCTGCTGCTCTGGTGTGCGATGTGCTTTGCTTTAAGGAAGAAGGACATGAGCAAATCGGCCTGTGCCGCGGCCACCGCCTATATCCTTTGCCAGTTCTGCTTCTTTATGTTCTTTTCCCTATTCTTCTCCGGCAGTGGCAAAGGCGAAATCGGCGTCGGCCTTATGGCCCTCCTCCTCACCATCGACTATTCCCAACTCTTCGGCGTCAATTGGAAGAAAGGCCTGGTCCTCACTATCAGGACCGGCCTCTGGTACTTCCTCGCCTGCCTCTTCCTCCTGCTCCTCCTCATCGCCGCCGTCGGCCTCTACATCCTCCTCGCCTCCGGCAACTAAGACTCTGAACGCGTATAGAATAATTATCGACAAATCCTAACGATTACAAGCTTGTAATTGCTTTGATTTGCTGGTTTTCTCGTTTATATTTGCAGAAACGTTTTGAGTATGTCTGAGATAGAAAAAATACAGTTGTTCCAAGACAGTAAAGTCCGAACCGCGTGGGACGAGAGAGAAGAAAAGTGGTACTTCTCTATTGTTGATGTCGTTTCCGTGCTTACCGATAGTGCGGACGCCTCTGCTTATTGGAGAAAACTTAAAGAAAAGACATCGAAAATGAAAGAAGGAGGCTACTCGCATAAGAGTAACCTCCTTCTTGTGCCCAGAGCGGGAATCGAACCCGCACGGTATTGCTACCACAGGATTTTGAGTCCAGCGCGTCTACCAATTCCGCCATCCGGGCAGGATCAGGGGGCCGTGGTGCAGGGCCGCCCTTGAACTCAGGGCTGCAAATTTACC
>JAILDI010000133.1 GCA_024689525.1 Bacteroidales bacterium
CTTTCCTGCCGCCGGAACGCGCTTTTTCCAGAGCGTCCAGCTTGAGCTTGCGGTCCAGGCTCTGCACGTAAATCTCGCAGATGCGCTTGGAGCAGCCCATAACGTTCGTGGGGTTAACGGCCTTGTCCGTGGAAATCATCACGAACTTCTTCACGCCGTATTTCACGCTCATATCAGCAATCACTTTCGTGCCGTACACGTTGTTCAGGATGGCCTCGCTGGGGTTGTCCTCCATCATGGGCACGTGCTTGTAGGCGGCCGCATGGAACACGTATTCCGGTTTGAAGGAGCTGAAGATATACTCCATGCGGGTGCGGCGGCTGATGCTTGTAACCACCACCTCGCAGGGCACATCCGGGAAGTCCTTGGCCATCATCAGCCTTACATCGTGCTGGGGAGTTTCCGCCTGGTCGATGAGCATCATCCTGGCGGGCTTGAACTGGGCGATCTGACGCACGATTTCAAGGCCGATGGAGCCTGCCGAACCGGTGATGAGTATGCGTTTGCCGGCGAGAATCTCTCCCACCGATTTCATATCGACACGAATCTCATTTCGGGGAAGAAGGTCTTCCACGCTCACCTCTTTCAGCTGGACGTCGTCCTTCTCATCGGCCAGTTCTCCATTCCTGACTTTCGCCTCCTCGGCCTCATGGGACATAAAGATCTTACATCCGGCGCCGATGATTATATCCTGAATCTTCTGATTCTCGCGGAATTCATTCACGCGGAGAGGGCTCACCAGAACGGCCTGGATACGCTCTTTCCTGATGATGTGGGCGATGTCGTCCTCCAGAGAGTACACGCGCACACCCACAAGTTTCATGTTCTTGATTCTGTGCTCGTGGGAGATGAATCCAACCAGTTCGAACCTGGCCGGGCTCTCCGAACGGATGCTCTTTGCCAGGCCGATGCCGCCGGTGAGAGCGCCGTAAATGAGCACCCTCATCGTATCGGAATCCGTATTTGCCGAATCGTATACCAGCTTCACCAGCACTCGCGACGCCCACATAACCAGCATGGCGAACAGGAAGGTGAATACCGTCTGATAAGGATTCAGGGCCGATATTATTTCGACATTCAAAAGATCCGAGCCGATGGAGACAAGCAGTGCCAGGCCCATCGACACAAGATTGGCATATGCAATCTTCAAAAGGTCGACGAAACTGGAGAAGCGCAGTACCCCCGAATAGGTGCGGAAAATCCTGGCACCCACCCAGCTCAGCATAGAGTAGAGCAAGGCGGAGAAAAACAGCGACTGTCTATGTTCGAATGTGATGAGGGAATTCTCCGAAACCCAATAAATAAATACTGCCGACAGGAAAACAATGACTGTGTCCGCCAGTAATATTACCCAGTACGGAAGCACCTTCTTGCTGAAGTACCAGGTGGTAAATTTCTTAAATACGTTACTCATCCCGTGAGTGTTACTACATGTGGACTACAAATATAAACAAACGTTTTGACATTTCAAATTCGCAGTCCGCTTCCTGTTATACAAGCCCCTGGTCCAGCATGGCGTTTGCCACCTTGATGAACCCGGCGATGTTGGCGCCACGCACATAGTTGATGTAGCCATCGGGGTCGGTGCCGTATTTCAGGCAAGAGGCGTGAATATCGGACATGATGCGGTGGAGGTGGGCGTCTACCTCATCGGCAGTCCAGTGCTGCCTGATGGAATTCTGGGTCATTTCCAGGCCAGAGGTTGCCACTCCGCCGGCGTTCGATGCCTTGCCGGGGGAATAGAGCAGTTTCGCACTCTGGAAGATCGAGATTGCTTCCGGGGTCGACGGCATGTTCGCGCCCTCGATCACGGCATAGCAGCCGTTTTTCACCAGCGCTTCGGCATCGGCCTTTTCTATCTCATTCTGCGTTGCGCAAGGAAGTGCAATGTCGCAAGGCACGTTCCAGGGGCGCTGGCCCGCGAAATACTGCGCCTTGGGATACTTCTCCGCGTACTCCCTGATCCGGCCGCGGCGGATGTTCTTGAGCTGGAACACATAGGCCATTTTTTCCTCGTCGATGCCGTCCGGGTCGTACACATACCCGTCGGAATCCGACAGTGTGAGCACCTTCGCCCCAAGGCGCATGGCCTTCTGGGCTGCATACTGCGCCACGTTGCCGGCGCCGGAGATGACGACTCTCTGTTTGTCGAAGCTCTTATTCTGGCCCGCGAGCATTTCCTGAGCGAAGTAGCACACGCCGTAGCCCGTGGCTTCCGGGCGCAGGAGGCTGCCGCCCCATGCCAGGCCCTTGCCGGTGAGGGTTCCGTTGAACTCATCCCTGAGGCGCTTGTACTGGCCGAAGAGGTAGCCGATTTCGCGTCCGCCAACGCCGATATCGCCTGCAGGCACGTCCGTGTCCGCGCCGATGTGCCGGCTGAGCTCCGTCATGAAGCTCTGGCAGAAGCGCATCACCTCATTATCGGACTTACCGCGCGGGTAGAAGTCGGAGCCGCCCTTGCCACCGCCCATGGGCAGGGTTGTGAGACTGTTCTTGAAAGTCTGTTCGAAAGCCAGGAACTTGAGGATGCTCAGATTCACGCTGGGATGAAACCGGAGGCCGCCCTTGTACGGGCCGAGCGCACTGTTCATCTGCACGCGGAAACCGCGGTTGATACGGATATTTCCCTGATCATCCATCCAGGGAACACGGAAGATAATGACGCGCTCCGGTTCGGAGATACGCTCCAGAATCTTTTCATTTATGAGATAGGGATTTGCCTCCAGATAAGATGCAACACTGTTTACCACCTCACTGACGGCCTGATGAAACTCCAGTTCCCCGGGATTCCTCGCGACGAGCTCCGCCATGAACCCGTCTACGTAGTTCTTGACAAACTTTTCCATAACTAACCAGTTTATAACGGGGTTATATATTCTCCCGCCGGGATGCAAAGTTAAAAATTTTTATTAAGTCTCGCAAAT
>JAILDI010000158.1 GCA_024689525.1 Bacteroidales bacterium
TGGGGCTATTCTCCCTTCGAAGGCTTCCAGGTGGGCGGCGACGGTATGTCGGGATATGTAACTTACGGCTCGGAAATCGTTTCCCTGCGAGGTTATGAAGATTATTCGCTAACTCCTTATATTGCAACACCATACAGTTCCAATGGCTATAGCTATGCCGGTAACGTGTATGATAAATTTACAGTGGAACTCAGATATCCTGTGATTTTGCAGCCGCAAAGCACGATATTTGTACTAGCCTTCCTCGAAGGCGGCAACTGCTGGTCGGACATCAGGGATTTCAACCCCTTCCAGATCAAACGGTCCGCGGGCGTCGGCGTGCGTGTATTCCTGCCGATGATCGGACTTCTGGGTGTCGACTGGGGCTACGGCTTCGACGACAAGACTAACGGTGGAAGCCAGTTCCACTTTGTAATAGGACAACAGTTCTGATAATTAAAAAGTATTTTGATATGAAAAAGATTCTGCTTTTCGCCGCAATGGCGCTCTTTACAATCTCCGCTGCCGCTCAGAGCATCGGCCGCGTAAGCATGGAAGAACTCGTCACCCTTATGCCTGAATATATGGAGGCCCAGACCACTCTTGCCGCTGTCTCCCACGAAACCAGCGAGACATATGAAGCAATGATAAGTGAGTATCAGACCAAATTAAGCCAGTATCAGCAAAAGCAATCAAACTGGACCGCCGCCATCCGCGAGGCCAAGGAAAAGGAACTGATGGATATGCAGAACCGTATTCAGGAGTTCCAGCAGAACGCAGGCGCTGAACTTCAGCAGAAGCAGGGCGAGTTGCTTGCTCCCGTGCAGCAGAAGGCTTTCGAGGCAGTACGTGAGCTGGCAAGGGCCAATGGCATCACTGCCGTGTTCGACGTATCCACCCTCGTTTATTATGATGAGAATGCCACGATAGACCTTATGCCCGAGGCACGCAAAGCCCTCGGGATCCCGGATGAACGTAACCTGGATCAAGTCAAGGCGGAACTAAGCGCGCTTCAGAATATGTACGCTGAATAAGCGTTATACCAAATAACACTAATTTCTAACCACATTAACCAAAAATGAAAACACAGGAAATTATGGCCCGTCTCCAGGCGAAGTATCCTCTGGAGAAGGAGTATCTGCAGGCTGTTCAGGAAGTTCTGGAATCCATCGAAGATGTGTACAACCAGCATCCTGAATTCGAGAAGGCGAAAATCGTCGAACGTCTTGTGGAACCGGATCGTATCTTCACCTTCCGCGTCACCTGGATCGACGACAAGGGTGAGGTACAGACCAACACCGGTTACCGCATCCAGTTCAACAGCGCCATCGGCCCCTACAAGGGCGGTCTGCGTTTCCACAAGGCCGTGACTCCTTCGATGCTCAAGTTCCTGGGCTTCGAACAGACCTTTAAGAACGCCCTCACCACCCTCCCGATGGGCGGTGCAAAGGGCGGTTCCGACTTCGACCCCGTGGGCAAGTCCGACGCCGAAATCATGCGTTTCTGCCAGGCATTCATGCTTGAGCTCTGGAACTGCATCGGCCCTGATCAGGACGTTCCCGCAGGCGACGTGGGAGTGGGTGGCCGCGAAATCGGCTTCCTGAACGGAATGTACACCAAACTCGCACGCCAGTACAACACCGGCGTTCTCACCGGCAAGGGCCTCACCTTCGGCGGCTCCATCCTCCGTCCCGAGGCAACCGGTTTCGGCGCTCTCTATTTCACCCAGCACCTTCTGCATAAGGCTGGTAAGGATATTGTCGGCAAGACAGTTGCCCTTTCCGGCTTCGGCAACGTGGCATGGGGCGCAGCAACCAAGGCTACCGAACTGGGTGCCAAGGTGGTTGCCATCTCCGGCCCGGACGGTGTCTGCCACATCCCCGGCGGCATCACTCCCGAGATGATTGATTATATGCTGGTGATGAGGGCTTCCAACCGCAACCTTGTGAAGGATATGGCGGACAAGTTCCCCGAGAAGTGCCAGTTCACCGCAGGGAAGAAGGCCTGGAGCATCCCCGTGGACATCGCTCTCCCTTGCGCTTTCCAGAACGAGCTTTCCGAGGAAGATGCAAAGGAACTGGTGGCCAACGGCTGCTGGTGCTGCTGCGAGGTTTCCAATATGGGCTGCCAGCCCGGTGCTATCCACTATTTCCAGACCAACGGCATCCTGTTCGCTCCCGGCAAGGCTGTGAATGCGGGCGGTGTTGCAACTTCCGGCCTGGAAATGACCCAGAACGCGGAGCACATCTCATGGGACGCCAAGGAAGTTGATGAGAAACTCCACTTCATCATGAAGAGCATCCACGAGCAGTGCGTGAAGTACGGCACCCAGCCGGACGGCACCATCGACTACGTGAAGGGCGCAAACATCGCCGGCTTCATGAAGGTGGCCAACTCCATGCTCCAGCAGGGAATCATCTAATCATTGTCATTCAGACAATAGGGCCGGGTTCGAAAGAATCCGGCCTTTTTCGTGCTATTTCCATAAATAATGAGTAAATTTGTAGTCTGTAACGATAGTATGTAATCAAACTATAATGGCTACTAAAAAACTTAACCTGAAGTATTGTGTCTTTCTGCCCATAGTGCTCCTGGTCACAATCTTCCTCTGGGCCATGCCCATTCAGTGGTATGGCATTGCGGAACTCACTGTAGTTCAGCAGAGGGTTATCGCCCTGTTCGTATTCGCGGCCCTCATGTGGATTTTCGAAATCATTCCCAACTGGACCACATCACTGCTGGTTATAGTAATTGCGCTATTGTGCGTATCGGACAAGGGCCTGGGCTTCTTCTGCGACCCTCAGTACGGGGAACTGGTTCCTTACAAGAGCCTTATGTCGGCCTTCGCGGATCCTGTGGTTATGCTCTTCCTGGGCGGCTTCGTGCTTGCCATTGCGGCGGAGAAATTCGGCCTGGATGTTACAATGGCCCGCGCTCTCCTGTCGCTGTTCGGCACCAAGCCCAAGATGGTCCTGCTGGGATTCCTCCTGGTGATTGCCATCTTCTCGATGTTTATGTCCAACACAGCAACCGCTGCAATGATGCTGGCTTTCCTCGTCCCCGTGCTGGGTAAACTTCCTGCCGATGATAAAGGCAAGATCGGCCTGGCCCTGGCTATCCCCGTGGCCGCGAATATCGGCGGTATCGGCACTCCCATCGGCACGCCTCCGAATGCCACTGCGGTGAAGTTCCTCTCCGAGGCTGGCTATGACGTCACTTTCGGCCAGTGGGCGATAAGGATGATTCCCTATGTGCTCATTATGATCGTGATTGCCTGGCTGGTGCTCCAGCTGCTGTTCCCGTTCAAGAGCAAGAAGATCGTGCTTGAAATCCCCGAGAACAAGCGCAAGAAGGACTGGAAGACCATCGTGGTATGGTGCACCTTCCTTGGGACCATCCTGCTGTGGGCAACCGAGCAGTGGACCAAGATCAATTCCAACGTGGTGGCCCTCATCCCTCTGGGCGTTCTCACCGCAACGGGTATCTTCACCAAGGACGATATCAAGGAAATCAACTGGACTGTGCTCTGGTTGGTGGCGGGAGGTTTCGCCCTGGGTACCTGCCTGCAGGGCACGGGCCTTGCCAAGGTGCTCATCGGCGCAATTCCTTTCGACACTATGTCGGTTGTCCTGGTGATGATCATCGCCGGCCTGGTGTGCTACTTCCTGTCCAACTTCATTTCGAACAGCGCAACGGCCGCGCTCCTGATCCCCATCCTCATCGTGGTGGCGGAGGGTATGAACCTTGGCGCTTCCGGCTCCAGGGCCATGATTTCCTACATTGCCGTGTGCGCATCCATCGCTATGCTGTTCCCTATTTCCACGCCGCCGAATGCCATTGCATCATCGACAGGTATGGTGGAAACCAAGGATATGACCAAGGTGGGTATTATCATTGGCGCCGTTGGCTTTATCCTCGGCTATTTCTGGCTTACCAAACTTTTCCCGTTCGCATAATATGAAAAAGCTATTGGTTTTATCTTTGGCAATGCTGCTCTTTGGCAGCCTCGCCAATGCTCAGGAGGAGACTCCCGCTAAGTTCAAGCTGTATGGCTTCATCCGCAATTACACCATCATAGATACTCGTGAGGTGAACGGCGGTACGCACGACCTTTATTACTATATGCCCAAGGATCAGAACCTGAATCCCAACACGGGGGTGGACCTGAACAGTGGGCTCAACTGGAAGAGCGTGTCGCTAACCACCCGTCTGGGACTGGACATGTCCGGCTATCAGTTCGGCAATATGTATGCGTCCGGCAAGGTGGAGGCCGATTTCTACAGCCTTAACGGCACCGGTACGGCATCTACCATCGCCCAGTTCCGTCTGCGCCAGGCTTATGTCGCCCTCAAGTGGCTGCCTGCGGAGGATGAGTCCCTGGTTCTCAACATCGGCCAGACCTGGCATCCTATGGGTGCGGACCTGCCCCATATGCTGAACCTCGAGTCCGGCGCCCCTTTTGGCCCGTTCAACCGCAGCCCTCAAGTGATGGCACATTGGACGAAGGGTAAGTTCACCCTCACCGGCGGTCTGCTCTACCTGAGCCAGTACCTGCCGATGGATGCACAGGCCAACGCTAAGTCGGTGAATCCCTACAAGTATGGCCTGCCTGAGTCCTATCTGGGCGTGACTTACAAGGACGGTCCTTTCGTGGCCAAGGTGGGTGCAAACCTGATTGCAACCAAGCCTTACCGTACCGATGTGGTAACGCTTCAGGGAACCGTGAAGGCCCACGGCATGCTCGTGGCCCCTTCCGTATTTGGTTTTGTGCAGTACACAGACGGAGCGTTCCAGATGCGCGCAAAGACCACCCTCGCACAGAGCTCTGAGCATCTCAACCTGCTTTCCGGCTATGGCGTCTGCGGCATCAGCGATGAGGCCGACGGCCGTCACTACGAGTACACTCCCATGAGGGACTGGGCGTCGTTCGTATCGGCCCAGTACGGCAAGAAAGTGCAGGTTATGTGCATGCTCGGCTATATGAAGCAGTTGGGCACGACCAAGGATCTTGTGGATCCTTCATTGCTGTGGCTGAATACTGCTGCATCGACCAATATCCAGTCGGCATTCCGCGCCACTCCCACCATCGCCTACAACTGGGGCAAACTCACCGTTTCCCTGGAGTACAACTTCACGATGGCAGAGTTCGGCAACCAGAACCTGGTAACCGACCTCACCGGCAAGCACTACGAGTACGTGAGCCGCAACAACCGCGGCGTCTTCGATGCCGGCAACACCCACTGGATTGCCAACCACCGCATCATCAACATGGTGAAATTCAATTTCTAGAATATGAAAAAAGCGACCCGCGGGTCGCTTTTTTCATTTCACTCTCAACCTCTGTCCTACCCGTAGGGTGGAGGTTTCTTTGATGTTGTTCATATTGCACAGGGCACGGACCGTGGTGCCGTACTTGCGCGCGATTTTGGAGAGGGTGTCGCCGGATTTCACGGTATAGTACTGCTTGGCTGCTTCGGCTGCGGCGGCGCGGGCTTCCGCTTCCTTGCGGGCGCGTTCCTCCGCAAGGAGGCGCTCTTCTTCGTCGGTGCGGAAGATTTCGTCTTCATCGTCCACGGCCTGGACGTAGTTGCTGTTGGCGTCGAAGTACCAGGGGCGCAGTTTTATCATCCTGTGGCGCAGGGTGCCGGTCTTGAAGTCGATAATCCACGCGGGGTCGAAGGCGTTGCCCATATAGCGCGTCTCGAAGTGCAGGTGCGGGCCGGTGGAACGTCCGGTGGAGCCTCCAAGGCCGATGACGTCGCCTGCGCTCACCCACTGCCCGGGCTCCACGTTGCGCTGCGAAAGATGGCCGTAGAAAGTTTCCAGGCCGTTCGCGTGGCGGATGACCACAAGGTTGCCGTAGCCGCCCACGACATCGGAAATCCTCACCTTGCCGTCAAAGGTGGCGTATACCGGAGTTCCGGTGGGGTAGGGAAGGTCGATGCCCTGGTGGCGCCTGCCGTGCCTGTAGCCGAACTTGGACGAGCGCTCTCCCTGGTGGGGGCAGCAGTATGAGTCCAGGGTGTCCACAAGCCACAGGGTTACGGTTTCGTTGATGGTGACGTTGCCGTACGGGTTGCAGGACCAGGTGTTCCAGTACTTGTTGAAGATTTCGTCATTGGCGCTTGCTGCAGGATCCTTCACGTAACGGTATGTGCCGTCGCTGAAGAGGATCACCTTCACGTCAGGGTTGCCCGTGTCCAGGGTATCGGCATACGGGGTGCCTGCGATGCGCGAATTGGCGATCGCCTGGCGGCCAAAAGAGTGACGCAGGGAGTCCGCCTCACGGTTCTGGGCCACCAGCGTGACGCCGCACAGGAGTAGTACTAATGCTGTAGCTTTTTTGAGAATCATCTTTTATCTGATTGCTCCGAAACGGGTCTTGAGCAGTTCGTCCGTCTCGGCAATTTTCTTATGGAGCAGTTCGTCCGACGTAGCTTCGCACAGGAAACGGAGGTACGGTTCCGTGTTGGACGGGCGGATGTTCAGCCACCAGTCTGCAAATTCTATGCGATAGCCGTCGAAGTCCATAAAGGCCGTTGCCTTTTCCTGGGCCATAAAGTGCTCCTTCACTGCGTCCATGGCGCCCTTCTTGTCTTCCACGCGGTAGTTGATTTCGCCGGAATTCTTGTAGCGGACGATCTCTGCGATGGCCTGGCTGAGGGTTTTGCCTTCCTTCTTGAGGTCGGCCACTATGCCGAGGACTATCATAGACGCCAGCAGGCCGCTGTCGCTGTAGAAGAAGTCGCGGAAGTAGAAGTGACCGGCGAGTTCACCGCCCCATACACCGTCGATTTCACGGAGCTTGGCTGCGGCAAAGGCGCGGCCCACTTTCCAGGTTTGCATCTTGCAGCCCATAGGCTCCAGATACTCGCCCACGGCCTTGGAGGAACGGATATCCTGAAGGACGATGCCCTTGAGGCCCCTCTCTTTCACATAGTATCGACCCATAAGGGCGATGAGCAGGTCGGGGGAGATGAAGGTGCCTTTTTCATCGACAAATACCACACGGTCCGCATCGCCGTCGTAGATGACGCCGGCATCGGCCTTGACCTCTCTCACCAGATTCTCCAGCGGGAGTACGTTGGCTTCGATAAGCGGGTTGGGCTCGTGGTTGGGGAATCGGCCGTCCATGGTATCGAAGAGGTAATGGACGTTGCTGCCGGTGCCGAAGATCTCCTTGGCGAAGAGGTTGGACATACCGTTGGACAGGTCCATGGCGATGGTTATGCCGGAAAGATCCTTCGCGAATTTGCGCATAAAGGCCAGATAATCGGCCAGGATTTCTTTCTGGTACACCTTGCCGCGGACGGGGGCTACCGGGGTGGGTTCGCCGTCCTCGATCCATTTCTTTATTTCCTTGAGGCCGGCGTCGTAGCCCACTGCCTGGGCGTCCGTGGTGGACACTTTCATACCGTTGTATATGGCGGCATTGTGCGATGCCGTAATCTGGATGGAGGCGTTGAATCCGTAATTCGCGGTGCCGAAATACACCATAGGGGTGGAGCTGAGGCCGATGTCGTAGACGTCGGCGCCGGCATCGTTGATGCCCTTGAGCACCGCGTCGTGAATCTCCGGCGAAGAGACGCGGCAGTCCCTTCCAACCAGCACCTTGTCGGCCTTCAGAAGCCGGGGGATGAAATATCCCACCTTGTATGCGGTTTCCTTGTCCCAGTCTTTTCCGTAAATGCCACGGATGTCATATGCATGAAATGCTCCCATAGTGTATTAGTTTAAATGTTGGTTTACAAAAGTACGAAAAACTGTTGTTTCTACCAATAATCATTTGTAAATTTGTAAAGGTGCATATTATCTGTTAACTAGTTATGCGTAAAACAGTTCTTTTCTTCATCACTCTGGCAGTGTGTATAGCCGCCTTCGGCCAGGATTACGAGTACCGCTTCACGGAAGCCTCGGAACTGACAATTTTCGGAAAGGTATTCGAAGACACCCCCAACCCTTATCAGCGTATGGATTTCACGCGCTTCGGCGGATGGACGGAAAAGGACGTCAACCTGCTGGAAATGTCTTCCGGTATAATCGTTTCATTCAAGACGGATTCACCGGTTATCGCCGTAAAACCTGAATTCCTGAGCATCAACGGCACAAATGCTTCCGGCTTTGCCGCCAGGGGTTTCGACCTGTACATCAAAAAGGACGGAAAATGGCTATGGGCGGGTTCCTGCGCCTATGGTAAAGATATTGCCACGGAGAACGGAAGAATTCGCAAACTTGTGGAGTATATGGACGGGTCGATGAAGGAGTGCATAGTCTATCTGCCAACATTCAGCAAGGAGAACTCGGTGCAGATTGCCACAGTCGCAGGTTCCAGGATTGAAAAGGGCGATATTCCCTTCCGCCACAGGATTTGCCTGCACGGCTCATCCTTTATGCACGGGGCAAATACCAGCCGCGCCGGCCAAACCGTTCCCGCTTTCCTGAGCAGGGCCACCGGTCTGCAGTTCTGCAGCCTGGGCGTGAGCGGCGACTGCTGGATGCAGCCCCAGTTCGCCGCTGCACTGGCGGAGGCCGATGTGGAAGCATTCGTTTTCGACGCCTTCTCCAACGGCAATGCGGAAACCGTGAAGGAGAACCTTTTCCCCTTCATCGAAACCATCCAGGCCAAAAAGCCCGGAGTTCCCCTCATCTTTATGCACACGATATGGCGGGAGAAGAGGAACTTCAACCTGCAGCACGACGAGCAGGAAGGAAGCAAGATAGCCGTTGCCGACAGCCTGATGAAAATTGCTGTGAGAAAATACAAGAACGTGTACTATATCAAGTCCAACGCCACTTCGGCTTTGCACGACACTTCCGAAGACGGCATCCATCCCAGCGAATGGGGCTACTATATGTGGGCGGAATCCGTGCGCAAGCCCATCGTCAGGATTCTCCGCAAATACGGTATAAAGTAAACACAATTCTATGATAAAACTATTCACAAAACGCTTCACATTGGCGCTGCTGTGTGCCGTGGTCGCCCAGGCGGCGTGGGGCCAGCCCCTGGATCCGCCGGAGCTGAACTGGTACGTCGGCGCTATGGGCGGCACCTCCTTCGGGCAGGGCACCTTCCGCAGCATCACTGAGCATCAGGCTCATTGGGGCCTGCAGGGAGGCCTGTTCGGGGGGTATCACTTCAACAGGCTCCTTTCACTTGAGGGCGGTTTCCAGTACGGCGGGCAAAACCAGTACGCTCTGGACTGCTGCCCGTACTGGATGTCGGAAGCAGAACAGAGGTATATGAGTCCGGTCCTGGGAGAAAACGGCTGGTATTACAGTGATCTCAAGACCGCTACCCAGTGGGGAAAGCTATACGTGCAGCTTAACGCGGATCTCCTGAGCCTTTTCACCGGCCCGGAGACGCCCTTGTGGCTGAACGTGGCGCCGCAGATATCGGCCGTCACCACAAAGACGGCGCTCGTAGCCCCGGACAAAACCATTCCGCACGACCGCCAGTGGCATCTTGGCCTGGGCGGGCAGGCGGATTTCGGCTATAAGATAACCGGGAACCTGGGCGCATCGCTCTATGCGGGCATAACCTGTATGACTGGCCGGCGCTTCGACAATATCCCCGTCCACGCGCATAAGAGCAACGTCATTTACGATGCGGGCGTGATAGTAAGATACAGTTTCGGAAAGAGCCATAAGACTCCGGCCGATAATTACATCCCCGCAGGGCCTGCCGTCACTGATGACGGCCAGTCCCGGGAGGATGAGGCCGCGCGCCTTGCCGCCGAAGAAGAGGCCCGCCGCAAGGCGGAAGAGGAAGCCCGCCTTGCCGCAGAGCAAGCGGAGCGCGAGCGCTTGGAGCGTGAAGCCGCGGAAGCTGCAGCCCGCGCTGCTCAGGAGAAGGAAGACGCGTTTAATACGCCAATCCCCACGGTGTACTTCGGCTTCGACAGCGCCGAAATCGACCAGGCTTATGTCCCTCAGCTTGAAATGGCCCTCGCCATCCTGCAACAGTATCCGGACTTCCAGCTGGAAATCCACGCCTATGCATCCAAGGAGGGTAATCCAAAGTATAACGAGCAACTTTCCGAAAGGCGTATGGAGGCCATCCGCCAGTGGTTTGAGGAGCACGGAATCGGCAAGGAAAGAATGGGCAAAGCCTATTTCCACGGCGCGGATTCCAACGCTCCCACCCTTAAGGAAGCCCGCCGCGCAGAACTTAAATTCGCAAAATGACGATGGCTATGAGAAGATATGCAATACTTATGGTGGCCGCAGTGCTGTTTACGGGCTGCTACCACAAAATGCACGAATTAAAGCCGTCGGAATGGGGCGACGTGTCTGTGGGCTACGTTGCATCTACTTTCCAGTGGGACCAGGCCGATGACGCCGCTGAGGCCATCCACGACATAACACTGTCGTTCGGCAGTTCCGCTGCGAGTTTCACCAACAACTATGATAGCGTGGAAGATGTATCGGCCGACCTTGTCCAGCTCCCGGTAGGGGATTACGACGTCCTTGTCACCGCCAATATGACTGAGGCCGATGGCTACATCCTCACCGGCCTTCCCGCAACAAGGGCGGGTCTTGGCAACATAAAGGTCTCCCTGAAGAACCCCGCGTCCTCTCCTGCACAGGCCTGGTACGGAGTAACGCACGTAACCGTGACGGAAGACGATATCTGCGTGGAGGAGATTAAACTCCAGCGACTGCTGAGCACCCTTGCGGTGAGCATCGACAATCTTCCTTCCGGGGCCGATGTGGTGCTGACCCTGAGCAACATTGCCAGGAACGTGGACCTCACGGCCAAGGACTCAGGCGGCAATTACGGGCTTCCTTCTACAGAACTCGTGGGCGACCTGAATATCCCCAACGGCACCAACAGACTGCTTGCTACGGCTTCCGGTAAAGAGCGCTGTATGCTCACCGTGGACATTACAACCCATGCCGGTTTGAAGCTCACCTCGCTGTGCGACGCGCCCCGGATGGAAGTGGGCAAGACGTACACGCTTAACCTTGACTTTAATGCCATTTCACCGTACATGTACCTCACTACCTATAATATTAGCGACTGGGAAGTGGGCTGGACGGTTTCCGGAGAAGTACTTAACCCGAATAATTAAAAATACGATATACAATGAGAAAACTTTTCATTCTCTCAGCAGCATTTGTTGCAGTTCTTGCGGCCTGCAACCGCGAAGAGGCCAATGCCCCCGGCCGCGGTAAGGAGATTACCGTTGAAGCCGCCATCGGCACAATGTCAAAAGTAACCACCACCGGAGATGCCGCCGCCTTCGACACCGGCGACAAGATCGCCCTTTACGCCTGGACCGGCAGCGCCACAAGCGTACCCGCGGAAAAAGTGGTGAACGGGGTGGAGAACACCCTCGGGACGGATGGCAAATGGACTCCCGCCAGCCCTATGCTCTGGGCCGATATGGTAACCCCGCATTACTTCATCGGCATATATCCGTCCAGGACGGTTTCCAACTTCACGGCCGATGCCTACACGCTGAACCCTGCCGACTATGAGGCGAGCGACCTTCTGGTTGCAGTGAACACCACCGGCCTCAAGGCGTCGGAGAATCCCGTGAGCCTCACCTTCGACCATATGCTGGCAAAGATGTTCGTGAATCTCACCTTCCGTAACCAGTGGGCCACCGAACCCACGGTGAGCGCCATTACGGTAACGGCAAAGAAGACCGCCACGGTGGATTATCTTGCCAAGGCCCTCACGGCAAGCGGCACAGCTGCTCCCGTGGCCCTCACCAAGGACTCGAATGCCGCCTGGAGCGGCCTGCAGGTTCCCCAGGCAGGAGTCTGCACCATCACAATCTCCATCGAAGGCAAGGACTATGTGTTCACCCACACGGAGGACATTCCCCTGGCCAAGGGCAAGTACACCACGGTCAACCTCATCGTCGGCCGCGACAAGATCGAGCTCGGCTCCGTGAGCATTTCCAACTGGGTGGCCGGTTCCACCATCGACAACGGCGAAGCCCAAACCGAAGACTAATATGAAAAAATACATCATATTAATTCCACTTGCCCTGGCCGCGCTGCTCTCCTGCCAAAAGGAGACCGACACCTCTCCCGTCGGGCTCCCCATGCGGGTCGTGCCCACCATCGACGGCACCACCAAGGCAAGCCTCACCACGGTCGACCTGCAGGAGTTCTGGCTGAATGTGGACTGCCCCTCGGACGCCGCCTTCAGCTATTGCGGCAAGATGTCCAAGAGCGGTACTGCCTGGAGCGCAAGCAAGCAACTGTATTGGAAGAACGAGACCGCGCCGGTGAACTACAGCGCCGCCTTCTTCAGCGGCCACGACTTCACCAAGGCGGAGTTCACTTCCGGCGCGGACCTTTCCGTCCCTGCCGACCAGAGCACCCAGGCGGGGCTCAACGCCGCCGACCTGCTCTCCCTCAAGGCAACAAGCACCACCTATGAAGCCACAACCGGCGGCGCCCTGCCTGTGGAACTGAAGCACGGCCTTGCCAAACTTACTGTCGAGCTCTCGCTTGGGAGCGATTTCTACGATAACAAATACGGGCGTACGGACAATCCTGTCAAGGCTTTTACTATTGCAGGAACAAACCTGGGCTTCAACTTCCAGCCAGCCACCGGTGCCGTTTCCGTTACGGCATCTACGGCTGCCGACATAACGCCCTTTGACCTCAGCTACGCCCCCGGCACCGCCACGGCCAAGACATCCGTAGCTACATACGAAGCCATTCTGGTGCCTCAGGCTATCGCCGTCGGCGATCTGACCATCACCTTCAAGGTGGGCGCCAACGACTACACCTGGACTAACACCGATGCAATCACCCTTTCTGCCGGCCAGTCCGCAAAGCTCCCTATGAGCGTTACTACCGCTCCGCCACCTCCGCCCAGTATCAATGGCCACGAGTATGTAGATATGGGCGAAGTAACCATCGGCGGTGTGAAGAAGAACCTCAAGTGGGCCACCTGCAATGTGGGTGCCGACAACCTCTGGGACTACGGCGACCACCGCAAAAGTGTCGATTATTTCAACTGGGGCGGAGGCTGGCACATCCCCACGGATGAAGAGTGGCAGGCGCTTCTCAATGGCACCTATTACAGCTGGACCTGGACATATGATTATCTAGAAGACGGTTCCAACCACTCTGGCAGAATAGTGACACGAAATAATGTATCCGGCACTGACCCCTGTGCCGGCAACTCTATCTTCCTTCCTGCAGCAGGAATCGAGGAGGACTTCAACAGCCTCGGTGTGGGTTCAATTGGTGCATACTGGTCTTCTACTCAAAATACGGGCGATTCTAGTAAAACGTGGTTCATTTACTTCACTTCAACCAATCTCAGCCGGAGTTCAGAAACCAATTCCTGTTTGTGTTCTGTCCGTCCCGTTTCAGAATAATATATGATTATGAAAAAGATCAGCATATATCTCGCAGCAACCGTGGCGCTTCTGGTACTGTCAGGCTGCAATCGTGAAGTTGCACCGGATGTTTCGGGCGAAATCACCGTTAGGGCTTCCATCGGCGCCACCAAGGTTACTAATCAAGGTGATGCATCGGCTTTCGAGGCTGGGGACCAGATTGCCGTTTATGCCTGGATGGGCGGGGCAACGGAAGTGCCAGCAACCCGTGTTGTGGACGGGGTGAAGAATACCCTGGGCACGGACGGCAAGTGGACACCGGAAAAACCTATGCTGTGGAAGACGGTAACTGACACGCACTATTTCCTGGGCGTCTTCCCGGCCAAGGACATCACCGACTTCACGGCCGATCCTTACACACTGAATCCTGCAGAATACACCGCCAGCGACCTTCTCATCGCCACCAACCTGGACGGCGTAAAAGCTTCCGGCGGCGATGTGCCGCTGGTGTTCAGCCACGCGATGGCCAAGCTGAACGTAAACCTCAAGTTCCGTTCCCAGTGGGACGCTACGCCCACGGTGACCAGCGTTACCGTCACGGCCAAAAAGACGGCAACGGTGAACTATCTCACCAAGGCCGTCACCGCCACGGGAAACGCTTCGGAGGTTGACATCCCGGCCGCCGCCACTGCCGCCACGGGCTATGCCCTCAGCTATAGCGGCCTTCAGGTG
>JAILDI010000185.1 GCA_024689525.1 Bacteroidales bacterium
TGCCCGGATGTCCTGGAACGCCTCCAATCCCTCCTGGATGCTGTCGGCCAGCGCAACCTTCGCCTGCACGTTGCGGCGGTTGAACCGGTTCTGGAACTTGGATGAGAACAGGACGATGCCGATGGCGATGGGAATCACCCAAACGGCGGCAATCGCCATTCTCCAGTCAAAGAAGAAAAGACTGATGCCGATGAGCGTCGTGGAAATCATCGACCCGATGAGTTCGGGCACCCAGTGGGAAGTACCCGTCTCGATGGTGGCGGCATCGGCCATGATAGTGCTGGTGAGGTCAGCCAGGTCTTTCTTGCCGAAGAAGGACAGTGGCAGGCGGCGCAGTTTTTCCGCCAGGGAGATCCTCCGGCGGCCGCTCTCGAGATAGACGGTGACGAACTGATAGTTGTACTTGACGTATTCCATGGCCGCCACTGCCAGCAGGCAGACGGCGATCTTCCATATCTACCCCCAGGTATTCAACGCGTTGCCTTCCATCAGGTCCTTCACCAGGAAGAACAGGAGACCTACCGGCAGCATGAGGACAATATCCATCGCTGCGCTGGCAAGGCTGGATTTCATCAGATCTAAAGCGCCCTGCCGGGTAAGGGCATATTTATGCCGAAGTGTTTCTATGATGCTCATTTGATGTTCCATTTGACAGATTCCACATATTGTTTCCACATGGAGGCGTACTTGCCGCCTTTCTCCAGAAGAACTCTGTGCGAGCCGCTCTCCGTCACACGACCTTCCTCCAGCACAAAGATGCGGTCTGCGCCGGTCACGGAAGAGAGTCGGTGGGCAATCATGATGATGGTCTTGCCGTCGGCTGCCATCTCGGTGAAGGCCTGCTGCACGCGGGTCTCATTGTCCGGATCCGCGAAAGCCGTAGCCTCGTCCAAGATGACTATGGGTGTCCCTTTCAATATCACGCGTGCGATGGCCACCCGCTGCTGCTCGCCGCCGGAAAGATATGTACCTTGCGTGCCGATGACGGTGCCAATGCCGTCGGGCAGCTTGGCGAGGATATCGTCGCACTGTGCTTTATGCAAGGCCTCGAGGACTTCTTCACGGGTGGCGTCAGGTTTGCCCAGGCGGACGTTCTCAAAGATGCTTGTCTTCAGCAGGCGGCTGTCCTGGAACACGAAGGATATACGGTCCATCAGATCCTTCTTGCGGATATGGCGGATGTCCACGCCGCCCAGGGTGATGGCCCCTTCCGTTACGTCAAAGAAACGGGCTATGAGACTGGCCGTTGTGGTCTTTCCGCCACCGGAAGGGCCTACAAAGGCGATTTTCTGCCCAGGTTTGATGTCCAGCGAGACGCCGTCCACCGCAAAACGCTCGGCTTCGGGATAGCGGAAACGGACACCCTTGAGCTGAATCTCATTGTCCTCCGGCAATTTGGCTTCCGAAGGATATGAAAGCGGATCAATCGCCAGAATCCGTCCCGTTTTGTCCAGCGCATCGGCAACAATCATCTCGTTCTCGCTGGCAAACATGATACGGTTCAGGGTGACGGCGATGGCCGGGGTGACGATGATGTAATACAACAGGTTCAGCAGGAAAACGGGCGAATAAGTCCCGTTCTTCACGACGATCAACGTGAGCGAGATGAGAACGGCGAAGGAGGCGTTGACAAGTGTCGTGTACAGGGTCATCGGTCGCCGCAGATCGATTGTATAGGCGATCACCCACTGTTTGTATTGGTCGATGGATTCCTTGAAGCGCTTGAAGGTGAAGACGGACTGGCCGAAGGTCTTCACCACCGGTATGCCGCGGACGTACTCTACGGCCTCGCCCGCCATGGCGTCCAGCGCCTTGTTGTATTCCCCCAGCTTTCTGCGGAGCGTCGGTCCCGTCATCAGGGTAATCATCACGATGATGGCCATCAGGACCGTTCCCAGGCACAGCAGTCCCATCCGCCAGTCGAACAGGAACATCAAGACGGCTAGTCCGGCCACCGTAGCGTACATGCCGGCCTTGTCCGGAAGTTGGTGAGCCAGGTAGGTCTCCGTGGATTGGGTGGATTCCTGTACCCATTTGCGCACCTTGCCGCTTCCCAGCGTGTCCAGGAAACCTATCGGCAATGTCATGATATGCCGCAT
>JAILDI010000214.1 GCA_024689525.1 Bacteroidales bacterium
AAGAAGAGTGTGCTGTATGTGATGTTGGGGGTGTTGCTTGCGGGCGCCATAATGCTGGTTGCATCCCTGGGCGTGTTCGGGGCTATTTCGCTAGCGTCTTAGCGAATTCGGGGCCGACGTAGTTGAAAAGACTGCCGCAGACTTCGGCCGAGAAGGCCATCGCGGTGGGCACCAGGCGGCTCCAGTCATCTTCCGAAAGACTCCTGACGTCATCTTTTCCGAGGCCGTCGCGCACCAGGCCGAAGATTATACCCGCGTTGAAATTATCCCCCGCACCTATGGTGGACACCAGATCCGCGACCTTGGCCGTGGGGTAGGTCCTGCGCACTCCCGGCGAGAAAACCTCCGCATCTTCGGCCCCGCGGGTGCAGATGAAATTCGGACACAGGCGGGAGATGCGTTCTTCGTAGAGCCGGGCTGCATCGGAGCTTCCATATAGATTGCGCAGGTCTTCGTCGGATGCGCGCACTATGTCCGCCAGGGCGATGTTGGCTTCGATCGCATCTTGGTTCGCGGGGTGGTTCTTCCGGAAATTCACATCATAATAGACGATCGCGCCGGCCTCCTGTGCGCGGCGGATGAATTCGTGGGTCTGCCTGCCGGTGGCGGGGCTTACTGCGAAAAAGGAACCGAAGATGGCGATGTCGTCCTTCTGTATGGCCGTGTCGGGGGTGCGGAATGGCGGGAGGCCTTTGTCGCGGAAGAATTCGTAGTGGGCGTTGTTGTTTTCGTCCAGCAGGGCCAGCGATACTACGCTCTGGCCTTCGACGCGCTGCATTCCTTCGATACCTACGCCGTTGGCGGCCATGAACTCGGCCACGATGTCCGCCACATAGTCGTCTCCCAGCTGGGATTCCATCAATAGTTTTACGTCGGGGAAAAGTTTGCCTGCAGTGCGGCCAAGAGAGACCATGGAGTTGAATACAGATCCGCCCGGCACTGCCGCTTGCGGCTGAGAGTTCCGGAATACGATATCCAGAACCGTCTCACCAATTCCTATAATTATTCTTGCCATCTCGGAAGTATGTATGCTAAAGCGAGTACTCGTACAGGGCGAAAGAATTAGGCTCCCTGAGATTAATCTTTATTATGCCCCCGGGGCCAACTTTGGCACGGAAAGGCTTGCCGCTGCCAAGAAGAGGCCTGAACCTGACGCGCTTTCCTTCCGGTAGCCAGGTCTTGATGCAGCCTCTGGCTGTGGGGGTATCTTCACGATAGGCAATAATATAGCCGTGCTTTGAGTCCGTTATGGACTGGAATCCCGTCCAGGAACGGCCAGAAGGCTCTTCTCCAATTGGAAGGATTGTTCCGCCGTGTATGGCCGGAGCAAGTCCATACCACTTCTTAAGTATATCTCCCACATAAAAAGCTTCCTCCGGAAGGTTGGAAGCTTCCATCCATGCCAGGGGTTGCGCGGCAAAACTGACGGCGGCTATGTAGTCGAAGGAGTAGTTGGCCGGGGCAAACATATCCCCCGAAGGATACTTGTCCGTATTGCGCCAGGGGTTAAGGAATTCTATCTGGAAGCGCTCCGGAGCCACATACCGGGACAGTTGCCACAAATTACGCAGAGTCTTGTACGGATAGTAGTTGCCCCAGTCGGAATAGCGGTTCTCCAGAAAGATATTGCCGTATTCCGCGAACCAGTTGTAGCCCATGCGCCGTCCGTTGGTTACGTCCATGTTGAAAACGACATCGTCCCCTGTCTCTTCCCTGACCCTGTCCAGCATGCTCCGGAGATTGCGCTCCGCGGTCTTGCTGGGAATAACCAGCCCGTCTATCTTGAATATCCGTATACCATACTTCTTGTACAAGCCGATGAGCACGGCCGCGTCCCTTTCCCAATCGGCCAGATCCTCCTGCACGCTGGGATTGAACCACAGGCCGATTTCGATGCCCAGACCCTTCGCTTTCTCCACTATCGGCGACAGGCCGTGAGGAAACTTCACCGGGTCTACGTCCCAATATCCGGTGCGTGCCCAGATATCGTCGAAGGAACCGCCCTCAACAACGGAGGCAGGGCTTTTGCCCTGCTGCCAGCCATCGTCTATCTGGTATATTGTGATGCCCAGCCGCGCCGCCTTGTCCAACTCCTGCAGGCAGAACTGCTCGCTCACGCGGCCGTCCTGACTGCGGTCCCCCCAGGTGTTCATCATCACCATACCCATCTGGCGGCGGGCAGTTTTCTGGTAGGAGCGGAGGGCCAGGGCTTCCGAGAAATCATCGGCCCCGGCAACTCCCATTACACAGCCGTAAAGGCGCGTCCACCCATCAGCAAGGATGTCACCGGGCTCGAAGCCAATACGCGTAAGCTGGAAGCGGCCGTTTTTGGTGATGAAGTCCCCCTTCCCGGGACCCACCTGCATGTCCGAGCATGGAGCCTCTTTAAGCATGAACAGACCGGCTCCGGTAACGGCATCACGTGCGAGAAGAAGATTGGCGTCCCAGGGTTTTTCATGGTGATATGAGATGAACCTGTGCTCTTCCAGAAGGCTGTTGTGGACATCTGTCCTGTCGTGGAATTCCACTGCAGTGCAGTGCCAGTTCCGTCCTTTCAGGCAAATCTGATCCAGTACCGGAGTTTCTTCCGGGGTAATGTCCCAGATGCCTTTGATATATGTGTCGCATGCGATGGCCGGAACATTGTCGTAAAGGCGGTATTCCCGGTGGATTTGAACTTTGCCGATGTTGTAGGACACTCTTGATAGGAGGAAGGCTGGAGACCATCGGCCTTCAGGAACCTCGATAACTTCCAGGTGCGCATTTTCCGGAGCTTCTTTTGCCAAGATAAAATCCGGCAGTTCGTGCCAGGATTTCATAGTCCTGCCGCTTGCTTTGTCGGTGAGCCACAAAGTCCTGAGTGCTCCCCCGTTCCAGGCGAACGCACGTTCTATAACGGAATTGCCGACTCGCAGGGTATCATTCTCAAGGCGGGCATAACAAGTACTCTGTGCAAAGGATGATGCCGAGGTTATCAGTAAAGAGAATAGTGTCGTTATTAAATCTTTCATGCTTTGATTCAGATTGTGTGTGCGCACACAAATATAAAAATTCTTTTTATCTTTGTAAAGATAAAAACGATTATGATTCTAAACAAGAAAATAATAGGGGCTGCTTTGTTATGCCTTTCTGCTGCAATATGTGCTTGCGGGATCAGTATTAATCCCTGTATTGACCTTCAGGCTCACAGAGGAGGAGCCGGACGAATGCCGGAGAATACCTTTTCCTCAATGAAGAACGCCCTCGATCTTGGCGCTAACACTCTGGAGATGGATTTGCAATTATCTGCCGATGGTCTTGCCGTCCTGTCCCACGACAATTATTTTCATTATCGCTGTGCAATAAGGCCTGATGGTACCCCTATTCAGAAAGGGGACCCGAAGGAATATCTTTTCACTATGCCCTATGACAGCATCGCAAAGTATGAGGTTGGGCTCAGGTATACTGAACAGTGGCCTGAAAAGAAACTGATATCAGAGCATGTCCCCCTTGCGTCGGCGCTTATTGACTATACTGAAAAGTATGCCTCGGATAATAACATTCCTCTTCCAAATTACAATATTGAAATCAAGTCCTTAGCAGGTGAGGGAGAAGGAAGCCACTGGCCGGATTACAAGACTTTTTGCGATATCTGTATTCCGCTTCTTCTTTCAAAAAACCTTGGTAATCGTCTGATAGTCCAGACGTTTGACGTCCGCTCCCTGGAATATATTCACGCAAGGTGGCCGGAAGTTACACTGGCATTTCTCACAAAAAGAGACACGGATATCAAGGAAATACTCTCCAGAATAAGTTTTTTGCCGGGATGGTGGTCCCCACATTTCAGTGTGGTCACTGCTGAGAATGTTGCCTATTGCCATTCCTTGGGAATAAAGGTAGTTCCCTGGACTGTAGATGAACGGTCCGATATCCTTACTGTTGCCAATTGCGGTGTGGATGCCATTATTTCAAACTATCCGGATCGTCTGATAGAACTCTTACGTTAGGCGGAGAGGGATACAAGATCCCGTTTGTAGTGATCCCGATGCGACTCGAACGCATGACCCACAGCTTAGAAGGCTGTTGCTCTATCCAACTGAGCTACGGGACCAAAAGGGTTGCAAATATACTAATTTTTCTTGGATGCGTTGCCGTTCTTGAGAATGACGATGCGGAATACATACGACCATATACCCAGAA
>JAILDI010000223.1 GCA_024689525.1 Bacteroidales bacterium
ATCTGGGCATATTGAAAGGATGGTAACATTCCCGTCACCGGGTCAAGGAACCAGGCCTGCAACTGGGAGACCATTGCATCCTTATATACATATTCATCCGTCAGATAGAAAGCTACGGCAAACGCCTTGACCCTCCTCATCATCAACGTTAGCTTGGGCGCGTCATAATCTCTTGTTTCAGGATTAACCAGGCCGTCCTTACGGATGTACGGTCCTCCGGGATTGTTTGGATCCGGCCACCAATATGTTCCGACGCTCACGTAATAGCGGGGATCGGAGACGAACTTGGTCGGCTTATCGTTAAGGACTACGGCCGGCGAGTCCAGAAAGCTCTTTGCATTCCACAAAAAACCGTTCTTGACCTTGGAATAGGTCTCGTCGCTCTTAACAGTGTAAAGTCTGTCCAGATTCCACAGAAGAGGCTTCTCTGCCTTTGCCGGGCAAGCCAACAAAAGGCAGAGAGCCAATGTGTGGATACTTCTTTTCAAGTGCATATTATTACCATCTTACCCCAGCCTGGCTTGAGATACGGTTCATGGCCGCATCATAATCAGAATCCGGGAAGGAATAATTGATATTGTTCTTGGTTGCCGCCTGGCCCCACACATCATAGTGGAAACCATTGGTAACGACCGAATACAAGTTGCCCGTCCAGGTATGGCCGTCGGTGGTTTGCGAATCCCCGTCTATAACATAATAATAGATAGGGAAACCGGTATTGTACAGTACATTGCCACTGAACGTGCAGTTAATGGGGTGAAGCGTGCGCCAGGAACTTGACCATCCCGCATTCAAGGTTATACCACCCGTACAATTACGGATAATGTTGTCCTTGACGATGCATTCCTTTACCTGCCAGAATGACTTTAATATCTCGGAGTCGGTTTCGGTGCGTTCGGGAGCATATCTACCCGCAAGGGCGCAGATCGGCGCAAACCATATCTTATCCGGAAGATTGTAAAAGTAATTCTGTTCGATGACATTGCCGATGTCCTGGAAGCAGATTCCGTTCACTTTCTCCAGGCTTGAATCAGAGCGCACAAGGAAGTTTCTCCGCGCGGTATTATATTTTCCGTGGCGGATACTCAGGTTGCCCCAGCAATCCTTGAAGTAGTTCTCTTCTACGGTATTGCTGCAACCCTTTACTGAAACGACCTCCGAATGCTCTCCATCAGACTTGTAGAAATAATTCCTGGCGATGTAGCAGTCTTCGTCCTTCTGCGAGAAACGGGAGAGTCCGAGCAAGATAGACTCCTGTCCGTTTGCCGCTTCGCTCCCGTCCATGATTACAGTAGGACGGGTGAAGTAGCAATAAACCACGGAGTCGCGCAGATGCTCAGTCAGAGTAGGGCTGTCCTGAGGCTGGATCTGAATCTGCGGCCCCATGCATTTCTTGTCCAGGAATGAACAGAACTCAACTCTGTTCCGGGCACCATAGATACGGATATCGACTATGTTGTCGCTTATATTCGTGTTCGTTGAAACGCCTGAATAGTCGAAACGACACTGAGAAACCACACAGTGTGAACTGCTGGCTGCCAGACAGATGCGATAATTCTGACCAAGGTCCGAATTACAAGTGGGCGATGCGAAATTGAAACCGATAAGCTGTACCCAGGCGCTGTTAACATTCAGATAGGAAGATCCAGTGAATGTTACGCCTCCGGGAGTTTCCGCACGGATTACCAGCGGCTTCGCCTCTGTTCCGTAAGCATTTATGTACGCCTGGAAATTGTTATATGTTCCATCCTTGATAACCACCACGTTCCCTGCCTTGGAAGAGCTGGCGGCCATGCCCAGGCCTTTAAACTGGTCAAGGCTGTTTACCGTAACCGTTGCTGCGGGAATCGCTACCGGGGACTTGTCCGCATTTAGGGTTATAGCCTTGGCCTCATATGTAACGTGCGAATCGGCTATGTCCACAAGAAGGGTGGACACATAGCCCGACCTGAGGTTCAGGCCGCCCGAAGGAACCACTGTATCTTTGCAAACGTGAAGGCCGCCGGCCCATGCTTCGATGCGAATCTGAGTATCGGCAGGCAGATCAACCGGATAAAGGTTGAAATATGAGGCCGATGTACCGTCTATGGAATAGCGTTTCCCGTCGGCGTGTATGGCTTCGACCGAGCCGGTTGCCGATGAGCCCAGGGAGCCAAGTGTACCGTCTGAACCATTAAGGCTCACGTCTCCGGCCACATTGACTCCGGTGAAGGTGAGCTTTACTCGCTCCACTTCCCGTCCGGTAATGACGTGCCCGGTGGTGTTATCCCTGAGGATAACCTTGGCAACGGCAGTGAGGCGGTTGAAAACCAGGCTCGCTCCATTGCCGAAAGTGAATGTGGTGCTCAGCAGCAGGTCGGAATCTCCATCGAACGAACTTGCTCCAGGATATTGTGTTGACGCAATGCTCAGGTTCACATTGTTACCGCTGCGTGCCCATGCCTTGTAGGGATAATAGGCGAAACACTGCCCGCTTTGCCCTTCCGGTCCGTTAAATGACGCGTTGGGTGCAGGTGCGGTATTGTCGGATGTAAACTGGACATTGGAATCGTCACTGAGCTGGCACACACCTATCTTGTCCGACGGGCTCCAGTACGGAGTGAGGCCGGAACATGATGTCCTTGTGGCAAGCGTAAGACCTGGATTCTGGGCTTTGAGTGTAATCTTTGCTTTGGGGTTATCCTCCGGCTCCCCGCCCGTCTTGGCGCACGAAAGCGCCAAGACGGCCAGAGCCAGTAATAACACTTTTGAGAGTTTGTACATGCTCAATTAAAGTATGGTTACACCACCATCCAAAAGTTGGGCCGGAGCAGGTGCGGGTGCCGGTGCAGGAGAGGATACGGGAGAGTAGACCAAGCGAATATTCCTCAAGGTCAGCCATCCCCATTTGGCAACAAAATAATAAGCCACTCCAGCCTCTGTAGAATCAAATGTCTGGCTGAATGACGAAGGGGCACTCATTGTACTAGCCGCTGCGGAGAATCGTGCATCAGCGTTTTCGCTTGCCGTACTCGAGAAATCCAAGAATAACTTATTAATATTACCATCAGTTGCCGGTCCACCAACAACTGAAGACATAGACGTGAGCTTATAGCCTGAAATGCCCGGCACTTTGATATACCCCAACTGTGTTCCATTGCTGGTCAAGCCTAAACCCCGGTTGGAAGCAGATGCTAAAATACGGTAACTTCCTCCTATTTCAAAAGGATAGTCTACACTATTATACTCGAAAGTACAAGCCTGGTTCTGAGAAGTTTTAGTACCCGGGATTGTATAATCTTTGAACGGCTGATTCACTGCGCCGTTTGCAGTACCATTGTCAGTCCAGAAGTGTACATCTAAAACTATAGGAGCAGGAGTAGGAGCAGAAGGCTTGGAAGAATATGTCAACTCAAGGCTCTCAAGGAAAGCAAATGCTGTAGCACCATTTGTAAGTTGATAACGATACTGCATATTGTGGGCTGTGGAAGATAGATTCCATGTATGAGTATCCCCAGCTGCCGCATTACCCTCTGCTGTTCCGCCTTCTACAACTTCGTTGCCGCCACGAGTCATAATGGCAGGCCTAGTCGTGTCATCAGCCTTATGCTTTACGACAACTTTCGTGAGGTTCTTGCCGGGAATGGCCGGAAGAAGGAGATAATCTCCAACGGTACCTTTGATACGAAGCCCGTTTGAAGCGCTTCGAGTTACATAATACATACAATGTATGTAGAAAAGAACGGAAGTATAATCCTTACTGGTCATAACCTTTTCCCCATCACTGGCCCATGCAGTCGAAATCGGGTCTGTACCACCAGAGGCAATAGTTTCATTGAATGGCCAGCCCGATACGAAATCGAATGTAAGGGTGGTCGTCGCAGGAGTATACCAGTTGGCGCCTGTGTCGAAGCCGGAGAATTCAAGGTCGGAATTGCGGCTCACGTTTGCAGCGGTGGATGTCTTGATGGAAGCAACTGTTCCGTCGATGTTCTCCATGTCAATGATAAGACCTGTGCTCATTGCTACAGGGAACACGCTTACGAAGTAGTCGCCTGCAGCAAGACCGGTTGCAGGGTCGGAGGCTTTCAGGGTAACGAAGGATTCGTACTTGGTAGCAACGGGGGTAACGACAGGATTGCCGGAGCCGTCGAAAGTGAGTTCGGCTTTTCCGGTAAGGGCCTGGCCGCCACGGCTGGAAACTGTGATGGTCTTGATTCCGGTTTTGGCCACAGTGAGTTTAAGTAGGCCGCCCACGTTCTTCATCACGCAATCGTCGATATTGCCAGCGCCGTCGTGTGTTACCTGGGCAGCAACAGTATTCATGTCGGCCTTCAGACCGCCGGCG
>JAILDI010000008.1 GCA_024689525.1 Bacteroidales bacterium
CAGACTGACAGCATCATATTTGCAGGGAGCTATTTGTCATTCTGAGGCCGAAGGCCGAAGAATCTACTCTTTCTTCAACGCCTCCGCGGGATTGGTCCTGGCGGTCTTGATGCTCTGGTACAAGACGGAGACGATGGCAATAAGCGCTACTACGGCTCCGGCTGCGAGGAATATCCACCAATGAAGACCGATGCGGTGGCCGTAGCCCGAGAGCCAATGAATCATGATGAGCCAGGCAATCGGTACGCCGATGACAAAGGCAATCCCCACCATCTTCATGAACGACAGCACCAACTCCTTCAGCACGCCGGAATAATCGGCCCCAAAGACCTTTTTCACCGAGACACTGCGGATTTCCTGCTGCATATAGTAGGAGCTCATCGCAAAGAGGCAATAGTTCAATCATCTGCGATGCCGCAAGCGAAAGACACATATCAGGAGAAACCATGGTACAAACGCTCTAACAGCTGGGCGTGGATTGTCACGGGTGCCTGCGTCCTGGCCTTCATTATCATCATGGCCATGGACAGTGCAGCAGAGAAGAAAGCCAAGGCCAATCGGCCCAAACCTCGCTCCTACGAAGAGGTATTCACCCCGGAGGAGGCAAAAAGGATGGGCATTGGCGGCCGCATTGACGGTCCCGGTAACTGGAAGCCCGACCCGAATGCTGCCAAGAATGTACGTGGATTCATTGAGAAGGGAGGCAATGCAGATCCTGCCGGTGATGCGATTCAGGATGGTGACTACCACGACCTCTTGGACCAGAACGGCGGTCCGGAATACTTCGTCGTTCATAAATCTGGCACCTGGATGTATCAGTTCTGGGATGAAGGCTCTTTCACCCTTTACGACTATGCCTCCTCTTCACACGATGTGTCGATGACTTTTTCCATAATACGATAATCACATCCCTATGTCCCTATATTGTCGTTTGACCCCCATTTTTGGGGAGGTCAAACAGCATTTGGGGCCGTTTTTGTCGTTTCACCCTCCGTTTTCCGGGGGTCAAACGACGACGGGTTCGAGGAAATAGGGGGCAATGCTTGCCGATGAGCTGCCCGCGACCAGCATACCGCCGGCTTCGATGGAGCCGTACAGCTTCACCGTGGGGCGGTTGAGGTAGTTGCAACGGCCGACCGCGCACAGCGAAATGAATGCGTTGTTAGTGGTTTGTTTTTTCAACATATATACACTGTTTTTTTGGAAATACGTCGGCTAGTGACTATATTTGGAAATCAATAACACGTAATTCGCACATATGAAACACTTTATGACTATCGTTGCCGGGCTGGCGCTGGCGCTTGCTCTGGCCTCCTGCGATAAGGAAAACACCGAAAAGGACCTCGTCGGAACATGGAAAACTTGCGGAGAAAGCTCCCACTGGCACCAGGTGAGCTTCGATGCAAAGGGCAACTTCGACTGGCAGCTCCTGGGCGTTTCGGAGATGAGGGAAACTGGCACATACACCGTAAGCGAAGACGAAATTGTGCTCACGACAAAGAAGTATTATGACAGATGGGACGATGCCACCGGAACGGAATACCAGGACAGGTGGATAGAGAAGAAAGGCAAGCCGGAAGCCGGGTATGGCGATGATTTCAAGGGAGTCCGCACCATCAAAATCCGACTTCTCAAGGACGGCTTTATGCGCTACGCCCTCGAAGGGGATAATATGTATGGCGATATGCTTAAGGACGGCTTCTTTTTCAGGGATAATCTCGACCAGAAACTTGACGGCGGCAAACTCAAGGGAAAATGGGTGGCCAAGGACGAGAAGGGCAAAGAAGTTGGATTCTATGAATTCAACGGAAACAGTTTCTCCCGTGTGGTGAAGTCCGACGATGGCAACTATAATGTTGAATGGGAGGATTCCGGCAACTGGTCATACAGCAAAGGAAAGATTAGCTTTACCGGCAAGGGTGTCTATGAAGAGACCTTCGGCATCTTCCTTGACGGAGACGAACTGTACATCTCCCACAGCATGGACTGGGGATTCCGCTGCGGCGGCTACGTATATAAGAAACAATAAAACCGACGTACCCATATGAGTTTCTGTCCTAATTGCGGAGCGCAGCTCCAGGAAGGCGCCAAGTTCTGCGCCAATTGCGGAACCCCCGTTCAGCAGGTACCTGTTCAGCAGGCCCCTGCGCAACAGCAAACACCCGTCCAGCCGGCTCCGGCACCCCAGCCGACACCTCAACCCGCTCCCCAGCCTACGCCCCAGCCCGTGCAGGCAGCGCCTCAGCCCGGCAGTACCATCACGCTGGGCCAGGACGGCAAGTACCACTGGTACTATGAAGTGAAAATGCTCAAGAATACGGCCATTCTCGGCACTCTCTTGAAAGTGTTCGGCGGCGTTGTGGCCGGCATGTGGCTGTTCGCCAACGCCATGAACGGATTCGAAGATGTCGGCCCCACCACAAAGGTGATGCTGATTATCCTCGGCGTCATTGTGGTTCTCACGCTGCTGGGCTATTTGCTTGTAGCCGCAATGTATGGCGGAAAATATTGCGTGCTGTTTGAAATGGATGAAAAAGGCGTAAGCCACACCCAGCTGCCCAAGCAGTTCAAGAAGGCACAAGTGATGGGTCTGGTCTCGGCCTTTGCCGGTGGCAGCCCCGGCACGGTGGCCCCCGGTCTCCTGGCCGCGACCCGGAATAGCCTGTACTCGGATTTCCGTTCCGTGCGCACAATCAAGCCTAAGCCCGGCCAGCACCTCATCAAGGTGAACGCACCAATGAGCAAAAACCAGATTTACGTGGAGGACCAGGACTTCCAGTTCGTCCTGGATTTCATCCGTTCACATTGTCCTAAAGCCCGTTAAGATCTATGGCATTCTGCATTCACTGCGGCGCCAAGCTGCCGGGGAACACCAAATTCTGCCCATACTGCGGCAAACCCATTTCCGCTCCGGCACCCGCGCCAGAACCGCAAGCTACTGCGCCAGCACCTCAATACCAGCCAACCCCTGCGCCCGCCAAAAAGAAGCTCCCTTTCCTGGTGCGGCTGTTCCTGGTCCTGCTGATCATAATCATGGGCCTGTTCCTGATATCCGTGGTGTGGTATCTCCTTGAAGAAGTCTTCCAAGTATTATAAAGTATAAACCATATGCCCAAGTTTTGCATTTACTGCGGTGCCCCGCTTGAAGAAGATTACAAGTTCTGCGGCAACTGCGGCAAACCAATCGCAATGCCGGTTCAGCCTGAGCCTCCGGTGCAACAACCCCCTGTGCAACAGCCTGCGCCCGTTCAACAGCCCCCGAAGAAAAAGAGCAAAGCCTGGCTCGTAGCGGTTATGGTATCGCTGGGAGTAATCCTGGCGATCGTAGGCATCACCCAGTTCACCGGCGGTGGAAACGGAGGCGGCCTCGCCAGGACCGTGGGCAAGGAAGGATACTCCATCGACCTGCCGGAAGGAAGTGGGAACGTCAAGGTTGAGGCCGTCCCGGAGAGAAAGCTTGAGAGCCTTCGGAACCCGAACTACGAGATCATCGGCCAGCCGGTAAACGTTACCCGGAACGGTAACGACCACGTTGAGTTTGACCAGATGGCAAGGGTCACCTTCGCCATTCCCAAGAGCATTCCCAAGGAAGAATACATCAACCTGATGGGCGTGCTTATTGTGGACGACAAGCCCGTGTATATGGTACCTGACTACGACGGCATACAGAATGGGGTCGTAACCTTCGAGACCAGCCATTTCTGCGTGGCGACCGCCACGAAAGTGGACGACATCTTCCGCCGTGAGGAATTCATCAACCGGGTTGCAGCCAGCGACTGGTATGCGGGTGCATGCAACAAGGACCTTGAAAAATCCGTGAAGCAGACACTCAAGGAAGCTGCGGCATATGCCGGCTTCGGTGACGATAAGCTTATGGGGGTGGCCCTCCGCGAGATTATCTCCGACAACGACTTCATCAACCACACCATCGACCTGATAGATGCTTATGACGAGTCGGGCGGGGATCCGAACGCTGTGGCCGAGAAGGTGGCGGAGAAGGTGGCCGATGCCGCCAAGACCAAGATTCTGTCGACTCTCTTTGAAAAGCTTAAGGCCGATGTCGAAAAGAAAGAGCTGTTCATAGATCCAATAAGCGGAAAAATCAAAGCCACGACTGTCATATACGAGAAAGAGTACAAAGGCCTTGTGGAGGAGCTGGAGGGGCATCTCACGGAAGAGAATATGCAGGAACTGGGCAAACGCCTTGGCCAGGGAGACAGCCCAGCCAGCATAGCGGCCGATTATGGCAAGGGCCTGTTGAAGGACTGGCTGAAAGATTTCGCCACGGAAATGGTTCCTCAGGTGAAACTTATCCAGAAGACCGCCAAGACAATGAAGATCCTCAAGGAGTTCTGGGCCAGCAATACGATGAACGAAATGTTCGAAGATTATTGCCGGGAATGCGACAGTAATGGCAACATGAGCCCCGATGACTGGAACAGCATGTTCATCCACAGGTGTAATGCCGCCGAGTCCAAATACGGTATGTCGGAGGAGGAAATCAAGGAACAGTTCAGGCAGCGCTACATAAACGACCGCGATATCAATAACAGGAAAGCAAAACTCAGGGAACTGATTCTGCTATACGAGGACACCTCCAAATACAGACTTATGGACTCCCCTATCTGGGAAAAAATGGGGATTGAGAAAGACTACATCCAGAAACTCACCCGTATCCATATGCTTGTGGAGCGCTTCCGCAAGGAGCTTGTGGATAAGGACGGCTGGCTCCCCGGAAAAGAAGCGCAAAACACCGTCAATCAGACTCTTTGTATAATCGTAGAAAAATACCTCGAACTCTATCCCGACCAGGAAGCCTTCTACAAGTGGCTGGCCGATAACGGTTATTATGGCAACAAGCTTAAGAATCTTCGCGACGGGCTTGATGGCTTCCGCTGCTGGCAGAAGGTAAGAGTGGAGGTGGAAAAGGGCCAGAATGAAGGCGGCGAGCATCCTGAGCGCTACAACGCCTCGGAACTTGAGCACACGGTACATTTCAGCTGGAGCGGGGATCCCTTCCAGGATTTGAACGACCCCTCCGGTGAACGGTGGTACCGACCCTACAGCTGTTCCACAATGTCATCCGTATCGGCAGCCCCGCCGGAATATATAGAAGCCGGAGATTCCGTGGTGTTCCATATGTCCGTACAGGTATCCGGCGGTTCGAACTCCTGGACCCATATGGCCGACGCCTGGCTTAGCAAGTATTATCGCGGAACTTCCCAGCCAACTATCAGGAACGTTGTCGGCAGTGAGACCGTGGGCACCGGCACGGGATTGCCCAAATCCGGAGAGTGGGATGCCGTCCTATACTTCGGAAGTGGTTACAAGGGAGATGAAATATGCATCACTTTCGGCGGAAGCGGCAGTTATACCCGTTGGTACTACAAGTGGTGCAGCCTGTTTGAAAGAGACGAGCAATGAAAAACCTCCCGCTGCCGGGTCTGTCGATGCTATTAGCCGCTTGCGCGCCGGCCCCTTACGGCCCGGTGCCCTCGGAGGCGCAGCCTTATATAAGCGGTAAATAAAAACCGGAATTTAGCAGTACATGCCGCCGTTGACGGGAAT
>JAILDI010000167.1 GCA_024689525.1 Bacteroidales bacterium
GCAGTATCAGTATTGTCCGTTCTTTCTTGTAAACAGAAAGCGGCGGAGCTGCCCATTTTCTATTACTCAACCCCAAATCCTTACGAAATCGTAAAGGTGGAGCAGCCCGCACAGGATGCGGAAATCCGCAATATCATCTTCATGATAGGCGACGGTATGGGCCTGGAGCAGGTGAGCTGCGCCTGGGTGCTGAATCACGGCAAGCTTAACCTGGACAATATGCCCGTCATCGGCCTTTCCCGCACCTGGTGTGCCGATAAGCTCATAACCGATTCGGGCGCAGGCGGAACTGCGCTGGCATCAGGCCATAAGACCAACTACGACCATATCGGCGTACTGCCGGATACAACCGATCTGAGCTCCATTCTGGTATACGCAAAGGAAAAAGGAAAAAGCACGGGAGTGGCGGTAACCTGCCATTTCGCCGATGCTACGCCCTGCGACTTCTGCTGCCACAACGAGTACAGATATAATCAGGAAGACCTCATTGCCGACTATGTGAACTGCGGAGTGGACTATCTCTCCGGCGGCGGCACGGACTGGTTTACCGTCAACCGCACCGACGGCAGGAACATAATCAACGAAATGGCCGCTGCGGGCTATCACGTGGCGCTTACGGAGGAAGAGCTTAACAATGCGGAGCTTCCCGTTATCGGCATACTTTCGCCGGACAATCTTCCGGTTGCCGAGGAGAGGGGAGACCTGTTCCGCAGTACCGTGGCTCGCGGTATCGACCTTCTTTCCAAGAACGAGAAAGGCTTTGTTATGATGATTGAAGGCTCCAACATCGATGACTGGCTGCACGGTAACGACATCCACTATGCGATGGAGGAGCTTCTGGACTTCGACCGCGTATTGGGCTATGTGCTTGAATGGGCCGCCGCAGACGGTCACACCCTGGTTGTCGTAACGGCCGACCACGCTACCGGCTGCCTCTCGCTCCGTGACGGCAATCTGGAGGAAGGCACCATCGGCGTCTCCTTTGCCAGCGAAAGCCACAACGGCATCGCCGTTCCCTTCTATGCCTGGGGCCCCGGCTCCGCACAATTCACCGGCATCCACGAAAATGCCGAATACGGCCAAATGTTAATTGACTTAGTCAAATGAACAAGACAAAACGCAACCCCTGGCTCCTGTATGCCCTGGTGACGATGATTACCTGGGGTATCTGGGGCGCATTCTCAGATCAGCCCGATTTTCCCGCCACACTGACTTATGTTGTTTGGGCGATAAGTATGATTCCCTGCGCACTGGTGGCGCTGGCCAATATCAAGTTCAAGCTGGACACCAGGAAGAAGAGTTTCTGGCTGTCGATGGGCGTTGGCCTTCTTGGCGCCGGCGGCCAGCTGGCACTGTTCCAGGCCTTGAAGTTTGCGCCGGCTTATCTGGTTATCCCGATGATTTCCGTTGCGCCTATCGTTACGGTTATCCTCAGCGCCATCTTCCTCAAGGAGAGGGTGAGCAAGCTGGGATATATCGGCATTGCCCTGGCTTTCGTGGCCATCATCTGCTTCTCGCTTTCCGGCAAGACCGATGAGAGCGCAACAAGCTGGCTGTGGCTGATATTTGCGGCCATCGTGTTCATCTCCTGGGGCATCCAGGCCCTGGTTATGAAACTTGCCAACAACAGCACTCCCGATGCGGAAAGCGTGTTCGTGTATATGGCAATTTCCGGCGTGGTGCTCATTCCTGTGGCGCTCCTGATGACCGACTGGTCCCAGCCGGTAAATATGACCTGGAACGGCCCGTATATGACATTCTGCGTACAGATTCTTAACGCCATCGGCGCATATACGCTTGTTTATGCCAACCGCTATGGCAAGGCAATGATCGTAGCTCCGCTGGCCGATGCCTGCGCACCGGTTATCAGCTGCGCCATTTCCCTTGTCCTTTACGCCACATTGCCGTCGACACTGCAGATCATCGGCATCGTGTCGGCAATTACCTGCGTGTTCATTTTCTCCAGGGAATAGAGTTATGAAAAGGTTCTTGATACTATCAGCAGTCATTACTCTTTTCGGATGCTCCGGTTGTGTTGATACACCGACCGAAGACTTGTCCGGATTCGAGAGGGTCGCACTTCAAAGTGAGATTACTCACGTGCAGCCTATGACCGGCATAGTTATCTGGAATGATAATAGCAATTGCACAAAGCCGTATGTGCAGCTTGAGTTCGAATACATGCTTTACAATGAAGTGTGTAAGGAAAAGGATGTGTTCGACTGGACTCCTGTAGAAAAAATGCTTGACAATGCGGCGAAAAGGGGACATCAGGCGGTTGTCCGTTTCCGATATACCTATCCCGGTTATTCCTGTGCGGTGCCGGATTACATCAAGACGCAGGACGATTATGAAGTAAAATGGGGAAAGGCAGAAGGTAAGAGAACCGAGTATCCGGACTGGCGCTGCGCAGAGCTCAGGCGTTTTCATAAGGAATTCCATCGCCGCTTTGCCGAGCGATACGACAAGGATCCCCGCCTGGCTTTCCTGCAAACCGGTTTCGGCCATTGGGCGGAGTATCACGTGTATGACGGGGTTTTCATCAAGGGACAGACATTTCCATCCAAGGACTTTCAGGCCGATTTCCTGAAATCGATGGACGGCTGGTTCAAGAATACGCCTTGGATGATTTCCATCGACGCGGCCGATGATAAATACAGCCCGTTCGAAGAGAACCCCGAACTGCTCAAACTGAAATTCGGAAACTTCGACGATTCGTTTATGTGTGAAGACCATGATGGTTACAATCGGGAAAGTTGGGAGTTTTTCGGAACAGAACGTTACAAGCGGGCTCCGCTCGGGGGAGAATTCAGTTATTATACGGATGACGACCAGAAGCATTGCCTGGACAAGGCGGGAATGCATGGCCGGAAGTTTGAAGATGAAGTGGCGGCATTCCACATGACATTCATTATCGGCAACGATCAGCCCGGTTATCAGACTACGGGCAGGATTACCGAGGCCGCGATGTCTATGGGATACCGTTTTGAAATCAGGGATTTTTTTGTGAAAAGCGGCGGCGGCGAAGCCAAACTGCTTGTCGCGAATGCGGGAGTTGCGCCTATTTACAGGGATGCGTATATCTCTGTGGGCGGTATTAAGAGTTCATTTAATCTGAAGGAACTGATGCCTGGAGAGCAGAAGTGGATTTCCGTAAAAGGAAGGGGTTTGGACGCCTCATCAAAGGTGGAGGTGGTCTGTGACCATCTTGTGCCCGGCCAGAAGGAGATAGAGTTTTTGGCTGATGTTTCACCTGAAGAAGTATTACCAGAATAATAATCAAACACTTATAAAAATGAAAAAGTTCCTCAAATATGCGTTGGTAGCATTGACTGCAGCTACTCTTGCAACTGTTTCTTCTTGCAATCCGGAAAAAGATACGCCGCAGCCGCAAAACGAGTATTCCGGCCCGGTGGAGGGCACTTCTGATTGGGGCCTTGTGGGCACTATTCTTGAGTCAAACTGGGGCGATAATCCTGGCAAGGATTATATTGCGGTCAAGGAAGGAGACATTTACGTATTAAAGAATGTTAAACTGGCCAAAGAAGATGAGTTTAAATTCCGCAGGGGCGGTGCCTGGACAGAGAATTATGGCGGAGAGTTTGAAGAACTTGACCACGCTTTCTTTGCCGATGCCGGCGGAAGCAACATCAAACCCGGTCTGGATGGTATCTTCGACATTTATCTCAATCTAGGCGCCGGTGCTCAGATCGCTGTATGTACGCGTGATTCTGACCCTGAATGGTTCGATCCCGAAGTCAAGGACGGAGATGTTATACTTGTTACGAGTCCATTGGTGGAGAGGTTCATTACCGAAGTGAATTACACGGCACGTGACTATTCATATACGGAACTGAAGAATTACACGCCATCTTCCCCGGGTGATTCCGACAGGCCTTTGGCTTATGTTATCCGCCTGAAGGCCAATACTACCGGTGAGGATCTTGCCGGCCGGCTTTGGGAAGACGACGGATGGAGCCGAGACATCACTGTAAGCGGAAGCGATAAGACCTATAGGATAACCAATCTGCGTCCAAATGCGAATTATCATTATTCGTTCACCACTTCTAGTGGAAAGGCGATCACCAGCGGCAGTTTCAAAACTACCGGCCACGTGCATCAGTTGTTCTTCTATAGCAGGGTAAGGAATTGCCGTGACCTTGGCGGCTGGAGTACAGAGGATGGAAAGACTGTAAAATACCGCAAGATCTATCGTGGAGGACGTCTTGAAAGCGGCACGCTTACCGGAGGCGGAAAGACGGACCTCCTGGCAGAAGGTATCAGGGCACAACTTGATTTGCGCGGAAAGTCAGATGTCCTTACCGAGTCGCCCGTGGAAGGCATTACTTTCCTAGGGCCGGTCATTGAAGAAGGTTATACCCATCTTCTTCAAAACGACAAGGAAAAGGCCAGGCAGTGCATGCAGTTCATTATGGATTGCGTAGACCAGAACAAGCCTGTTTATTTCCACTGCTCACTTGGCCGAGACAGGACAGGTACCATTGCCATGCTCACCCTGGGAGTCCTTGGCGTTTATGAGGGCGATATTTCCAAAGAGTATGAACTTACCCAGTTCGCGCCTCACAGCTGGGCAACTTCCGAAGGAGAAAAGACCAAGATGACGCGTATGGTGGATTACAAGAATGCCGCCAACTACATTTGGAATAATTATGTGGCAACGGGCGAGACATTCCGTGATGGCGTGGAGAAATATCTTATCGAAATTGGCATCTCCCAGGCCGACATCGTCAAGTTCCGCAACAATATGTTACAGTAATACAGACTTTTACACTCACTTTATAACCAACATTTTTTACAATGAAACAGTTTTTCAAATTTGCTCTCGTAGCACTTGCAGTTGCGGCGGTTGCTGTAGCTTGCAAAAAACCCGCTGACGGTCCTGAAGACGAACCCAAGGTGGAGGAAGCTCTTATCGGCACCTGGACAATCACCGGTGAGGCCCAGGGCTGGAACGCCGGCGGCGGCGTGGCCATGACCGAGTCCGACAATGTCTGGACCGTGGCTGAGGTCGAGGTGAAGGGTGAAGGTTTCAAATTCGTTAAGGACGGCTCCTGGGACGTGAATCTCGGCGCCGCTCCGGTCAAGGGAACTCAGACTTTTGAGGATGACGTGGAGTTCGACCTTTCTCAGGGTGGTGACAACATCATCGGCACCAAGGGAGACGGCGTTTATCAGGTTACCCTCAACCTCCTCACCAAGAAGGCAAAGATCAAATTCGTCAAGGCTCTCTTCGTCCCCGCTATCAAGATTGACGGCGATATGTCCGACTGGGCCGACATTACTGCCCTTACCAGTTCCCAGACTTCCAGAATCAGGGAGTGGAAATTCAAGTCCGATGCACAGTATGTGTATTTCTATTTCTCACTGCGGAAGAACAGGGTTAACAACAGCAAGACCCTGTACATCGGTTTTGATACGGACAACAGCGACGCTACCGGTTCCTCTCACGGCAACGTGCCCGGTTGTGAGGCCGTAGCCAAGGCTGTTCCCTTTACAAATGCCGAAGGTGCGGCTCCTGTTTGCGTGAATGGTGCCGATGCTTCAAGCACGGCTGGGGAGGAAACGGGTGTCGTGGCCTGCTACGCATATGATGACGGCTCGGATATATCTTCCGATTCTTCCAATATTTATCTTGAAGTCAGCGTTCCGAGGAGCGCGCTCGGCCTTCCTGCAGCAGGCACCGCAATCTCCATCGGCTGCAGCTATGACTGGTATGTAACAGGTGTTAAGTCTCTCACTCTGGAGTAGGACAGAAATTACATCTTATTCTCTCAATCCCCGTCACGCCGACGGGGATTTTTGCATCTTATAAAAGTGTGGAAAAATGTTGGGAAACGGCTATTGAAATAGTGAAACATTTTCCATATATTTGTAGGACTGAAAAAAAATTAACCAAATATTTTTAATATGAAATTCAGAAATCTGTTTGTCGCGGCCGTGGCAGCCTTTTTTGCGCTGTGGTCATGCGAAGAGGAAAAGCCCACGCTTGGCATCACGGTAGAACCGGATCAGGTGGAAATTGCCAGGATGGGCGGCGGCACCTCCATTGAAATCAAGACGGACCAGGCCTGGACGATCACCGTCCCTCGCGAGGCAGACTGGCTCTTGGTAGACCCTCTCAGCGGAGGCGGTTCTCAGTACGTCAACCTGTATGCCGAAGCCAATAACGGTAAGCTGCGCAGCGCAACCATTATCGTAAAGGCCGGTTATGATATGGTGCCCGT
>JAILDI010000197.1 GCA_024689525.1 Bacteroidales bacterium
GTTGAGCGTGGCTTTCCACCAGGCGTCGAAAACAACGCCGTCCGTGGGCCAGTGGAGGCCTTCGGAGCGGATTTGCAGGGAATTGTCGGCACTGAAAAGGGACACGCGGCGGCCCTCCCCAACGTGGAGTTCGCAGGTGTCGAAAATGGCGAAGGCGGTGCCGTAGTCGCTAACCATTTCCACGCGGATATCGCCCAAATCAAAGAGGCGGGGAAACTCCATCAGGAGGCCGAGGTTACCCACCGTGTGGTCTTCGCGAAGGCCTGTTGCGCCAAGGATGGTAATAGCCTCAATATCAGAATAATGCGAAAGCAGGAAGCGCATTGCCTTTGTGAGGTCGTTATAGTCCTGTTCGCTTTCAGGGAAAAACAGCGAAGGGTATTTCTCGTGGAGCTCCGGCTCAACCGAATCCATATCCCCAACAACCGCGTCCGGAAGACGCGAAAAACCCGCATCCAGATAGCGCCCGAAAGCCCCGTCGCAGCACACCAGAATATCTGCCGCTCCGAGCAGATAGAGCGGATATTCCGTTGTGGGGAAAGCCCCGTTGCATAGGATTACGGCGCTGCTCATTCTTCCACGGGGGTGTACTTGAGAATCTCTTCGTGCGAGGTTCCCTTGGTTGCCACGTAGCTCTCCGGTTCACGGAAGCCTTTAAGGAAGGCCGATGCGTCCATGCGCTTCTTGCCGGCCAGCTGGACATCGTGCAGCTCGATCGCACCGTCCGCCGTGGCGATGGCGATGTATGACGAGCCGTCCGACAGCACGGTGCCGGGCGCGGCATGAAGATCCATCCGCTGCTCGCCGAAGAAGATCTTGAGTTGAGATTTTGGCTGAAGCCATCTCTCGCAAGCTCGGGTCTCGACTTCGCCTTCGGCTCCGCTCGAAATGACAGACTTCCGTACCAACTCCGTGAACGCGCAGGGGAACGGGCTCAGGCCGCGGATGAGGTTGTACACCTCGCGGGTGGGCGCGTTCCAGTCGATATGCTGCAGTTCGCGCGTGAGCTTGGGGGCGGGACGCAGCACCTCGGAGCCCTGGATGAAGCTGCGCTGCACGCGGGTTTCCACATTGTGCTGGAGAATGGCCTCCACGGTATCCACGACCAGTGTTGCACCCATCTCCATGAGCCTGTCGTGCACGTCGCCGGCAGTATCCGAAGGGCCGATGAGGCAGCTCTCCCGGAACAGGATGCCGCCGGTGTCGATCTTCTTGTCTATCATGAAGGTGGTAACGCCCGTTCGGAGTTCCCCGTTGATCACCGCCCAGTTGATAGGGGCGGCGCCGCGATACTGCGGCAGCAGCGCGGCGTGAAGGTTGAACGTTCCAAGCTTGGGCATTGTCCACACCTGCTCCGGCAGCATGCGGAAGCCAACCACCACGAAAAGATCCGCCTTCCATGCGGCCAAGGCCTCCAGGAACGAAGGGTCCTTGAGTTTGGCCGGCTGCAGCAGCGGCAGAGAATGCTCCACGGCATACTTCTTCACGGCGCTCTCATTAACCTTGAGCCCGCGCCCACTGGGTTTATCCTCAACGGTAACAACTCCAACCACCTTATACCCTGCCTTAACCAGTGCATCCAGCGAAGCCACCGCAAACTCCGGCGTTCCCATGAACACAAGCCTGGGCTTGCGGAAGAACGCCACGATGCGGCTCCAGAGCTTGCGCCAGGCCGATTTAATCAGATCGGCATTGAAAATGGACGAATCCTGAATTGCCTTGGTGGTGAGGAACGCCCCGATCGGGGCCAGCACGAAGGCCGATATAAACTTGCCCACGAACGCGCTCGTGGCGCCGTCCTTGGCAAGTTTTTCACCGCTGATATCCACAACCCAGTACAGCACGAAGAACAGTACCGAGATAATGGCCGGCGTGCCCAGACCGCCCTTGCGGATAAGCGCCCCAAGAGGCGCGCCTATGAAGAACAGCAGCAGGCAGGCCAGCGCCTGGGCATACTTGCGCCAGATTTCAACATCCGTAAGGCGCAGGATCTTCGTATATTCGAAAGCCTCGTATCCCTGGCTCTGGAGGGCCGATTCGGCGCTGGTCGCAAGGTTTAATCCGTTGTCATACGCCTGCCTTTCCGCCTCCAGGTCCTTCCATCCCTCGAAATAATCCTCCACTTTCACGAGCTGCGTTCCTTTCTCCCTCCAGGACGTATCCAGCTGGCCGCGATACTTGAAGTTGATGGTCCTGTCGAAATCGGCAAGATGCTCCGCCAGGCCCTCGTCCGACATTCTGGACAGCGAATCGTGCCCAACGGTAAGCTGCTTGAGCGACATCGAACGCACCTGGTCTCCATACCGCGCCGAATCCGAATGCTGGAACGCGTAGTTCTCCAGCGGGATAATCATCTCTTCCCGGTTGAATCCCACCCGGCGAAGCGCCAGAGTGGTATCACGGTATTTCTTGGTATTGGTTTCCTGATAGGAAATGCCGTCGTAAAGCGTAAAGGTAAGGTAGTCTTTTGCCTTGGAGAGCTTCATCATTCCGCTGTCGGCCACCGTGAGGGAGGTATTCCCCTTGTTTCCGGTGTGGTCGTACACCATCACGTCGTACATCATTCCGCTGGAGTCGTCGCGGTCCTCAATTCGGAGGATATAACCGTCGATACCGTCGTAGAACGAGCCGATGGGAATCTTGATTTCCGACTTGGTGCGGCTAAGGTCCGACCGCATCGTGTAAATCTGGTTGATGGAGTACGGAACCAGACGGTCGCCGATAAAGAATGCGCCGACACTGATAAAAACGCTCACAATCATAAGCGGGAACAGCACCCTGGTGAGCGATATGCCCGACGCCTTGATGGCAGTAAGTTCAAAATGCTCGCCCATCTGGCCCAGAGTCATCATGGACGCCAGAAGGGTGGCAAGAGGGATGGACAGAGGCAGCACCTGGCAGCTACCCCACATGAGGAACTCCAGGATAACCTTGAACTCCAGACCCTTGCCCACGAGTTCGTCGATGTACAGCCACAGGAACTGCATCACCAGGATGAAGATAACTATGGCCAGGATCGCGAAGAACGGTCCAATGAACGACTTGAGT
>JAILDI010000198.1 GCA_024689525.1 Bacteroidales bacterium
TGGCCTGCCTGTGCGTGGCCAGAGCACCAAGAACAACGCACGTACCCGTAAGGGTAAGAAGAAGACCGTTGCCAACAAGAAGAAAGCAACCAAGTAAAGTCTGATCAGTTATGGCAAAGAAAACTACAACCACCAAGAAAAGAGTTGTCAAGGTTGAAGCTTATGGCGAAGCCCATATCTCCTCGACCTTCAACAATGTCATCGTGTCCCTGTGCAACGCCCAGGGTCAGGTGATCAGCTGGTCCTCCGCTGGTAAGTGCGGTTTCCGCGGTTCCAAGAAGAACACCCCGTACGCCGCCCAGATGGCCGCAGAAGATGCGTCCAAGACCGCTTTCGACGCTGGTCTCCGCAAAGTAAAGTGCTATGTGAAGGGCCCGGGTGCCGGTCGTGAGAGCGCCATCCGTACCATCAACAATGCAGGCATCATCGTGACCGAGATCATCGATGTCACCCCTATGCCGCACAATGGTTGCCGTCCTAAGGGCCGCCGTAAAGTTTAATTTTAAACAAGCACAACTATGGCAAGATATACTGGTCCTACCACCCGCATCGCCCGTAAATTCGGCGAGCCCATCTATGGCCCTGACAAGACCTTTGAAAAGAGAAATACCCCTCCCGGACAGCATGGTCTGGCTGCCAAGCGCAAGAAGCAGAAAGAGTACGGCACCCAGCTCAAGGAGAAGCAGAAAGTCAAGTACATGTACGGTGTGCTGGAGCGTCAGTTCCGCAACACCTACGCCCGTGCCGCCCGCATGAAGGGTCAGACCGGTGAGAACCTGATCCTCCTGCTGGAAGCCCGCCTGGACAACCTCGTGTACCGTCTGGGTATCGCCCCCAGCCGTGCCGCTGCCCGTCAGCTGGTCCTGCACCGTCACATCACCCTGGACGGCGCTATCTGCAACCTCCCCTCCTGCCAGGTAAAGCCCGGTCAGGTTATCGCCGTCCGTGAGCGCTCCAAGAGCCTGGAGGTAATCCAGAACAGCATCGCTTCCGCCACCAAGTATTCCTGGCTGGAGTTTGATGCCGCCACCCTCACCGGCAAGTTCCTGAATGTTCCCGCCCGCGAAGAAATTCCCGAGAACATCAACGAACAGCTCATCGTGGACCTCTACTCCAAGTAATCGAATTTAACACCCTAAAACTTATGGCAATCTTAGCATTTCAGAAACCGGACAAGGTGATCATGCTCGAAGGCACCGAAACCGTAGGTCGTTTCGAGTTCCGGCCGCTGGAGCCTGGCTACGGACAGACCATCGGCAACGCCCTTCGCCGCATCCTCCTCGCCTCTCTTGAAGGTTTCGCCATCTCGCAGATCCAGGTCGCGGGAGTCCAGGACGAGTTCCAGACCATCCCCGGCGTGATCGAGGGAATGCAGGACATCATCCTGAACCTCAAGCAGGTCCGCCTGCGCAGGATGGTGGACACTATCGACTCCGAGGTGGTGAACATCACGGTCAGCGGCAAACAGGAGTTTACCGCTGAGGACATCTCCAAAGGATTGTCTTCTTTCAAGGTGTTGAATCCCGAGCTGCACATCTGCTCGCTGGAACCCTCCGTCAAACTTACCATCACCCTGACCATCACCAAGGGTCGCGGCTTCGTTCCCGCCGAGGAACTCCGCGAAGAGAACGCCCCTATCGGCACCATTGCCGTGGACGCCATCTACACGCCCATCCGGAAAGTCAACTGGACCGTGGAGAACTACCGCGTGGAACAGAAGACCGACTACGAGAAGCTGAACCTGGAGATCGTCACCGATGGTTCCATCTCCCCGGAGGCCGCCCTGCAGGACGCAGCCAACATCCTCATCTACCATTTCAAGCTCTTCACGGACGACAAGAAGATTGCCATCGAATCTTCCGTTGAAACCGAGAGCAAAGAGCTTGACGAGGAGTCCCTGAGAATGCGTCATCTCCTTCTTACCAAGCTTTCCGACATGGGTCTGAGCGTTCGCGCCTCCAACTGCCTGAAAGCCGCCGACATCGACACCTTCGCAGACCTTGTGTCCTATAGCCGCAGCGAACTGATGAAGTTCCGCAACTTCGGCCGCAAGTCCCTGAACGAAATCGATCTCCTGGTAGAGAAGATGAAGCTTTCCTTCGGAATGGATGTCACCAAGTACAATATTGAACCTAAGAAAAAGATCGTTTAACAATGAGACACAATAGAGCAGTCAATCATCTTGGTCGTAAGAGCGGTCACCGC
>JAILDI010000206.1 GCA_024689525.1 Bacteroidales bacterium
GGGCCCTCTATCCCGCATCGGAGAACCATACCTACACGGCGGGAGCCAATCCTACCTTCTATGTCCAGCCGGAAGTAGATTTCACGAAGACCGGTTTCTCCGCTAATATCCCTATGTATGCCCTGTCGGCTGCGGAAGGAGAGTTCTCGTTCAAGAACCTGGCTTCCACTTACAAATTCACCCTCAAGAATTTGGCTTCCAACGTCAATAAGGTGAAATTTGTGGTCTATAACCAGACAACTCACGCATTGTCCGGAAGCTGGCCCATTAATACGGGAGAGATTTTCATCAATTATGATTATGCCACTCCCGGTTCTGCAAAAAGCAAGCTTACCTATATCAACAGTGTTACCAATGGACAAGCCGTGTTCTATGTCTCTTGCCGTTATTGGGGCCAATTCCAGCCGCATATTACCATTTCCGATGCGGAAAGCGATGTCGTTTTGAGAGAATTCGTGGCGGGTTCTGCAAATCAGCCTACCTATCTGAACAAAGTCCAGCCTATCGCGCTCGACATGGGAATGCTACAGGCGGCCATCACTGCCGGGGATGTTGTTGTGAAAGCGGGTAAGACCGCCAGCATCATCGCCTCCACGAACTCCACCGCCGCCATTGAATATGTCTCTGCCAATCCTGAGATTGCCACGGTTTCCAGTACTGGCGCCGTTACCGGCGTCTCAGTCGGAACCACCACCATCACCCTCAGCGTCCCTGCCGTGGAAGGCAAATACACCGCAGCCAGCAAGACCATCAACGTCACGGTTATTGAGGCTACGAACAATACCATCGACATTGACGGCGACTTCTCCGACTGGTCCAGCCTACAGGCCGGCACCTTTTACAAGGTAGTCAACAACCCCGGCTCTCTCTGGGGGGGCGTAAAGGAAATGCGCGTTTATGCCACCGCCGAGACGGTGAACTATTACGTCAAGTTCGATCAGGATGCCCTGCAGGAGGCCAAGAATGCCGCTACCCCTACGATGAATATGCAGATTAACCTCAATACAGACGGCGAGTTTACATCCGGTTACAGTGGGCCTTTCCTGGATAAGTATGACTTTATGATTGAGGGTAGCATTATGACTAACGGCAACTTCAAGGACTTTAACGGGAGGTTATATCAGAGAATCAACGGTTCCTGGGGTTCTTCTCTCGGCAGTGGCATGACCTCCGGCGCCGGTTCCGGTATAGAGTATGAATTCTCTCTGGATCGCGCCAAATTCAACACAGCCGCCAACACAAGTTCGGATCCCATGTCTATGGGGGATGAATTCCAGACCGGTCTCAGCTTATTATGGAATGGATGGACAACGTTCTCCAATATCCCCAATGCCTCCGGTGGTAATGGCCATCTGCTCAATGTGCAGACCGGCGGCGGAACGGTTCCGGGGGACGTTTACGAGCTGGCCGCTCCGGAGGTGAAGGATGGAGATACAATCCTGGCCACCAATGCCAACGTGAACAATTTCCTCACGAATGTGTCGTATCCCACGCACGATTGCAGCTTTACCAGCTTGCTCACCTGGGCCGAAACAAACAACGTGGCGGTTTGCCCTGGCGACTCTGACCGGCCGCAGGAATACTCCATCCGCTGGACGCCTTATACCTCCACCAGCGATGCGACGATCACCGTCTCGGAGCCCACGCGCAACTGGGTCTATACAACCAGCGTGGAGAACGGCTATGTGAACATCTCCAACCTGCTGCCCAACACCCATTACACCTACACGGTAACGGCCGACGGCAATACGCTTACGCAAGGCGCATTCGATACCGTAGGCAAGGTACACCAGCTGCTCATCCGCTCCGCCATCCGCAACTGCCGTGACCTGGGCGGCTGGACGACTACCAACGGCAAGACCGTGAAATACCGCAAGGTGTACCGTGGCGGCCGCCTGGAACCCTCTTATCTGGACAGTGAAGGCAAGGCGGTCCTCAAGACGGAAGGCATCAAGGCCCAGCTGGACCTCCGCGGCCAGAGTGATGTCCTCTCGCAATGCACGCTCAAGGGAATCGTGGACGACTATGCGTTCTGCGCCCCCGTTGTTGAGGAAGGGTATCGTACGATGCTCAGGGATGACAAGGAAAAGACCCGCCAGTGCATCCAGTTCATCATGGACTGCGTGGCTGCGGACAAGCCTGTCTATTTCCACTGCTCTCTGGGCCGTGACCGTACCGGCACCGTGGCCATGCTCGTCCTGGGCATCCTGGGTGTTCCGGAAGGCGATATTTCCCAGGAATACGAACTCACCCAGTTTGCTCCGGTGGGCTATGCCACTTCTACCGGAGAAAGTCAGTACATGACCCGTATGGCCAACTGGGGATATGGTTATACTGCCGATTATATTTGGGATGAATATGCCAACGGCGGCTCCTTCCAGGACGGCGTAAACGCTTACTTGCTGGAGATTGGCATCACTCAGGCCGACATTGACCAGTTCAAACAGAATATGCTTCAGTAGAAAACCTTACCGGCATGAACAGAGCCGGCGCATTTGCACAAAGGGACTGCTTCACAACGAGGCAGTCCCTTTGTTTTAACGCTTTCCGTCATTCGCGCCCCGGTGAGCGTTTCGGGCCATTTTTGCTCACCAACCTCCTGCATTCGTGCCCCGGTGAGCGTTTCAGGCCGTTTTTACTCACCGACCTTCTGCGTTCGTGCCCCGGTGAGCGTTTCGGGCCGGTTTTGCTCACCGAATCTCAGTGACTCGGACCGACATCCAACTGATGCTACTAACACTGTAACTAAGAGCCAACTAGCACCAAGCGTAACCTCACTTTGCCAAAACCTTCCTCTCCGGACACATATAATGAATTGTTATCGCTGTTAACAATTAAATCGGCTCCTGGTTTTCCGGGAGCCGATAAAAATGGATTTTGCTGATATGCAAGTTATAACTTTCGGAGGAGAGAAACCGTTGACATGCCCTTATTACCCCAAACCTTAATCGTAATAGGGTCACTGGACGGGATGGTAGGAAGATCAGCCCTAGGGAAACACATCTCAGCAGTTGCTGCCGTTGCATCTCCTTCACCATAAAGACTTACATTAGCAATCGTATAGGGACTAGGAGAGCATTGCCAATTACTTTGAGGTGTAGTATAGAAGGAGTAAGGGGTACTGAATGGATATAGAAGCGCTATACATTCAGATTTATTACCATAAATATCTCCACTTCCTGTTGAGGCATCATTATCAAGGTCGAAAGAAACATAAACATAACCGCCACCATTCCACATAGCAGTATAATCACCACTTGCAGAAGTCCTTGAGAAATAAACGTAGATGTTGGTGTCATCAGAGGCCACCTTAACAGTGTTATTACCCGAGGTAACACCTTCAACGCTAGCCCAGTCCGTAAAACCACCGCCAATTGTAATAGAAGCAGACGAAGAGCCACTGTCGGCAGGGCGATCTGACAACTGCTCAATATCAACGCCGGAAGTGGCTTCAAAATAATACTCAGTCTTGATAGTGTCGAAAATGAGTGTGGTATTTTTCGTATTCCACTGATCTATGCCAACAATACTAGCGGAAACAGTTTTACCCCAAATTGTGGGACCGTCAACTACATGCTTATAGTACCATTTGTTGTTGATATATTCTCTCTCAGTGAGAGTAAGACCCGGCCAGGAATAACCAGGAGCGAGGGTACTGGAACTGATAGCAATACCTTTGCCTCCGGCAGTATTGATACCAAAGTACAGCGTTACCTTAGGTGCAGGATAAGGGCATTTGGCTTCTTTCAGCGTGATTTCTTTGGTGCTGATATTGAAGAAAACATCGTACGTGCCAGCAGCGGAAACAACATAGTTGGAGCTAGGATACGCTTCCCCCCATGTTTTGCCCTTGCGAATCTTGAACTCATCGTTTGCGGCAAAAGTAATACCGGAAAGGATGCAGACGTTGTCATCGGTGTACATGGGAATATCGGCATCCCAAGCGTTGATACCGCCGATGGTTCCGCAGAAAGTCCACTCAGTACTTTCCTTAAACTGAGAATAAGGAGCAATATCGATTTCGGGCATCACCAATATTTCCGCACGCTTCAAGTCGGAGGACTGTGCCTTCAGTTTCTTGGACCAAACGAGGATGTCATTCTCGTCGTAGATCTGGAAGGACAACTTTGGCCTGGTGAGTTCAGGAACAGGGAAGATAAACTCCCACTTGCTTTCAGAGCCATTCCAGATATTGAGCCAAACTGAATTCTTGGTGGCATCGGCAGTCCCGACAAGGGCAAGGGCATCCGTTCCGGCATTGGCCGGATTGATAGAATAATCACCCGAAATCTGCTGGCCTTCCACACTCATACCAATCGAATGAACGCGAGCAGGGAGATTATTGATGGTCACTTTCACGGCAGCGCCAGCATGCTTGAATGCAATGCGATCGTATGCATCACCCGTGCGTGTGATATTGGCCACAAGCGGGGTCAGCATCTTGCCGGAGGTATAGCTCCAATAGGAGTCACGGAGCTTAAAATAGGCATTTTCATTAAAAACGTTATTCTTGTCAGAACCGGTTCCTTCCCAAGGGAAAAACGCGGCCGTGGCATTGGGATTGTCAAACGTACCATAGTCCCACGCAAAGTCGCCTTGTGTGGCACCACCCGTTCCAACTAGGGTAAAAGGCTGATTTTTATCCGTCCAGGTACCATCGTTGACATAGATACCAATCTGGTCATTTTCGGCCCAGACAAGCTGGTTGGAGGAGTTGATGGTGGCCTTGGTAGCGGGTTGCTCTATAGAGGCCTTGAATGTGAATGAAGCCCCACTCTTATTAGTATTAGCGTTAGGGGCAATCTCTTGT
>JAILDI010000038.1 GCA_024689525.1 Bacteroidales bacterium
GCGCGCCATTTATAATGGTCGCCGTAGTGGCCGTCGACAAGCCAGAGCTGGGTGATGTCGCGGAACTGGATGTTCTCCGCAATCTGCTGAGGCACCAGGTGGCAATGATAGTCGATGATGGGCATGTGCTCCGCATGCTCGTGGTAAAGTTTCTGCGCAGTCTTGGTCTGCAGCATGAAGTCCTTGTTGATGAATGTCATAGTGTTATGTGTTAACTTGGAAGTGAGTCGGGGTATCACCCCCGGCTCACTTTGATAAGTGTTAATTGCTCTCGAATTCAATCTTGTAGAAGCGGATGCCTTTTACTGTAGAGTAAATCGCTACGGTACCGGCTTCCACATCAAACTCGATGGGAGTCTTGGGATCGGTAGCAGCGCCGTTGGGGCATACCACAGGAGTAAGCGTACCGCTTGCATCGGTAACACCCACGCCGCGGCCGTCAGTAGCCGGATCATTTCCGGTATTGGAGCAGATAATGCTAACTTTACCGGGTTTGCTCACAGTAAAGGTGAACACACGTCCGGTAAGGTCGCCGGCGCCGTTGGTCTGAATCCAGCCGGCCTTGCTCCACCTGCCGTTCTTTGTTCCGGAAGTGTAGGTAAGGCCATTGAAGGTCACAGTCCAGTCAGCTACATTCGAATTGCTGTTGGTCTCGGCGCATGCTGCAGAGGCCTGCTCCGAAAGAGCGGTCTGCCAGTCAGAATCCGAGAAATCCCAGGAATAGCTCTCCTTGGCAGCGGGCGCTTCCGTATAGACGAACTCGATCTTGTAGAAACGAATGCCCTTCACCGTGGAGTAAACAGCCACGGTACCTGCCGCAACGTCAAACTCGGTGGGAGTCTTGGGATCGGTAGCTGCACCGTTGGGGCATACCACAGGAGTAAGAGTGCCGGTTGCATCGGTAACACCCACGCCACGGCCGTCCGTAGCCGGATCATTTCCGGTATTGGATGCAATGATCGTGAGTTTACCGGCTGCAGGAGCAGTGAACGTGAACACGCGTCCGGTAAGGTCGCCGGCTCCGTTGGTCTGGATCCAGCCGGCCTTGCTCCACCTGCCGTTCTTTGTTCCGGAAGTGTAGGTGAGGCCATTACAGGTCACGGTCCAGTCAGCCACATTCGAATTGCTGTTGGTCTCGGCGCAAGCTGCAGAAGCCTGCTCCGAAAGAGCTGTCTGCCAGTCGGAATCGGAGAAGTCCCAGGTGAGAGTAACCTCCACCGGAGCGTCACCGCCCTTAGGCTGAACGGCCAGCGCGGCCTTGCCGGTTTCCGACTTCTCATAGTAGATATCGCCATCTTCAGGGAGAGCCAGAACGCTTACGGTGTAAAGGCCGGCCTGGAGGGCAGCTATGGTCTCGGCGGGAATGGTGAAACTGCGCTCGGTCTGGACAGACTGCAGATTCTTGAAACTAACCTGATAGGTTGCTGCATGAGGAACCGCATCCCAGGTAACGGTAATATCCGTTGCATCGCCTTCTGTAAGGGTAACAGGATCCACTGCTACCTTCGGGGTAGCAAGCAGGCGGTTGCCGCCGGCGGTATCCAAACTCCATGCGAGCTTGGTGAGGGAGATGGCGCCGGTTGCGTACAGGTACACGGTGCCTTCACCGGTAACCTTGGGGATGATAACCTTCTGGACATCACCCTTGGAAGGAGTCATCACACCGCCCTGGACCGCATAACCGTTGTCGTCATAGAGCGCCACGACCACGGAGGAAGCGCCGCCATTGGCAACAAGCAGATCTACGGAGCCGGGAGTATTCACCTTGAAGGAGAGATAGCCCTCGGTGGGAACGCCCTTCTTGGAGAGTACCGATGCGCCCAGGAAGTTGATTCCGTTGTTTCCATTAAGCGGAGTGGCTTCGGTACCGACCATCATGAGTTCGTCCCTCACGCGGGAGTTCTTGATTTCGCCGGAGAACAGCGTGGCGTCCTGGAGATTCCAGGTGTGGGCGCCTGCAAGCACGTTCTGGGTGAGGTCTTCCTCCTTCTCCACATAAGAGATCCACCATTTGGCCGCACCTACTTTCTTGGAGATGAGATCCTGGTTGGACAGCTGGAAGAAGTTGCCCTTGGAGTTGTAGCAGGGATCCTCGCTGAGCACGGTGAAGCCGGCTGTTGAGGCATCGACCTTCTTGAAGAAGTCCTTGCCACAGGCAAATGCGTAGTTGTCTTCTGCGGTGAGGGTGGGAACGACGGTCTCGCCCTTGTTCTGGAAGAGCTGTGCATAGTCTTCCACAGCCTCGTCGGTCTTGCCGCCATCGACATAGAGGAAGAGATTCTTCTTCAGGGTCATGGTCACGGGGACGCGGATGGCGAAGACACCACGGTTGTTGGTATTGTCGATGGTGACAATCTTCTTGAAGGTGTTGTTCTCAATCTTCACCCCTTCTGTGACGGTGAGGTCTTCACCGGCCTGGTCGCCGAGGCGGAACAGGGTGCGGATGCCGTCCCAAACCGTGCAGTTCACGATCTGGATGGATTTCACCGTGGAATGGGTGTTCTTGCGGAAGTCCACGCAGTCGCCGCCGGGAGCGGTGGCCACATTGTAGATGTCGCAGGAGTCGAAGATGATGTCACCCACGGTGAGAACGTCGGCGGTGGTGGCCTTGTTGTTATAGAACAGGCCGGCCTTGAAATGAGTGATTCCGCAATTGACGAACTTCACAGTTCCAAGGGTGGTGGCACCGCCGGAATAGTTCACAAGGTGGTTGTGTACTTCTCCGTCGTCGAAGATGACGTTTTCGCAGATGATATCCATTCCGGATGCACATATCGACGATACATCGAAGTTACCGGCCACTACGGGCATGCTGCCGTCGGCACCGATTTCACCAACGATATGGATGCTGGCGGTGGGCTTGGCTGCACCAAGGGTATAGGGCGAGCCGGAGAGCTTCAGGTAGATTTCACCACCGGAGGTTACGTTGGCAACAAGTGCCTCGCTGGTGGTGACTTCCGTCATGGTGCCGGGAGCGGCTGCAGTCCATGCGTCGACTGCTCCGCGGGAGGCGCTCAGATAGTAGAGAACCACCTGGTACTCGGTGGAGGCTGCAAGGCCGGAAACCGTAGCGGTACCGGAATTCTTGTCGGCATCCTTAAGGTCGTACTTGACCTTGGAACCGCCCTTCACGGGGCTTGCCTCGATATGGGTGACCTCCTTGAAATCGGACACTTCCGTGCTCCACTTCAGGGAAATCGAATTCTCCGTACGGGAAGTGACCTCCATGAAGAGGTTGTCCTTCACGGCGTAGGTGGAGGCATGGCCTTCATAGACCGCCCAGTTCGATGCCTGGCGGCTCTCGGACAGGGCCTGCACCTTGAAGTAGTATTTCTCATCGGCGGTAAGACGCACGGTGTAGGGAACATCGGCAGGAAGGATATTCTCGTCCAGGACCTTTACGGACATGGCCTCGTCGGAATAGACCACGAGGTTGTACGAATCGGCATCCTTGTTCACATCCCATCCGAAGGTTACATTGTCGCCCGTGGCCACATCGACCTTTACCGACAGGTTCTGGGGTTCAAGGCAGCGGGTGAGGTTGATTTCGGTAATCTCCTCGAACGCTTCCTGTACGCAGCCTGCAAACATCGTTGCAGATGCGAGCGCTATAACGGCGGCTTTGAGTATGTTAATTCTTTTCATAGTCATTACAGATTATCGTAGCCGTAGTCGTTCTTAATCATACCCTGGCTGTTGATGAGGGTGGTACGGAATATGGGCCAGAACATATGCTGCACGGGATCGGCATCGTATATACCGCCAATGAGGGCATCGTACAGGCCGGTATCGGCACCCTTGGAGTCCACAACCTTGGTGAAGTATTCGGCCTTCTTTTCCCAGGCACCTGCGGGCTTGGTGGTTTCGCCGTTGAAGCCGTAGACGATGATTTCGGAACCATCGACCTGATAGTAGACATCTCCGTTGAGGCCGTTGACGCCGGCATACTTGCCGGTGAGGTTGCGGAGGTTGGTCATATCGGCCTTCGCCTGGTCCAGCTTGGTCTTGAGGAGATTCCAGCGGATGAGGTCGAACTTGCGGGTCATTTCACCGCAGAACTCGAATGCGCGCTCGTCTACGATTTTGTCGAACATATCTTCCTTGGAGGCAATGGCATCGACATATGCTTCAGCCTTGTCCTCGTTGCCCTTGAATGCGCGTTCGCGGACCTCCAGGAAATAGTCCTTGGCATCGTTGAGCTTGTTCAGCTCGTTTGCGATCTCCGCGGCCATCAGGAGGATGTCGGCATAACGGAGCACGACGGGCTTGATACCGTCGTCGTTACCGCCGGTGTAAGGGTGAGATGTCATCCAGTCGAAGCGGTATTTACCGAAATACCACCTCTGGATGCCGGGAAGTTCGGGCTCGTCGTCCTTGTTCCAGCGCCAGTTCACGCAAGTGACGTCGCGACGGACATCGTCCTTGTCGTAATTGAACCACATCGTGGGAACGGGGCCGGCATCACCGCCACGGGTGACGGTTGCACCGCCTGCATAGGAGGAACCCTCGCTGCGTACTGCAAATGTGTAGTTCCAGCGGCCGCGGCCATTGGAGAACGGGATCACGAACAGGGTCTCGTGACCGGGGCCGGCCACCAGGTTGTTCATATTGCTCTGGTTCTTCCAGTAGGTCTCGAAGTCTTCCAGGGAAGCGCTCTTGGAATTGATTGCATCCTCAAGATAGGCAAGGGCCTTCGGATAAAGGATGGCCTTGGTGAGCTCCGGATCGTCCGAAAGCCTGTTCTGGCCAAGGTCGTCGCCCGTCATATCGTCGGGACGCATTGCATATCCGGATGCCATAAGGGCGATGCGGGCATACAGGCCTTCCGCAAACAGCTTGTTCACACGGTCGGTGCGGGAAGTTGCGGCAGTTGCGCCGGGATAAGGCAGGTAAGGGATGGCCTCTTCCAGGTCGGCCAGAAGCTGCTTGTAGATAACGTCACGGCTGCTCTTGGCAACATAGATGTCGTCGCTGGTCACAGGAGTGAAGCGGGCTGGAACATCGCCCCAGGCGCGGGTGAGGTCATAATAGAGGAACGCACGCATTGTGAGTGCCTCGCCAAGGAGATAAGCCATGTCGGCGTTCTCTTCGGGTTTGCCATAGGTGCGGAGACCGTCGATGCACAGGTTTGCGCGCTCGATACCTTCGTACATCTTGGCGAAGGGACCGTTGTCCAGGTTAAGCTGGCTGTTGTTGTACAGCAGGCTGTAAGCGGCAATCTGGTATTTCTCATCGGTCTGTTTGAATGTATTGTACCACTCGATGTCGCTGTTCAGGCCAATCCAGGAAAGATAACGTCCGCGGTAGGAGTTTGTCTCGCCGAAGGACTGGGAGATAGAGAAAACTGTGCTTTCCGCCAGGTTGTAGTTCGAGAAAACGGTTGCTGCATCGAAGGTGGAAGGCGACTCGCTGTCCAGGAGGCTTTCGCAGGACGATGCCATCATTACCGCTGCTACTGCAGAAAGGATATAGTAAAATGTCTTTTTCATAGTCCCGTCAGATTAGAAGGTGAGATTTACACCGGCCACGAAACCGATGCTCTTCGGGTATGCGGAATAGTCCACGCCGGGGGTAAGAGGAGTGGAACGGCGGGTATCGACTTCAGGATCGTAGCCCGAGTACTTGGTGAGGCACAGGAGGTTGGTTCCGGTGACATAGACGCGTGCGCGGCGCAGGTGGGCCTTCTGGACCAGGCTCTCGGGGAGAGTGTAGCCCAGGGTGAGGCTCTGCAGGCGCAGGAATGAAGCGTCCTCAACCGCCCAGTCGCTGAATACGGCATTGCCGATTGCGGGGTTCCACATCGTCTTGCCTTCATTCATCGCCGCCAGGGCCACGGGATCGTTCACAAGTTCGCCGGTGGTCCAGTCGATGTTGGTCCAGCGCTTGTCCACGTCCATGCTGTTGAGCAGGTTACGGTTGTAGAACTTGCGGGAGCTGGTGAACTCGATCTTGTTGGCGTTGTACACCTGGTTGCCGATCATATAGTTGAAGTTGGCGCCGAAATCGAAGCCCTTGTAGTATGCGCTCAGGGAGAAACCGCCAGTGAAGTCCGGAATCGCGTTGCCGATGACGGTGCGGTCTGCCGCGGTGAGTTTGCCGTCGCCGGTCTTGCCGATGACGTTGCCCTCTTCGTCAAGCACGTCCACGTTTTCGAGGTCCTTGTATTTGGGAGCACCGGGACGCATATAAGCTGCGCCGATGATACCGGAGCAGTCCACAACGCCCTCGTTCAGCACCCACTTGGTGCCGTCCCATGTGAAGTCGTCAACTGTGTAGAAGCCGTCGCTCACATAGCCGTACATGTTGCCGAGAGGCTGGCCCACCTGGACGATGTAGTCGTCGCCGATTTCGGTGGACGCCCAGTAGGACTGAGCCGTGATGGACTCAAGGCCGCCCAGGTCGGTTACCATATTCTTATTATAGGCGATGTTGCCGCTCAGGTTCAGGGAGAAGTCCTTAGTCTGCACCAGAGGGGCGTTCAGGGTGAGCTCGACACCGCGGTTGCGGGTGGAACCCACGTTCTGATACTGGCTGTCGTAACCTGAGCCGGGGATGGGGAAGTTGATCAGGAGGTTCCTGGTGTCGTTCTGGTAAACCTCGACACTACCGGAAAGCTTACCCTTGGAAAGGCTGAAGTCCACGCCCAGGTTGTGGGTGTAGGAAGTCTCCCAGGTGAGGTCCGGATTGTTCATCACCTTACCTGCGGTGAAGATGTTGTTGGCCTGCGAGATCCACGATGTGGTTGTGGAGGAGTAGGTCTTCATCAGCTGACCGGAAGGAATGTTGTTGTTACCGGCGGTACCGAAGCTGTAGCGGAGCTTCAGCTGGTCCAGCCAGTTGGTGGTTCCTGCCATGAATTCCTCGTTGGAGATGGTCCAGGAGGCGGCTGCCGAAGGGAAGAAGCCCCAGCGGTTGCCGCGGGCGAACTTGGAGGAGCCGTCGGCGCGCAGCGTGACGCCCAGCGAATATTTGTGCTGGTAGTCATAATTGGCGCGGCCGAAGAAGGACAGGAGCTTGTCGTCCGGGTTGAAATAGTTATTTGTCGATGACGGGGTGCCGGAGGCCATGAAGTTCCAGGCCATCTGGGAGTCATAGAACGTGGGCAGGCCATCGACCATCATGGTGAGGGTATTGCTCTTGGTGAGGGTGAATTCCTGACCGAAGAGGAGGCTCAGGTTCTTGTCGGCATCGTCCTGGAAGAGATTCCAGGTGAGGGTGTTGGTGTTGCGGTACCTGGTGCGGAAGGCTTCCTTGTGCTGGTTGGAAGGAGTGTTCTTCACCGTGGAGTTCTGGGCCACATAGTAGGTGGTGAGGCCGTAGAAACGGTCGTCGCCCTGGCGGTAGTCCTCCAGGCCGCCCTCGATCTTGAGGGTGAGGTTGTCCTTTATGTTCCAGTTGAAGGATGCGTTGGCGTTCCAGGTGCTGCGGACGCGGCGGGAGTCATTGTCGGCCACACTGCGCAGAGGCGGAGCGTTGTCGCCATAGTCCTGCTCTTCATCGGCACCCTGGATGGTTGCAGCCACGGGGATGGGTGCATAGGAGACGGCGTGCTTGAGACGGCCGTTACCGGAAGTGGTACCGGTGTCGTTGATGCCGTTGGCGCCGCTGCCGCGCACATTCACGCGGGAGTAGCGGATATTGGCATCGATGAAGGTATTCTTCGAGGTCTTGAAATGACCCTTGAAGTTCAGGTTGTCACGGGTGTAGTCGGAGCCGGACATGATGGCCTGGTCGCCCAGATGGGCATAACCGAGTGTCCAGTTGAAGTTCTCTCCGCTGCCGGAAACCGACAGGTCGGTGGAGAAGGTGCTTCCGGTGTTGCCGAATACGGCATCGACCCAATTGTTGCCCTTGAGGCCGCTGTAGAGGTCGATGTCGCTGAATGAACCGAAGTACGGGGTGTAGTTGGAGCTCACGTTGTCGCGGATGCTGGCAAGCTCATACTGGAACTTCACGTAGTTCTCCGGGTCCATGGCCACGATGGCGTTCTTGTTGGCCATGGTCTTGAGGCCGTAGTAAGTGTTGAATTTCACAGACACTTTCTGGCCTTTCTCAGCGCTCTTGGTGGTTACGATGACAACGCCGTTGGCGCCTCGTGAACCATAGATTGCAGTTGAATAGGTGTCCTTCAGTACGTCGATGGAGGCGATTTCCGAGGAGGGAATGTCGTTGATGCTCTCCACGGGGAAGCCATCGACAATGTACAGAGGGCTGCTGTCCTGGGTGATGGAGCCGCCGCCGCGGACGCGGATCTTGATGTCGGCATCCGGGTCGCCTTCCGTGGTGACCACGGACACGCCGGCCATCTTACCGGACAGGGCCTGGCTTACGGTGGTTACGGGCTGCTCCACGAGCTTGTCGCTGCCCACGGAGGAAACGGAGCCCAGCAGGTCGCGGCGCTTTACCGTCGCATAACCTACCACAACCACTTCGTCCAGGAAGTTGGAGTCTTCCTGCATGGTCACGTCGATCTGGGTGCGTCCGCCAACGGGGACCACCTGATCGGCATAACCGATGTAGGAGAAGACCAGATTCGCCGACTCGGAGGGTACGGTGATGGTGTAGTCGCCGTCGATGCCGGTGACAACGCCGATTGTGGTTCCTTCCACAAATACGCCTGCACCGATAAGGGGCAGTCCGTCAGGGTCTGATACCACACCCTTGACGGTGGTCTGCGCAAGAAGGAGACCTGCCGTTCCCAAGCAAAGTGCGAGCGAAAGAAGAAGTTTCTTTGTCAAACTTTTCATTGGAATTGGTTTTTTGGGTTAGAGATTATATTTAGTATAATTTGAGTTTGCATTCTGTGCTGCAACTATATTCCTTACTATATAATGGAGGTACATTTCCAGGTTGGTGTACCTTCCGTACTTGTCCAGTGTCTTTGCAGATGCATCCGCTGCCGACGACTTATTGAGGCCGAACTGCTCTTCGAACCAGTTGGGCATACCGTCGGAGTCCGAGTCGCGGAGATTCTCGTCGTTCTTGTCGTAGTTGTACTCCGGCCAGCCGCCCACATCGCTCTGAGTGTCGATGAGTCCCTTGCGGGAAAGTTTGTTGGAAGCGAGCGCATTTCCGTTCTTGTCCGTGGTGGCGCTTCCTTCATAGGTGTATGTGCCGTCGATTGTCTCGCGTGCTATGCGGGCGTCCACGACGTCCCTGGCATAACTTGCTCCGGCATAAGCGGTTACGGCCGCAAATGCATCCTGTGCGCTATGGATACTCATCGGCTCGAAGGGATATGCCGATGTCTCCTTGATCTTCGCTATCACGGTTGACGATGCCGTGGTGCCGGTCCAGTTGTCCGAGTTCACGGAACTCTTTCCGTTGAGTATATTGCCCGTCATATAGAAGTGTCCCGGGAGGATGGTGCCGCCGCAGTTGCTGCAGCTTGTTGTGGGATCCAGAAGCCACAGGTGACTGGACGGAGTGACGGGGCCGGGTTTGTAGTAGTTGTAGATGAAATTGTACTTCCTGTAATCCGAACCGTTATTGGAAGAGCTTTCTCCGCCATAGCAGGTGTTGCCGTACCAGTTGTAAACCACGTTGTTGGAGATGGTAACTGGACCCTTCTGGGTGGAGACATAGTCGTGGTCGATGCGGGGGTTGCGGCTGTCGTGATGGGCCAGCAGGTTGTGGTGGTAGGTGGCGTTGTTTCCGCCCCAGATGCCGCCATAGCCGTGTGCGCCCTTGCCGTGGACGGAGTTGCGGAGACTCTCGGAAACGATATTCCAGGAGAAAGTGAAATTCTTCATGCCGTAGAACGAAGCGCATTCATCCGTGCACCAGCTCACGGAGCAGTGGTCGATGATTATGTTGCTGTACTTGTCGTCGTCGTGGTCCATAACCTGCATGGCGTCGTCTTCCGTCTGCCTTTCGTCGCCCATGCGGCAGCGGATGAAGCGCACAATTACGTTGCTTGCGCTTATACGGAAGGTGTAGTTCTTCAGGCATATGCCGTCGCCGGGGGCAGTTTGGCCCGCGATATACACATCGCCCTTCTTAACCTGCAGCTGGCTGGTGAGTTCGATGATGCCGGCCACGTCGAACACGATGATCCTGGGGCCGGAGAGGGTTTGCACGCCGTAACGGAGAGTGCCTTCGGTATTCGTGTCAGCCAGGGAGGTGACGTGATACACAGTGCCTCCGCGGCCGCCGGTGGTCCACATTCCGCCGCCTTCAGCGCCGGGGAATGCACGGGCCTGGCCGTCTTCCTCGCAGGCGGGGATGAGGAAGTCCTCGTATTTGCCTGTGGGATCCACGGGAGGATCCACGGGAGGGTCCACGGGGGGATCGACAATGGATTCGGCCTCCGTTTGGGCCTCAACCGTGGCCTCATCGGAAACGGATCCGTCGGCAGCCACGCTGCGCACGCCGAATTTATACGCGGTGCCGGGTTCCAGGCCCTCGACGCTCACGTTACGGCCTTTCACGGTGCCGCCATTCACCTCGGTATTGCCCTTGAGGAGCCTCCACTTGTAGGAATCGGCCCCGGTTACGGCTTTCCACTGGAAAGTGAGCGAGGTGGTCGTGGCGCTGTGAAGATTCAGCGATTCCGGTTTGCCGGGCTTCGAGGGGGTTACGGGATCGTCTTCCCCTCCTCCGCAGGAGCAGGCCATCATTGCCGCCAGGCAAAGTATCGACAGGAGTTTTCTCATTGTCTTTCTATTTCAAGTGCCGCCCAAATGAGGGGTCCGATGCCCTTGGGGTCATTCGAACGGACAGGTTCGTTGATGTAATATTCGAAAGTGCCGCTGCGGTTCTGCTTTCCGCCAAGACCGGCAACCTCGCAGCACTGGGTGAGGTTTATGATGTTGTCCTTGTCCAGACGCACGAAGCACTGGAGCATCTTGGTGTAGAAGCGCCTGGCGTCATCGGCAGTGAAGTTTTTCAGGATTCCCAGGCGCGTTCCCTTGAGTAGCGTGTATACGAACATTGCGCTGCAGGTGGACTCCAGGTAGTTTCCATATCGGCCGGGGCAGTCCAGGACCTGGTACCACATGAAGGAGGACATCTCATTGTAATCCATTATCGAATCCATCACCTTGTTCAACAGGTCGATGATTTCGTTCCTGGGCTCCCCCTCCGGAAGGATTTCGGCCACATCGACCAGTGCCATTGCGTACCAGCCCATTGCGCGGCCCCACGCGTGTTCGCTCTGGCCGGTGGTCTTGTCGCACCAAAACATCTCGTGCGAGGAATCCCAGGCGTGGCGCAGAAGGCCGGTGGCGGGGTCATAGGTATGCCCGTAAACGGTGCGGAACTGGAGGGCGATGTCTTTGTAGTTGGCCTCTTTAAGGCTGTCATCGACATACCTTTTGGTATATTCGGCATAGAAAGGCTGGGCCATATAAAGACCGTCCAGCCACATCTGGTTGGGATATATCTTCTTGTGCCAGAAACCGCCTTCCGGGGTACGGGGCTGCTCCTGGATCTGGCGGTAGAGCGTGTCCATCGCCATGCGGTACTTCTCCTTGCCGGTGATGTCGTACAGCTGGAAAAGCGTCCTGCCGGGGCAGATATGATCCGTGGAGTAGTTCGTGCGCTTATATTTATATATGGTACCCGTTTCGTCGATGATTGCGTCGTACCAGGCATCGACATATTCCAGAATCTTGTCCTTCCGAGCCTTCTTTGAAGACTCATACACGTCCAGCATCGCCTTGAGCTCCAGCCCTGTGGTATAATTCCATTTCAGGTTCCCTTCCTGGCCGTCGATGTAGCTCGCCTCCGGGTTGCGCTTCATCTCGCTGCGCACAACCTTCAGAGACATCGGTGCCTCGGCTGCCGTTCCACAGGCAGTCAAGGCGCACAACAATAATATGAGATATCTTTTCATCGGTTGTCGTAGGGGTTCCAGATGATACCATCCTGTTTCTGGAACATCACTTTCTCGAATGTGTAGTTCTTAAGGTCGCGGGCCTTCAGGGTGTGGGCCCACTTCACGCGCGGGCCTCTTGCGCCCGGCCCCGTGCTGCCGTACTCCGCGTAATAGGAGTTCTTCTTCGTATTGGGCTTGCCTTCCTTCTCCCAGTCGTGCCAGCCTTCCGGCAGGATGTGCCCGCCCAGTTCACAGTCGATGAAAACCGTCTTGGCATATGCCCCCCAGGGCCTTCCCAGATAGCATTTGTCGATGCCGGGGTCGGCGGTGAGGCGGCAATTCTTGAACACGTAACCGTATTTCTGGCCCTGTAGCGTGGAAGCGGCGGTGACATAGCTGTTCTTCTTGGAGTGGATCTGGCAATTCTCGAAGTAGCAGATGCTGGGGCCGAAGATGAAATCCGTCGTGCCCTCGATGTAGCAGTCCTTATAATAATTGCGCTTGATTCCGCCGTCCTTGCCATATCGGCCGTATGTGTACAGGGTATCCTGATTGCCGATGAAGCGGCAGCGGTTGAAGAACAGGAAATCTCCGTCGGTGAACACCGCCACGGCCTGTGCGATATCCTTGCCCTCGCCCGAGCTGTTCTCGAAGGTAATGTCTTCGAAAGTGACGTAGCTGGAGTGGATGTAGATAGTGGCGCTGCCTGATGTGCCGATGACGAAATCGCGTCCAGGCCACGTTGCCTTAGCGTATTTGTCGAAAGTGATGATAGTATCGAGGGCATCCTCGCCCTTGATGTACAGGCGGAACTTGTTGTGGGGAATTACCACTTCCTCTTTGTAGACGCCCTTGCGGATGAACACGCGTGTGATCTCCTTGTGACTGTAGTCCGGGCAGGCGTTGATACCTTCCTGAACCGTCATATAGTCGCCGTGACCATCGGCCGATACTACAATGTCGTAGCGCTGTAGATGTTCAGCGATCTCGGGAATCTGAGTTTCGATGAGGCCGCAGATGATTTCGGTGACTTTGCGTGCGCCGCAGGCCACGGTGTGGGTGTTGTCGTCCTTGCCGGTGGAAATCATAAAATAGGCCTTGGAGGCTTCGTCGCCCAGGCTTTCCAGCCAGTCGAGGGTCGATGTGGTAACGTCCAGGAGGATCACGCCCTGCTCATCGGCCACCGCCTTCATCGCGGCGGGATAGTCGCCGTGACAGTTGCGGTCCAGGCCATCGGCCTTGAACCATCGACGGGCCACAGGAGTGAGCAGAACGGGGATTCCGCCCTTCTCGCGGGTCTTGTCCACGAAGAGGCGGAGATTGTCCTGATATGCGCCCCACGCAGCGGCATAACGCTCCGGATCGCTCTCCTTGGAGTCGTTGTGGCCGAACTGGATGAACACATAGTCACCGGGCTGAATGGCTTCATAAACCTTTCCCCAGAGCCCCAGGTCGATGAAACTCTTGGTGCTGCGCCCGTTCTGTGCGTAGTTGATCACTTTCACGCCATCGTCCAGAAAGTTCTGGAACATCATTCCCCATCCTCGTTCCGGATTGGTGCCTCCCTTGAGGTCCTTCTCCGCCATCGTACTGTCCCCCATCAGGTGGACGGTGAAACTGCTGCAAATGAGCCACAGGGCGGCTATGATGGTGAAATGCTTCATAATGCGACGCCGTTAACAGTAACGTTCTTGAAAGTGATGTCTTTAGTATAGTGCAATTCCTGCGGTTTGTCCGCAGTAAAGATGCTGTTTTCGAAGCTGACGTTGCTGATGGGCAGTTCCGGCAGGCCGTTCAGATAGATTGCCTGCTTGGCACCCGAGCAAACGATATCGCTGAAATGGATGTCGCGGAACTCAGGAGTGGTTTCGTCCACGGGCTGAAGGTCTTCCTGCGTGTCCGTGGACATATCGCTGGCGGCCACGCCTGCATAGTACAGGTTGAAGATTACGCCGTAGGAAGTGATGTCCTTCATATAGATGTTCCGGCACCAGATGTCCTTCACCAGGCCACCGCGGCCACGGGTGCTCTTGAACCTGAGTCCCACGTCGGTTCCAAGGAAGCGGCAGTTCTGAACCAGGATGTTCTCCACTCCCCCGCTCATCTCGCTGCCAATCACAAATCCGCCGTGACCATGATATACCGTGCAATTGTCGATGATAAGGTTGCGGCACACCTTGGCGTGCCTGCGGCCGTCCTCATCCTTGCCTGATTTGATGCAGATGGCATCATCGCCCACATCGAAACTGGAGCCGGTGAGAACCACATTCTCGCAGCCGTCGATATCGATACCGTCGCCATTGGCGGAATAGTGCGGGTTACGCACCACGATGTCCTTTATGATGAGGTTCCTGCACCACAGCGGATGCAGGTTCCATGCAGGAGAATTCTGGAATGAAACGCCCTCCAGAAGGATATTCTCACATTCGCGAATGCTCACAAGAACAGGCCTCAAGAATGTCTTGATCTCGTTTTCGTCCAGGCTGGGATCCGGGAAATTGAGGCTTCCCGCAGTGAGACGGGCCTTCATATAGCCTTCGTCCGGATACCACACGGATTCATCTTCGCTGAGCACTCCGCCGGACTTCACCAGGGGCTTCCAGATATCGTCCCCTACCTTGCGCCTCTTCACTTCCCTCCAGGCCGCGCCGTTTCCGTCAATCACGCCCTTTCCGGTTATAGCGATATCGGTGGCATTCTCCGCGTGGATGGGAGAAAGGCATCGACGCACATCCAAACCCTCGAAATTCGTGTCGATGATAGGATACAGATCCTGATCGGTGGAGAAAACGATTATAGCATTATCTTCAAGATGCAGTTCGATATGACTCTTCAGGCCGATGGGGCCGGTGAACCAGATACCGTCCGGCACGATAAGCTTTCCGCCGCCCATAGCCTCGAGCCGGTCTATGGCGCTTTGGAATGCTTCCGTATTCAGCGTTACTCCATCCCCTTTCGCACCAAAATCCGTAAGAACTACAACGTTCCCGGGAATAGCCGGCATACGGATTTCTTCCATACTGAAAGGCACGTCGTCATAAAGGTTGTGCAAACGTTTGTCTTCCACTCCACAAGAAATGGCGACTGAAAGAAGCATTATCAAGCTGATTGTCAGCGGCTTATGAAAATTCATCGGCTACAGTTACAAAGTGTTCTCCGCAAATATAAGCAAAAAAATCCAAACGTTTGCACAAATTCCTAAAAAATTACATTTATTTCCTCATTTTTTCCCCAACTCCCCGCTACCAAGGGGACAATCCCGGTCACCCTAAAGTACAAAAACGCCCCAAAACGCTCTTAAGAGGACCTCGACCGACACCCTTAAGTGCGCCCCTCCCCCACCCCCGCCGCACAACTACCACCATACCACCCTTTTTCTCCTTCTCGCCGCTACACATATATGTGTAAAAGCGAATGTGCTCTGCAGTGCCCTCTGTGGTAGGTTGGTCGCAACACATAGTATGTGTAATGTAGCCCTGGTGGACCGTACTGGGGGTAACACATACTAAGTGTAAAAACAAATGTGCCTTGTAGTGCGTTCTGTGGCTGTTTGGTCGCAACACATAGTATGTGTAGTATGGCCCTGGTGGCCTGTACGTGGGGTCACACATACTATGTGTAGAAGCGAAAGTGCCTTGCAGTGCGCTCTGTGGCTGTTTGGTCGCAACACATAGTATGTGTAGTATGGTCCTGGTGGCCTGTACGTGGTATCACACATACTATGTGTAGAAGCGAATGTGCCCTGTAGTGCGTTCTGTTGGGGATTGGTCGTAACACATAGTATGTGTGCTCTCTTTGCTCGTTGCGAGATGCACAAAACAACCGTTTCGTGTGTCTCGCGAACACTATTTGCCGGTATTTGCCGTAAAACCTGCCACGAAACTCACAAATCTCTCTTTTCGTGCGTTTCACTATTTCCGGGGCTTGGCGGCAGCACGGCAGCAGAGACCCTGATATGTTTATGCCGTCCCTGATCATTCGAGCAGGCGATGAGGCCATTTTCTCTCCCAATAAGGCTAAAGTGTGGCCAGAGGCCCCTGGAGAACCTTGGCGTTTACACGGTTTTTGGGTGGCTCGCTCGGTCGAGACGCCCAAAAGCCGGGGAAACACCAAGGCGGCAAGCCGTTAGGCGCGGCAGTATGGGCTGGCCCGTGCGCTGGACTCCCAACCACCATCGCACTGCCCCTTCCTTCCGTTGCCGGATATCCATCTGGAAGGCTCTCAAATATATATTTGATGGATATCCGGCAACAAAAATGGCCAAAACGGCCAAAAACCAGGACGGATATCCAAGCAGAGTGCTCTCAAACCCATTTTTCGTGGATATCCGGCAAACTCTGGAATGCCGAAAGCAGTTTTCTCCCGTCAAATCTGCGGGGAGCTCCATGAAAGGGCTCTCCTCGATTTGCCGAGGAAAACTGCCCGCCACAGGCTTACGCACTATAGCGTAAAATGGATGTGATTGATAATCAATGAAATACGCAAACGGGGTGTTGCAAAATGCAACACCCCGTTTTGATAAATCGCTGATATACTGCAAGTTGCAGTTTACGGGCGATACGCGCTACTTGCCGAACCAGGTGAGGCACTGGGCGCAGAGGGCGGAGACAGCAGCCCAGTCGCCGGCGGCGAGGACTTCCTTGGGGAAGAGCTTGGAGCCCATACCCACGGCGGTTACGCCGCTCTTGGCCCAGGCTGCGAGGTTCTCCTGAGTGGGTTCCACGGCACCGGTGCACATGACCATCGCCCAGGGCAGCGGGGCCAGGATGTTCTTCACGAATGCGGGGCCGCCTACGGTTCCTGCGGGGAATACTTTCACCAGATCGCAACCGAGCTCCATGGCGTGGACGATTTCAGTAACCGTTCCGCAACCGGGGCTGTAGGGCACTCCACGGCGGTTTGCAATGGCGATAACCTCATCAACGCAGCAGGGAGATACCAGGAAATCGGCGCCAAGTTGCATATACAGTGCAGCGGTGGGCGCGTCCAGTATGGTGCCTGCGCCGAGGGCCATCTCAGGGCACTCTGCACGCACAAAGCCGATGAGTTCCTTGAAGACGATGTGTGCTCCGTCGCCGCGATTGGTGAATTCGAAGGCGCGGATACCGCCGTCATAGCAGGCTTTTACCACCTTCTTGGTGAGTTCCACGTCCTTATTGTAGAACACCGGCACGATACCCGTGCTCCTGATAAGACCTATAGTGTCTATTTTATTGAATTTTGCCATAATGAACGTAAGCTCGAAAAACAACTAACGTGAAACGCGACCGGAACCGCCGCCTTTCATGAGGGCTTCGACTTCCGCGACGGTAGCGCGGTTGTAGTCGCCGAAGATGGTGTGCTTGAGGGCCGATGCGGCTGCCGCGAATTCGATGGCTTCCTGGTCGGTAGGATATGTGAGGAGGCCGTACAGGAGGCCGCCCATGAAGGAATCGCCACCGCCGACGCGGTCTACGATGTGGGTGATATCGTATCTGCGGCTCTGCCAGAGGGTGTTACCGTCGAACAGGACGCCGCCCCAGGTGTTGTGGTTGGCGTTGATTGAGCCGCGCAGGGTGATAGCCACCTTCTTGCAGCGCGGGAACCTCTTCATAAGCTGACGGCATACGCTCTCGAAACGGGTCTGGTCGATTTCGCCGCCGGTTTTCTCCGCGTCGAAGCCTTCCGGCTTGATGCCGAATTCCTTCTCGGCATCTTCCTCGTTTCCGAGAATCAGGTCGCAACCCTCGACGAGAGCGGGCATAACCTCAGCGGCCGTCTTGCCATACTGCCACAGTTTCTTGCGGTAGTTAAGGTCGCAGGACACTTTCACGCCCAGTTCGTTAGCCACCTTGATGGCTTCCAGGCAGGCGTCCGCCGCGCCCTGGGACAGGGCCGGGGTGATGCCGGTCCAGTGGAACCAATCGGCACCCTTCAGAACCGCCTTCCAATCCACCATACCGGGCTGGATCTCCGAAATCGAGGAATGAGCGCGGTCGTACACAACCTTGGAACCACGGGCGACAGCGCCGGTTTCCAGATAGTAAATGCCAACACGCTCGCCGCCGTATACCACGCCGTCCAGGTTAACACCGAAGCCGCGGAGCTCCGAGGTGCACATCTGGGCGATATCGTTCTTGGGGAGACGCGTCACGAAATGCGCATCGACACCAAAGTTGGCCAGGGATACGGCCACGTTGGCCTCGCCGCCGCCGAATATGGCGTCGAACTGACGGGCCTGGGAAAAACGGAGAAATCCGGGGGTGGACAGGCGGAGCATAACTTCGCCGAAGGTTACTACTTTTGCCATTTAGTGTTTTTATTTGATGATTGTCTGATTTGCAGGTCCATAGGTATCTCCACAGTGTCCGTGCGGCCGTCCAGGAATGCACGGGCTGCTTCCTGACCCATCTCGTATGGATGCTGGCTGAGGGAACTAAGTGAAGGACTCATAAGGGAAGTAAAGGTCTCATTTGCTGTGCCCACAATACCGAATTCCTCCGGTATTCTGATGCCTTTCTCGCGCAGGGCGTCGACAGCTCCCAGAGCGGAAAAGTCGCCAGCGCAGTAAAGCGCGTCGCACCCAGCCTCGATGGCCTTCTTGCATGCCTGGTAGCCGGTTTCACGGACGATGGTGTCCATAAAGACAAGATCCTGGTTGAAAGACATTCCGGCATCGGCCAGTGCCAGACGATATCCGGCAAGGCGCTCCACGAAAGGCAGGGCGCTCATATATCCGGCAAGAGTGCCGACGCGCTTATATCCGGCCTGGATAAGGTGTTTCGTTGCCGTGAATGCACCCTGGCAGTTTGCACCCACTATCTTTGCACCGGGGACATCAGCGAATACGCGGTCGAACTGCACCAGAGGGGTGTCAGTCCCAAGAATCTCGCGGATGTGCTTCCCACTGGGCGCGTTGATGGCGTGCGACATAATGACCGCGGCCACGCGATAGTGCTGGAGGGTCTTGAGAGCCTTGATTTCAGCAGCCACGTCTTCCTTGGTCTGGCAGATGAGAACATTGTAACCGGCCTCATTGAGTACGCTCTCCGCTCCTCCGATCACATTGGAGAAAAACTCACGGTGTATACGGGGGACGATGATGCCGACGATATTGGAACGGCCGCGGCGAAGGTTGGATGCCACCACGTTGCGTTCGTAGCCCATTTCCATCGCAGCCTTCTCCACAGCAAGGCGGGTTTCTTCCTTAACGCGCGGACTCCCGGCGAGAGCCCGTGAAACCGTGGAAGGAGTAATGCCCAAAGCGGCAGCGATATCGGTTATTGTTACCATGTCGCTGCAAATATACAAACGTTTGCACAAACTTCCAAATTTAATTTTTCAATCGTCGCAAACGATTGAAAAATCACAGATGTCCAGGGAGCCGGAATCGTTCTTGGGAGCGTACCTGTTGCAGAAAAATCCGAATTTTGCCCCAATCCATTTTCCGGGTTTGGCAACAAACGGAACGGCTCTTTCAAACGTAACGCCGTCCGTACTGTAGGAAATCATACACAGGGCATCCGGAACGGGCCCGTCGGTATCGCGCGCAACCACAAGCAGTTTCACCCAAAACTCCACTTGCCTGCCTTCTGTGTACGGCAGCATACTGATCGCCTTGATTTCTTCAGGTGAGCCTTCGGAAGCACCACGGCAGACGAAGCTTTCCAGCTGCGCTCCGCCGGTGCGGTCGGTAACACTGATGCCGGCATAATCGGTTCCCATTACAACCATCCCGGCCTGCTCTCCCCTCTGGACCAGCTGCGGATTTGGACGGAAGACCAGTCTGGCGGTAACCGTAAAGTGTTCCGCCGGGAACTTCTGCTGGAGCACGTTGCTGCAATCCCACAGATTCCTGTATGAAGAGCCCTGCTCCACGCTGAACAGCCGGACTGAGCCATCAGGCAAGGCATAATGCCAGAAAGGAGAAGGCACGCAGGGATACTGCCAGTCCAAAAGAAGTCCGTAAGGGCCAACCACGGACCTGGGCGAAAATCCCTTCTGGGCCACTCCGCGCGGGCTTTCGTGGAAATTCACGGGCTGGCCTACGCCGTCGCCGTCAGGGTCCTCCCCTATTATCGGCCATCCATCGGCCCCCCATTTCATAGGCTGAAGATGGACGATGCGGCCATAGGCACCCTTGTCCTGGAAGTGGAAGAACCAGTCGCCGCCAAGGCCATCGACCCAGGCGCCCTGGTGAGGGCCGTTGATGTCGCTGCCGCCCTGGGCCATTACAATCCTTTCCTCATAAGGGCCATAGGGCTCACTGGCGCGAAGGGCGGTTTGCCAGCCGTCGGAAACTCCTCCCGCGGGCGCGAATATATAATAGTAGCCTTTTCGCTTGTAGAACTTCGTGCCCTCGATCGTGGGCTGGGTGCGATGACCGTCGTAAACCACCCTGGAAGGCCCCAGGAGCCGGGTGCCGTCGGGCGACATCGGCGCAACGAAAATCACGCTCTTGAGCCCCGCCCTGGAACCGGCGGCCGCGTGCGACAGATAAGCCTTTCCGTCATTGTCCCAGAAAGGACACGGGTCGATGAATCCCTTCTCCTCAGTCACCCACACCGGCTCTTCCCACGTCCCGGCCGGATCCTTGCTGCGCACCATAAAGATGCCGTGGTCCGGATCCCCCACGAAGATGTAATACCACCCCTTGTGATAGCGGATGGCAGGCGCCCAGACGCCCTCGCCAGGAGCAAGTTCATAGGGATAATCCGCCAGAGCGGAGCCCACCAGTTCCCAGTTCACAAGGTCGGTAGAATGCAGGATGGGCAGCCCGGGGAAGCAGTTGAAGGACGATGCCGTCATCCAGTAATCCTTCCCCACGCGACAGACGTCCGGGTCGGAATAATCCAGATGCAGGACGGGATTATTGTATTTTTGGGCCGATACGGCCAGGGCCGACAGAAGCAAAGCCGCGGCCAGGAAACTAAACCTCTTCATAACTATTTGAGCAGCACGCTCTTTTCACGTTTTACCAGCTGAATGGAAATACCGAAGGGATCCTTCAGCATCGCTCCTTCGAAGCCGGGAGTTGTCTTGCGTTCGATGAGGGTGGCGCCGGCTTTCAAAAGGCGCTCGACGTCGGCGTCGATATCCTTTGAAGTGAAGCCGAAATGCAATGTGAGCGGGTCCATCGAAGCATAGTCCGGGGCCGCCGGAGTGGTCCTGGCGCGATACATCTCGATGGCCACACGGCCGGTGGCGTCCACAATGAAGGTCGTATGAGTGGCATCGTCCTTCTGGGAAGTCATCGTGAATCCAAGATTCTCGCACCACCACCTGGCAGTGGCCACAGGATCTGCCACATCGATGGCAGGATGCTCAAGGACGAAACCGTCGGGATTGACAAGGTCGTTATTAGCAAGCATCGTCTTTTAAGAATATGGTTATACGCAAAGATAAGAAAAGTTTTTCTACTTTTGCAGTATGAAGAAGTATATCGCCTTTCTGCTGATGTTCGTCATATCCGGGACGCTCCTCGCGCAAGGAGTCGTTTCCGGTAGCGACAAGCCACGCAAGATATTCAACAAAGACGAGAGCAAAGTAAGGCCCTACACGCTTCCAGACCCTCTTTTATTTGTCGATGGCACTCCTGTGGCAACCCCGGACCAGTGGCAGACAAGGCGCCGGGAAATCCTGGACATTTTCCAGAACGAAATGTACGGGTCGATGCCTCCCGCAAGCTCGATTCACCTTGAATCCAGCGGAGACGCCACGCACAAGCGTGTACGCATGACCTTCCGGAAAGACGGCAGCGGGCCGCATATCGACTGGGAAATTTTATATCCGGCCGATGCAGGAGGTCCCGTTCCTGCAGTGATAATGCTCAACTTCATCGGCAATGATAAAGTATTCGCCGGAGAAACAGGGCCGGATCCGGCCACTGTCTTCCCCATCGACGAAATCCTGGCCCGCGGCTATGCCTTCGTTACCGCCTGCTACACCGACCTCTCCCCCGACCCGGATAAAATACAGGACAAGGAAGAGCAACTGGCACTCGCCAGGACCGGAATATTCGAGTTGTGGGACAAGAAAGCCACCACAGGCTCGCTTATGGCCTGGGCCTGGGGCCTGTGCAGGGGAATGGATATGCTGGAGCTGGACAGCAGGATAGACGAGTCCAGAGTCGTTCTTACGGGATGTTCACGCCTTGGAAAAACGGCTCTGATAGCCGGCGCTTTTGACGAACGCTTTGCCGTTGTCGTAGTCAACCAGACTGGCGGAGGCGGAGCGCCGCTTCACAAGCGGAATTTCGGCGAATATATCGCCTCTGAAGTCGACCATTTCGGATACTGGTGGTGCAGGGAGTTCGCAAAATATGCCGACAAGGAGGATGAAATGCCTTTCGACCAGCATATGCTCGTCTCCTGCCTGGCGCCCCGTCCCCTGCTGGTTGAGGGCTTCAACAATCCATGGTTCGACACCCGCGGTGAATTCCTGGCCCTGCAGGCCGCATCGCCCGTTTGGCAGTTCCTGGGCGCGGAAGGTCTGCCG
>JAILDI010000162.1 GCA_024689525.1 Bacteroidales bacterium
AACAATTATTAACAAAACAGTATAAAATAGTTAATATTTTTAAATTAAAAAATTTTAAAAATTATTCAAAATTTGCTTCTGAATGCCTTATTCGCTGAATCTAGCCTTTAAATATTCACGGTTAAGGCGGGCAATATGGTCGATGGTAACGTGCTTGGGGCACTCCATCTCGCAAGCACTTGTGTTAGTACAGTTGCCGAATCCCAGCTCGTCCATCTTGGCAACCATTGCGCGTGCACGGCGTGCAGCTTCGGGTTTACCTTGAGGCAGAAGCGCCAGCGAAGACACTCTGGCGGCCACGAACAGCATCGCAGAACCGTTCTTACAGGTTGCAACACAGGCGCCGCAACCAACGCAAGCGGCTGCATCCATCGACAGTTCGGCATCGTCGTGCGGAATCAGGATGGTATTGGCATCCTGTGCCGATCCGGTACGCACCGTAATGAATCCACCGGCCTGGAGAATCTTGTCGAAGGCCTGACGGTCCACCACAAGGTCCTTGATCACGGGGAATGCACCGCTTCTCCAGGGTTCCACGGTAATGGTGGCTCCCGGTTTGAAATGACGCATGAACAGCTGGCAGGTGGTAACCTGGTCGTCCGGGCCGTGCGCGCGCCCGTCTATATATAAGGAACAGGCGCCGCAGATACCTTCGCGGCAGTCGTGATCGAATGCAATCGGTTCAACGCCCTTGCGGATAAGCTGGTCGTTGAGGATATCAAGCATTTCGAGGAAGGAAGCGTCCTCCTCCACATCCGTAACGTGATATGTCTCGAAATGTCCTTTGCTCTTGGCGTTACGCTGACGCCATACTTTCACATTGTATTCCATATCAGTCCTTATAGTTACGGGTTGCTATCTTGATGTTCTCATACTTGAGCGGTTCCTTGTGGAGTTCCGGCTCAACTCCTTCTCCCTTGTACTCCCAGGCGCCCACGTACATGAAGTTCTCATCGTCACGCTTGGTTTCACCTTCCTCGGTCTGCATTTCCTCGCGGAAGTGGCCGCCGCAGGATTCCTTGCGGTGAAGGGCGTCGCGGGCCATAAGTTCGCCGATGTCGAAGAAATCGACAAGACGGAGGGCCTTCTCCAGTTCCTGGTTGAATTCCTCATTGCAACCCGGAACGCGCACGGTCTTCCAGAATTCCTCGCGCAGGGCTTTGATTTCCTCAATTCCCTTCTTGAGGCCTTCCTCGTTGCGGGCCATACCCACATACTCCCACATAATGTGGCCGAGTTTCTTGTGAATACTGTCCACGGTCTCGGTTCCCTTCACTGCGAAAATCTTAGCAATACGCTCCTTGACTTCCCTTTCCGCCTTTTCAAACTCTGGAGCGTTGACATCGGTCTTGGGCTCCGCAAATTTATGGGAAAGGTAATCGCCGATGGTGTAGGGAAGGATGAAATATCCGTCGGCCAGGCCTTGCATAAGGGCCGATGCGCCCAGGCGGTTTCCGCCGTGGTCGGAGAAGTTGGCTTCGCCGATGGCGTACAGGCCGGGGATTGTGGTCTGCAGGTCATAATCGACCCAAAGACCGCCCATCGTGTAGTGGATGGCGGGATAAATCATCATAGGCTCTTCCCAGGGCGATGAGGATGTAATCTTCTCATACATTTGGAAGAGGTTGCCGTAGCGCTCCTCAACCCTCTGGTGGCCGAGCCTCTTGATGGCGTCGGCAAAGTCCAGGAACACGGCTAAACCTGTTTCGTTCACGCCGAAGCCTGCATCGCAGCGCTCTTTGGCAGCGCGTGAAGCAACGTCACGGGGAACCAGGTTACCGAAAGCGGGATAACGGCGCTCCAGATAGTAGTCGCGGTCTTCCTCGGGAATCTGGGAAGGTTTGATTTCGTGCTTGCGAAGTTTCATCACATCTTCCATCTTCTTGGGAACCCAGATACGGCCGTCGTTGCGCAGGGATTCACTCATAAGGGTGAGTTTGCACTGCTGGTCGCCGTGAACGGGAATGCAGGTGGGATGGATCTGTGCGAAGCAGGGATTTGCAAAGAAAGCTCCCTTGCGGTAGGCCTGCATTGCGGCGCTGCCGTTGGAGTTCATTGCATTCGTGGAAAGGAAATAGGCATTTCCGTAACCACCAGTTGCAAGTACAACTGCGTGGGCGCCGAAACGCTCTATCTCACCGGTTACGAGGTTTCGGGCGATGATACCCTTAGCCTCGCCGTTGATGATTACGAGGTCGAGCATCTCGTGACGGGGATAACTCTTAACCGTACCTGCCGCAATTTCCTTGTTGAGGGAAGCATATGCGCCAAGGAGCAGCTGCTGACCGGTTTGTCCGCGGGCGTAGAAAGTACGGCTCACCTGAACGCCGCCGAATGAACGGTTTGCCAGGTATCCGCCGTATTCGCGTGCAAAGGGAACACCCTGGGCGACGCACTGGTCGATAATGGCTGCACTTACTTCCGCAAGACGGTAAACGTTGGCTTCCCGGCTGCGGTAGTCGCCTCCCTTGATGGTGTCGTAGAAGAGGCGATAGACGGAGTCGTTATCGTTCTGGTAGTTCTTTGCAGCGTTGATACCTCCCTGAGCGGCGATTGAATGCGCACGCCTGGGGGAATCGCTGATGCAGAATATCTTAACGTTGTATCCCAGTTCTCCGAGTGAAGCAGCTGCGGATGCACCGCCAAGACCGGTACCCACTACGATAACTTCCAGTTTCCGCTTGTTGTTAGGGGAAACAATTCTGATTTCGGCTTTGCGCTTGGCCCATTTTTGCGCCAGAGGTCCGTCCGGAATCTTGGAGTTAAGTTTTAAGTCGGCCATATCTTAAAGTTTAGGTTTAGGCTTATTATACTTTGCAAGTATAAAAAAAGAAATAGAAAAGTACAAACATTTAGCACTTTTCTATTTTTTATTAGTATTTTTCTATATCTAAAATAGATTACCAGTCTCGTCTGGGGTAGCTTTTCGCAGGTTTAAATAAGAATCCAGGCCGAGGTGATGATAGGCCAGGTCGGTGGCGACGCGGCCGCGCTGGGTGCGCACTATGAAGCCTTCTTTGATGAGGAAGGGTTCATATACTTCCTCAAGAGTGCCTGAGTCTTCGCTGATGGAGGTGGCAAGGGTACCAACTCCAACCGGACCGCCCTTAAAAGTAGTAATAAGTGTGCGAAGGATCTTGTTGTCAATGGAATCCAGGCCCCGGGTGTCGATTTTCAGCTTATTAAGGGCAAAGCGGGCTATCTCCAGGTCGATGCTGCCATTGCCCACAACCTGGGCAAAGTCCCGCACGCGCTTCAGGAGCGCATTGGCGATACGGGGCGTACCGCGGCTGCGGAGGGCAATCTCGGAGGCTGCGTCATCGTCGATGGAAATATTCAGTATGGTGGCGCTGCGGATGATGATTTTTTTCAACTCTTTTGTATCGTAATACTCAAGAGCGCAGTTTATACCGAATCTTTCACGCAGGGGAGCTGTTAATAATCCACTTCGTGTGGTGGCTCCAACCAGGGTGAAAGGATTAAGGGCGATACGAACGCTCCGTGCTCCCGGACCCTTGTCTATCATAATGTCTATCACGTAATCCTCCATTGCGGAATACAGGTATTCCTCAACTTCAGGTGAGAGACGATGTATTTCATCTATAAACAGGACATCTCCTGTTTCCAGGGACGTTAACAGACCCGCCAGATCCCCGGGCTTATCCAGCACCGGGCCGCTGGTAACCTTCATATTCACGCCCATCTCATTCGCAATGATGTGCGCCAGGGTGGTTTTTCCAAGCCCGGGAGGGCCATGGAAAATTACGTGATCCAGAGCCTCACCGCGCATCTTCGCGGCCTTTATATATATATTAAGGTTAGAGACGATTTCGTTCTGTCCTGTAAAATCGTCCAGCTCCCTTGGGCGGATTATTCCGTCCAATTCATTATCTTTGCGCTGATTTGTGCTGTGAGGGTCGAAGTCACTCATTGGGTGGGTCGGTTAATTCAGCTACAAATATAGTTCTTTTTATTTTTATTTAAGGTATGATGATTATATGGCTGTTGAAATGTTGATAACTAGAATAAGTAATTGATTTATAATTATTTATTTTTAAAAATAATGTTAAGAAGATTGTTGGGAAGATGTGAAAAATCCGTAAAGGAGAAAAACGGATTTCCGGCCCGACAGTTATTAACAGGGTTATAAACAGGTTTTCAACAGGAAAAAGGCATATAATGTTAATAAGTGAAAATAAAGAGGTTTTTTGCAGCGGACTGTTCCTTTCAGCCCGGTGGATGGTCATATCCAAAGAGGTAAAGAAAGGAACACATCTCATAGTCCTTCCCAATAAGGAGGCTGCGGAATACTGCACCGCCGACCTGTATAATCTTACTGAAGGGGACTGTGTATTCTTTCTCCCGGACTCCGGAAAAAACGTAGAACGCAGCAATTATAAGTCATCGCTCGGAGTCCAGCGCACCGCCGCCATCGGCAAAATTCTGGAAAAAAACTCCGACAAACTCTTCATAGTATCCTACCCCGAGGCCCTGGAGGAGAAGGTCCCCGCCCCATCGGCAATGAGCCAGAACCTCATCAAAATAACCGAGGGGGAGGAATTGCCGTATAGCAAACTCATCGACCTGCTCATAAACCAAGGCTTCGAGAGGGTCGATTTCGTCTCGTCCCCCGGCCAGTTCGCGGTTCGCGGCTCCGTCATCGACATATTCTCCTATTCGCTGGACAAGCCCTACCGGATCTTATATTTCGGCGATGAGGTCGATGGCATCCATATTTTCGACTGCAATACCCAGCTCTCGGTGGAAAAATGCTCCGAGGCCGATATATACCCGGACATCAGCCTTGACCAGGGGGTCGATGGAGTGTCGATAGCCTCGCTCCTTCCGGAATCGACCCGCGTATGGCTGGACTCGTCGGATATGTACAGGGGGATGGATTTCTTTGCCGATCTGGCCCGATTCCACCGCATCTACCTTGATATTCCGCTGATGAGGCAGAATGTCGACGCGGTGAAGTTCCATATCAGCCCCCAGCCGGTATTCAACAAGAACTTCGAACTGCTCATTTCCGATATACGGGAGCACATCGAAAAGAACTACAAGGTATATATCCTCGGGGAAAAATCGTCCCAGCTGGAAAGGTTAAGGTCGATTATGCTCCAGGACGAGGCCGCGCTGATGCCGGATTTCATCCAGGGCAAGACGCTGCACGCCGGCTTCATCGACCATGACAATATGGTCTGTTATTATACCGATCATGAGATTTTCGACCGTTTCCACCGAGTGCGCATGCGCCGGAGCGTGGAAAAGTCGGAACAACTCACCCTCAACGACCTTTCGGCTTTCAATATCGGCGATTATATCGTCCATATCGACCATGGAGTCGGAGTTTTCGGCGGCCTGGTGAAGATGAAGGACGATATGGGGCGCGTGCGCGAAGTTGTGAAGCTGATGTACAAGGACAACGACGTAGTGTTCGTTTCGGTCCATTCGCTTCACAAGATTTCCCGCTTTCGCTCCAAGGAAGGGGAGGCTCCGCGTATTAATAAGCTGGGTTCCAAGACCTGGGCAAATCTTAAGGCTGGTGCCAAGTCTAAGGTCAAGGATATTGCAAAGGATCTTATCCAGCTATATGCCCGCCGCAAGGCTTCCAAAGGATTTGCTTTTTCTGCCGATACTTACCTGCAGGAGGAGTTGGAATCGTCCTTTATGTATGAGGATACTCCGGATCAGGAGAAGGCGACGATTGCCGTGAAGCGGGATATGGAGGATACTCCTCCTATGGACCGCCTGATATGTGGCGATGTCGGCTTTGGTAAAACCGAAATAGCCATCAGGGCTGCGTTTAAGGCGGTTTCCGACAGTAAACAAGTGGTCGTACTGGTGCCTACTACGATACTTTCATTACAGCATTACGAGACTTTCCGTTCCCGCCTGGAGAACTTCCCCTGCACGGTGGATTATGTGAGCAGATTGCGTTCCGCTAAGGAGATTACTGATATAAAGAAGAGGCTCAAGGAAGGGAAGATCGACATACTCATCGGCACTCATAAAATTCTGGGCGCCGGCTTCGAATTCAGGGACCTGGGGCTGCTTATTATAGACGAGGAGCAGAAATTCGGCGTCGCGGCAAAGGAAAAACTGCGTCAGCTAAGAACATCGGTCGACACTTTGACCCTGACTGCTACTCCTATCCCTCGAACACTGCAATTCTCCCTCCTGGGCGCGCGCGACCTTTCAATCATAAATACTCCCCCGCCCAACCGAATTCCCATCCAGACGGAAATTATCCTGTTCGACGAAAGAGAGATAAAGAGCATCATTTCCTATGAACTGAACCGCGGCGGTCAGATATTCTTCCTGCATAATAAGGTAGAGGAACTTCCGGCCATACACGATATTCTGCAAAGGCTTGTGCCCGATATGAAAATATGCGTGGCGCACGGCCAGATGGAGTCCCGCGAACTGGAAAACCGTATGCTGGACTTTATGAGGGGAGAGTACGATATGCTGCTCTGCACCACCATTATCGAAAATGGCCTGGATATACCCAATGCCAATACCATATTAATTAATGGTGCACAGAATATCGGCCTTTCCGATTTACATCAGCTGCGCGGCAGGGTAGGCCGGTCCAATAAGAAGGCTTTCTGCTACCTGATAGTTCCTCCGCTGATTTCAATTACCGATGACGCCCGCCGCAGGCTTAAGGCTATAGAAGAGTTTTCGGATTTAGGCAGCGGATTCAATATTGCTATGCAGGATCTGGACATCCGCGGCGCCGGCAATCTCCTTGGTGCGGAACAGAGCGGCTTTATTTCCGATATGGGCTTTGAAACGTATCAGAAGATACTTTCGGAGGCTATGGAGGAACTGGGAGTGGAGACAGGACTGTCCACGCGTCAGTCCCGCGAGGCGTTCGTGGAGGACTGCACCATCGAAACCGACCAGCCCGCCCTTATCCCGGACGACTATATCGACATGACTGCTGAAAAGATCCGGATATACAAGAATCTGGATTCCATGACCGGCGACAAGGAAATCGACAGGCTTTCGCATCAGCTGGAAGACAGGTTCGGCCCGCTTCCCGTTGAGGTTTCCAACCTTCTTCTGGTGGTTAAGATCCGCAACCTGGGCGCGTCGATGGGCTTCGAAAAGATTATCATCAAGAACGGGATGCAGATTATGTTCTTCGTGAGCAATCCGATGTCGGGCTATTACAAGTCCGGACAGTTCTCAAATCTGCTGGACAGGGTTAACCTGCAGACCCAGTTCAAGTTCAACCAGGACAACGGAAAACTGCGCATAGTAACCCGCGGAGTTGATTCCCTGGCCAGGGCACTTGGAAATTTGAAGTTGCTTCAGTAACTTTGTAAGCTATGTCGAATCTTCTGGTCGAAATTGGAAATACAGCTCTGAAGGCTGCCTGGTCACAGGGAATAACCCTCGGAAAGACTTTCCGCTATCAGGGGGAGAAGTTTATGGATTTCATCCTCGGGCTCACCGCAAAGGAAAAACCCGAGGTGCTCCTTGTATCTTCCGTAGTGGAAATAAGTGCCGATGACAAAGCCGTCCTGGAGGGAGAATGCACCAATCTGCTTCTCCTGGATCCCGCTCATAAGGAATTCATGGTCTCCCACGGCCTTCCCGCATATATTTCCTTCGACAGGGCCGCATCCATAATGGCCGCCCGATATCTTTTCCGTGGAAAGGGCTGTACAATAGTCGATTTTGGAACAACCCTGACTGTCGACTTTACCGATGAAAAGGGAAATTACCGCGGCGGAAACATATCTCTGGGCTGCCGCACAAGGTTCAAGGCCCTGAACAGGTATTCCCGTTCGCTTCCCCTTGTGAATACCCCGGACGACTGTCCGGTTATCGGCCTTTCGGAAAATGAATCCATAGAGAGCGGAGTGATTAACGGCATAGTGTACGAGATAGAGGGCTATCTGGCTCTCAATCCGGAAAATGTGGCCGTATTTACCGGCGGAGATGCGAATTATTTTGCAAAACGGATGAAAAATTCCATCTTTGCAGTTTGTAACCTCGTTTTGATGGGGTTGGCATTAATTGCTGACGAATATGTCAAGAGTATTGATTAAAGCTTGCGCCATAGCGGCCGGGCTGCTTTTTGCGGCTCTGGGCGCCAGCGCGCAGGACAATGGAACATATAGCGGCTATTCGCCCTATTCCGTATATGGTGTGGGTCCCCTGCACCAGGCGGGTACGGCATATAACCGCAGTATGGGCGGGGTGGGCATCGCCAGTAGGAACAACCGTTTCGTCAACATACTGAATCCCGCGTCCATAACCGCGCGCGATTCCCTTTCCTTTATGGCGGACTTCGGCCTGGACGGCCGTGCATCCATATTCAACGACGGCCAGTACCGCAGCGGCAACAACCTGTTCAACATAAGCGATTTTGTACTTTCCTTCCCGATATACAGGCATTCCGCCTTTATGGTGGGAATAACCCCCTATAGCGACGTTGGCTATAAATTCGTGGATAAGGATTACGGCGCCGCAAGTATTGCGGAGAACGGAATCCGCACATCGACCTACGCTGGCGGGGGCAGTGTCTACCAGCTTTTCGCCGGCGCTGCGGTAACATTATGGAAGAGGCTTTCCATCGGCGGAGAATATATTTTCTATTTCGGAGATATCGAACGCAGTTCCAAGGATGTCTATTCCAAATCCGACGTCCTGGGACAGACGCAGAGTTATATCTATCAGATAACCGGTCATTCCTTCAAGGGAGGACTGCAGTACGAACAGCCCATCGGCAATGACCGACTCACCTTCGGGGCTACATATCTGCTGGAAGCGCCAGTCAGCGGATATCGCACTTATTCATCGGCCCGTGTAATTTCCGGTTCCAGCGAAACCCCGTCTGAGGAAGAAGTAAAGGTCGATGGCATCCGTTTCGGCAGCGAAGCCGGTTTCGGCCTCGCCTATCAGGTGGCCGACAAATACCGTTTCGAGGTGGATTATACGATGTCGGACTGGAAAAATTCCGGTTTCGACGCCATGCCCGGCCTTTCCAATGAAAATTTTTCATCGGGCCTGGCGCATTCGTTCAAGGCGGGTGTCGAATACACCCCCAACCGCTTCGACATACGTTATTATATGAAGCGCGTAAGCTACAGGGCGGGCATATATTACGATCAGTCGTATTTTATGGTTAACAACCAGCCTGTCAATGATATAGGTATTACGGTTGGCGCCACTTTCCCAGTGTTCCGCTGGTACAACGGACTCACGGTGGGGCTCCAGGCCGGGCAGCGCGGAGTAGCCGGTTCCGGTATGGTCCGGGAGCGTTATTTCGGCTTCAGCCTGGGTGCGAACATCTTTGATATATGGTTCCAGAAACCGCATTATGAATAGTTTGGAACACTTTTTGGACTTATGCCGCTTTGGAAGACAAAAAATGTTGATAATTAAAACTGTAACGATATGAAAAAGTTAGTACTATTTTTATTTGCTCTGGCATTGATGGTTTTCAGCGCTTCCGCACAGGAGCCCAGCGCCGAATGCCTCAAGTATATGGACTTCTATTCCCAGAACTACAAGCAGAAACAGTACGACGTTGCACTTCCCCAGTGGAGGCTTGCATACAAGCTTTGCCCCAGGAACTACAGGGCCAACCTGTATGTGCACGGCTCGTTCCTCCTGAACAGGACCATCAACAAGCTCGGTAACAGGAACCCGCAGTACCGCGAGGCCCTCATCGACTCCCTGCTCACCCTCCAGGACGAGCGTCTGCAGTACTTCCCCACCGGTAAGAAGAACGGTGTGGTGGTGGACCAGAAGGCTACGATCCTCAATAACAAGGGACAGTATATCATCAACTTCCGCAACAGCGATTCCAAGTATCTGTACGATCAGCTCGGCGCAATCGCCAAACAGCTTGGGAGCGAGACCAAGGGCAGCATCCTGGTGAACTACATGCAGGCCGCCATCGACCTGTACCGCAATGGTCAGCTCCAGGTCGATGACGTGATGAACGTATACACCACCAGCGCAGACTACCTTGCATCGGCAGTTCCCGCCGATGACGACGAGGCCACTGCAATCGGCGAGGCCAAGACCACCCTCGAGTCCGTATTCGCGGAGAGCAACGTCGCATCCTGCGACAACCTGGTTGCAATCTTCGGTCCCCGCTACGAGTCCGATCCGGACAATGTTGCGCTCGTTACCAACATCGTGAAGCTCATGAACAAGGGAGAGTGCTTCAGCAGCGACCTTTATCTGAAGGCCGTGACCAAGATGCACAGCCTGGATCCTTCAGCTTCATCGGCATACTTCCTTTACAAACTGCACTCCAGCCGCGGCAACGCCAACGAGGCTATCAAATATATTGAAGAGGCCATCGCATCCTCCGCTCCTGGCGAGACCCTGGCACAGTACTACTATGAACTTGCCGGATTCGCATACAAGAACGGAATGAAAGCCAAATCCTATGCAGCCGCAAAGTCTGCGGCGGATCTGAACTACGGTTATGCCGGAAAGGCCTATATGATCATGGGTAACCTCTGGGCCGGCACTTCCTGCGGCGGCGACGAAATCACCCGTTACGCACCCCGCTGGGCAGCCTGCGACTTCTACAGGAAGGCGAAAGAGGCGGACAGCTCCCTCGCAGAAGAGGCCGACCGTCAGATTTCCCGCAACAGCTATGCTCCTTCAGCAGCTGACGCCTTTATGTACGGATATCAGAACGGCCAGTCCTACACTGTATCCTGCAGCGGTATGACGGCAACAACCACCATAAGGCTCTCCAGGTAAGGAATGTTTCTCCGGAAAAATACGATACACGCGATGGCAACCGCTCTGGCGGTTGCTTTCGTCGTATTTTCGTGCAAGGGAAAACTGTCGGAGGCGGACCGTCTGAATCTGGACGAAACACCCCTGCAGCGGGTCACCGGAATGTTCTACGTGCAAACTGAAAACGGTGTCCTGCAGATGAGGGTGGAGGCTCCGATAATGGAGGTTTATGAGAAAGACACCTGTTCGTACGACCTGTTTCCGGAGGGCCTGTCGGTATTCGGATATGCCGAGGACGGCTCCCTTGAAACCATCATCCGTTCCAACAAGGCCCGTCACGACAAGTCCAAGATAAGCGGCGACGAACAGTGGTCGGCCTTCGGTAAGGTGGTGGTGAAGAATGTGATAAAGGGGGAGACGATGGAAACCGACACAATCTACTGGGACCAGAAGAAAAAAGAGATATACACGGACTGTTACGTGAAGATGTATTCGCCCTCGGGATTCATGCAGGGATACGGCATGCGTTCGGACGATATGGCCCGCAATGCAATCATCCATCAGCCGTTCGACAGTTACGGTATTGTGGTGCAGGATTCTACCGAAGTTCTGATAGATTCGGCTAATTTTATCGGCCCTTTGTTAAAAAAGAGGTGATTTTTCGGAAAAAATAGCTATCTTCGCACCCTTATTCGAAAAAAATAAAAATTTAGATAACAAAAATGGCAGTTTTAGAGAAAATGCGCGGATGGGGAATTGTGCTCTCAATTCTCGTGGCTGTTCCCCTCCTGATGTTCGTCATCGACCCCAGCCAGGTGATGCAGACTATCCAGTCCACCTCCTCCAAATATGACGTGGGTAAGATTGGTGGCCAGAAGGTTACGTATACCGAGTTCCAAAACGACGTAGACCGTTTTACCAAGATCGGTGAAGTTCTTGGCGGCGGCGTTACAGGTGAGCAGCAGCAGAAGCAGGCCCGCGAGGCCGCTTGGCAGAACCTCCTGGACCGCAACCTCTTTGTCAAGAACGCACGTGCCGCAGGCATCAACGTGGGCAAGGACGAAATGCACGACCTTATCAACGGCGATATGGTTTCCCCCATCATTGCCGGTCTTTTCAGCGACGCGAACGGCGAGTTCTCCAATGACGCCTTCCTGGGTTTCCTGGAGCAGGTGGAAATGGACGAGAGCGGCCGTCTCGGCCTGGTGTGGAACTATCTTCAGAATTCTGTGAACACCGCCCAGTACTATCAGAAGTACAATGCCCTTTTCACGGCATCGGCATATCAGAATTCCCTGGAGCTGAATACGATGATTGCGGAGAACAACAACACCGCCAACGTGGAGTTCGTCATGGTTCCCCTTTCATTTATTCCGGATTCTACAGTGGTAGTGTCGGACCGAGAGATCAAGGATTTCTACAATGCAAACAAGGAAAGGATGTTCAAGCAGAACGCCAGCCGCACTGTAGAGTATGTGGTCTATGAGGTTACTCCTTCGGAAGAGGATATCGAGGACCAGAACAACAGCTTTGCGGCTCTCTGGGACGAATTCGCAACCACCGACAACCTCCGTTCCTTCATGCAGCTGAATTCCGACAGGTCTTACTCCGAGCATTGGTATAAGGCTGGTGAACTCAACTCCGTGGCCCGCGAGCTGGAGGCCTATGTGGCAGATCATGCCACCGGCACATCTCCCGTGGTCATGTCCGGCAACACACTGTATGCAGCCCGCATCGTTGCATCGGCACAGGTTCCGGATTCGGTACAGGTCTGTCACATTATGCTTCGCGCAGACCAGAAAGCCCTGGCCGACAGCATCCTTTCCGTCGTTAAGCCCGGCAACTTCGCAGAGCTTGCGGAAAAGCACTCCCTGGACCAGTCGAACCGTTTCAACGGCGAGGCCGGCAACCTTGGATGGATGACTCAGAACAGCCTTCTCCCCGGCTTTGAGGCCGCTTTCACCGCCAAGGCGGGCAAGCCCTTCATCGCCAATACGGAGTACGGCATCCACGTGGTCGAGGTGGTCAAGACAACCGCCCCCGTTGCCAAGAAGCAGGTTGCAATCTTCGAAAAGGAGATTGTTCCCAGCAGCGCAACACACAACACCACTTACAATCAGGCAAGCCGCCTTGCAGCCCTCGCTGCCGGCAAGCTGGCCAGCTACACCGCAGCAGTCGATTCAATGGGTGTGTACTCCCACAGCCTCACCATCAGCGAGGCCACGGAGTCCTATGGCGCAATCAGCCATGCTAAGGAAATCACCCGTTGGGCATTCGACAACAAGGCAGGTAAGGTATCCAACGTAATCACCGTGGATAACAAGTACTTCTTCGTGGTTGCCGTCAAGGAAGCCGAGAAGGAAGGTTACGCACCCCTGCAGAAAGTCGCAGGCGACATCAAGAACCGCCTGTATGCCGAGAAGTACGCCGAAAAGCGCGCTTCCGAGGTTGCTGCTGAGATTGCCGGCCTGACTTCCCTGGAAGAGATTGCAGAGAAGCTTGAGACTTCCGTGAGCACCCAGAACGACGTTGCGTTCTCCGCAATGTCTTCCCGCTCCCTGGATCCCAAGTTCCTCGGCGCAATCGCTTCCGCTAAGGACGGTGAGATTTGCGGCCCCGTGGCGGGTTCCTACGGCGTGTATGTGTTCCGTGTGACGGAGCGCAACACCGGAGCCTACTACACGGAGGACGATGCCCGTTCCTATCAGCGTCAGCTCCAGTCCTACACTGCCCAGATGATCCTTCCCACCATGATGGAGGAGGACGGCACAAAGGACAACCGTGCAAGATTCTATTAATAGAAGGCTATGTCTTTGAAATGTGGTATAGTAGGCTTGCCCAACGTGGGCAAGTCTACTCTTTTTAACTGCGTGAGCTCCGGGAAGGCCCAGAGCGCGAACTTCCCTTTCTGCACCATCGAGCCCAATGTGGGATCGACCAATGTGCCGGATCCTAGGCTGGAGGTGCTTTCTGAGATCTGCCAGCCTAAGCGCACGATTCCCGCTACTGTTGAGATAGTGGATATTGCGGGGTTGGTTAAGGGCGCTTCCCACGGGGAGGGCCTGGGCAACCAGTTCCTTGCAAATATACGCGAGTGCGATGCAATCCTGCACGTGCTCCGCTGCTTTGACGACGGCAATATCGTGCACGTGGACGGGTCTGTTGACCCCGTGCGCGATATGGGCGTTGTGGACACCGAGCTCCAGATCAAGGACCTTGAGACGGTGGAGAACCGTATCAAGAAGGTGGAGAAGATGGCCACGACCGGTGGGGATAAGGAGGCTAAGAAGCTGCTTGCTTTGCTGCTTCGTTATCGCGAAGTTCTGCTTCAGGGCCGCTCCTGCCGCGAGGTGGTTCCGGAGAATGCGGAAGAGGAGGAGATGGCCCGCCAGCTGTATCTTCTCACCAACAAGCCCGTGATGTACGTATGCAACGTCGATGAAGCATCGGCCGTATCCGGCAATGCTTATGTCGATGCCGTACGCTCCACCGTGGCTGGCTCCGGGGAGATTTTGGTGCTTGCCGCGCGCTCTGAGGCGGAAATCGCCGAAATCGAGGAGTACGAGGACCGCCAGATGTTCCTGGAGGAGATGGGACTGTCGGAGAGCGGCGTAGTGCGCCTGATCCAGGGTGCGTACAAGTTGCTTGGTTTGAGGACGTTCTTCACGGCCGGTGCCGATGAGTGCCGCGCCTGGACTATTTGTGCGGGCGACAAGGCACCCCGTGCTGCAGGTGTCATCCACACCGACTTCGAACGCGGCTTCATCCGCGCGGAAGTAATCAAGTACGACGACTTCGTCTCCTGCGCCCGCTCCATGTCCGCCGACGAACTCCGCGGCGACGCCGGCGCCCGTGTGGAATCCGCCCTCCGCGCCTCCGGCCGCCTCGCCATCGAAGGCAAGGACTACACCGTCCAGGACGGCGACATCATGCACTTCCTCTTCAACGTGTAATTTTCCTGGCGGCTAACGCATTGATACCCAGCGACTTCGTTATTTGCCGGTGCAAATCTTCTTCCCGCACTTACCATTACACATACTATGTGTAAAAACGAAAGTGCCCTGCAGTGCGTTCTGTTGGGGATTGGTCGTAACACATAGTATGTGTAATGTAGCCCTGGTGGCCTGTACTGTGGGTCACACATACTATGTGTAGAAACGAAAGTGCCCTACAGTGCGTTCTATTGGGTGGTGGCTGTAACACATAGTATGTGTTGCGAGAAATGCGTCTTTGTTGTTGGGAGTATTGGGTAGGGGCGGTGCAGGTGTGGTTGGGAGTCCAGCGCACGGGCCGGCCCATACTGCCGCGCCTAACGGCTTGCCGCCTTGGTGTTTCCCCGGCTTTTGGGCGCCTCGACGCAGCGAGCCACCCAAAAACCGTGAAAACGCCAAGGTTTTCCAGGGGCCTCTGGCCACACTTTAGCCATATTGGGAGAGAAAATATCCTCATCGCCTGCTCCAACCAGAAGGGACGGCATATACATATCAGGGTCTCTGCTGCCGTGCTGACGCCAGGCCCGTTTTTAATAAAGAATTAATCTGAACTATAGTTTTCTTAATAATCTTAAGAAAAAGTTCAAAAAAGTTTTTTTGTTTTTTAACAGGGTGTATTCTGTATTCCGCTAAATTGCGGCTATGAACAGAATTCTTTGTGCCGCTATCGCAATAGTGGCAATACTAAAAACAGCACTGCCGGGTCATAACGAAGATACTTCCATCTCCGTTATGTTCTGGAATTTGGAGAACTATTTCGACTGGAGAAATGATAGCACCAGTGTGTCCGATGCCGAGTTTTCTTCGCGCGGGGAAAGGCACTGGACGCTAAGGCGTTTCAATGCGAAAAGCAATGCTATCACCAAGGGAATACTTTGGGTTGCAGCAGAGAGTGGATCTATGCCGGACGCCATCGGCCTTGCCGAAGTGGAAAACGTATTTGTGCTACGGAAACTAATCGGTAACACGGCGCTTCAAAAGCTTGATTATGAAATAGTTCACTACGATTCGCCTGACCGACGCGGGATAGATGTGGCGCTTCTGTATCGGCAATCGACCCTTACGCTCACGGGCTCAAAACCTTGCCATTTGTATGACGATTCCACATCAGCGGTCTTACCTACGAGAGATATTCTGCTGGCCACTTTCATTGATCGCGAAGGCCGGCCGCTGGCAATCCTTGTCAACCATCATCCGTCGAAATACGGCGGTGCCGAGGCGTCGGAGACCAGGCGACGCACGGCAATATCGACCTTAAAAACCCTCGCTGATTCACTGGTCGATGAGGGGTTTTCGCGCATTGTGGCCATCGGGGATTTCAACGATACGCCCGACAATCCCGTGTTCGACGAGCTTTCTCCAACTCTGGAAAATCTCTCCCTTCCGCTGTCCAGGCGGGGCTTGGGGACCATAAAATACGACGGAAAGTGGGAAATGATTGATCTTTGCTTCGTCTCCGGACCTCTTGTGCAAATTTGTACTCTTTCTGTCTTTTATTTACGTTTTTTAATGATTTCAGACCGCGAACACGGTGGGTATAAGCCCTTTCGCACATATTCAGGGCCGAGATACCTAGGCGGTGTTTCCGATCATTGTCCGATATTGTTACACATTAAATAATCCTCACTATGCCTAATTATCATCTTGACTTCACCTCTCACAATGAGGTTCTTTTCCGAGACCGGGAAGATATGAACACCTGGTTTAATTGTTTCTGTTCAGCCTTGTATAAAACAGACAGCGCGTGTTACACTGAAATCGATATGAGTGATCACCATCACTCCTGTTGTCGGACTAAGCATCCGGGTGAATTAATAAGAATCAGCAGGGACTCTTATACCAAGTTATTCAATAATAAGTACTATCGAAAAGGGCCACTTGGAGATAAGGGGGTGTTCAGAGTGGAAATAATCGGCGCGAATCACCTATTGACGGCGTTGACGTATAACTTGTGTAATCCTGTCCACCACGGAGTTACCGGTAGTCCGTTTGAGTATCCCTTTTCTTCCATCAATTGCTATTTTATGAAAGAGTTGGGAAAAAGCTCGGCGGGGGTTAAGCTATTGAACCCGAATGATATTCGCAAAAGGCTATCTCCGAGGGCGGAATTTGATGCATCCTGGAAAATGAGCGAAGAAGGGGTGTTCCTGCGCGAGTCTGTGGTCGATGTTGCCGCGGTCGAGGCCGCATATGGTACGGCACGGGCATTTTCCTATTATATGAGCAGGAAGAGTTCCGACGAATGGAGACGCGAGCAGGAGGAAGATGAGGGAGGGATGCCACCTATTACCCTGGATAGTTTTGAACTACCGCTATACCGAGGAAAAGCAGAGTCTGTTTCAAAGATGTTGCGAAACGAGAATGCACGGAAATCGATTTTCAGAATCGGCGATCTAGATCTTTGTGGTGTTATTGACAGAGATTTCGTTCCAAAATACGGTGCATCTTCTGTTTATCAATTGTCCGTTGCCCAGAAAAACCAAATCGCGAACACTTTAATGAATAGATATCATCCGGGGTATTCACAACTGAAACGTTGTCTTGTGTTGTGATCCAATCCATTGACACACATAGTATGTGTTGAGATGAATGTGCCTTGTGGGGCGCTCTGTGGCGGGTTGGCGTTTACACATAGAATGTGTGGTGTGGTCCTGGTGGTCTGTACGTTGTGGTACACATAGTATGTGTTGAGGTAAATATGCCTTGTGGGGCGTTCTGCGAGGGGTTGGCCGTTACACATAGAATGTGTGGTATGGTCCTGGTTGTCTGTACGGGGTGGTACACATAGTATGTGTTGAGGTGAATGTGCCTTGTGGGGCGTTCTGTGAGGGGTTGGGCAAAACACATAGTATGTGTAGCGGGAGGGGATGGGGAGATGGTGTGGGTGTGGGGAGGTAAGGAGTTAGGAGAGAAAGGATTCAAAAGGCGGGGGTGGCGAAAGTAAGGAAAAATGATTATATTTGCAGATAGACCAAAACCAACAACCAATATGAAAAACAGAATCCAGGAGAAATTCAAGACTTTATTCGGCGAAGATGGTGTTTTCTACGCTTCAGCAGGGCGTATTAACCTGATCGGCGAGCATACGGACTATAATGGCGGATATGTGTTCCCGGGCGCGATAGACTGCGGAATCATTGCCGAGATCAAACTTAACGGGACGCAGAAGGTGAAGGCTTTCTCGCTGGATTACGACGAGTTCGTGGAGTTCGGGCTCAACGAGGAGGACAAGCCGGAGCAGCAGTGGGCGAAGTACATCTTCGGGGTGTGCAGGGAAACCATCAAGCGCGGGGGAAAGGTGGAGGGTTTCAACACCGTGTTCGCGGGTGACGTGCCCCTGGGCGCGGGTCTCAGCTCGTCAGCCGCACTGGAGAGCACCTTCGCTTTCGCGCTCAACGACCTTTTCAAGAACAATATCGACAAGTTCGAGCTGGCGAAGATCGGCCAGAGCACGGAGCACAACTATACCGGCGTGAAGTGCGGCATCATGGACCAGTTTGCGTCGATTTTCGGCAAGGCCGGCTCCCTGATCCGCCTCAACTGCAAGACTCTGGAGTATAAATACTTCCCGTTCAACCCCAAGGGCTACAAGCTGGTTCTCATCGACTCCTGCGTAAAGCATGAGCTGGCGTCCAGCGCATACAACAAGCGCCGCGCATCCTGTGAGAACGCCGCTGCGGCCATCCGCAAGAATCACCCGGAGGTGGAATTCCTCAGCGACGCAAAGCGCGTATGGCTGGATGAGGTCCGTGCCGATATTCCGGAGGAAGACTTCCTGCGTGCGGAATATGTCATCGGCGAAGTTCAGCGCGTGCTGGACGTCTGCGACGCCCTGGAGCGCGACGATTATGAGACCGTGGGCGAGATGATGTACCAGACCCACTTCGGCATGAGCCGCCTGTATGAGGTATCTTGCGAGGAACTGGACTTCCTGAACAAACTTGCCCGCAAGATGGATGTCACCGGCTCCCGCGTAATGGGCGGCGGCTTCGGCGGCTGCACCATCAACCTTGTGAAGGAAGAGCTTTACGAGCCGTTCATTAACGCGGCCAAGAAGCAGTTCGAGGAAAAATTCGGCCATGCACCCAAGGTATACGATGTCGTGATCAGCGATGGTGCACGTAAACTTTAAAAGACTCCTTATGGCGGCCGTTCTAGCCGCCATAACTGTAACCGCACACGCCCAGTTCACCACGCTCGGTTCCGAGCGGGGAAGCGTAAAGTGGCGGTATACGGATACTCAGGACTACAGGATCATCTTCCCGGAAGGAATGGACTCCCTGGCCATCCGCTACGGCACACTCCTCCAGCAGTACCGCTACGACGTTGGCCGCAGTGCGGGATTCCTGCCCAATCAGTTCTTCACCAGCCCTATGCCGGTTGTGATGCACCCCTTCACCGGGGAATCCAACGGTGCGGTTGTGGGAGCGCCCCACAGGATGGAACTGTACACGCTTCCGGATTCGTATGGCCGGGTGTCGCCCATGCCGTGGGAACTGAATCTGGCAATCCACGAAAACCGTCACGTATCGCAGTTCCAGGCGGGTTATTACGGCTTCTGGAACTGGCTGTACTATCCTTTCGGAGAACTGGCCCCCACAATTGCCGTGGGTATGTATGCCAACGCCGCCATACTTGAGGGCGATGCCGTGGTAACGGAAACCGCCCTTACGGATCTGGGCCGCGGCCGCACGGCCGACTTCCTGGCCTATTACCGTATGGCTTTCGACAATGGCGACTACCGCAACTGGTACCGCTGGCGTTACGGCTCACTCACGCATTATGCACCGGACCACTACGCTCTGGGTTATCTTACGATAGCCGGAGTGCGCACCGCCTATGACGCACCGATGTTTATGGACGATTATCTGACTCTCATTACCAAGCCAATAAAGGGAATGAGCGCCATAAACAGGACGGTTAAGAAATACTCTCAGAAAAACCTGAAATACACCTGGCCGGAGCTGGTCGATTACTATAAGCAAATCTGGGAGCAGGACGACGAGCGTCGCGGCCCCTTCCAGGAAATCGACGTCCTCACTCCGGAAAAGAGCGGATACACCGTGTACCGCGGCGCCGTTGCCGTGACGGGCAACCACCGGATCCTTGCTGTGCGCACGGGTCTGGACAGGGATCCCCAGCTGGTGGAAATCAGCAGCCACGGAGTCAAGTCCCTGCGGCCGTTCAACGCGGACAGCCGCCTGGTGTATTCGGCCCCCAGCAAGAGCATCTTCTGGTCGGAAATGGTTCCGGATCCCCGCTGGGAGATGGAGCAGGACTCCCGCATCCGCATGATGGACCTGGTGAGCCACAGGATTAAGGACTTTACCAAAGACGGACGGTATGCGAATCCGGCCGTATCCCCGGACGGAACGCTCCTGGCCGCCATCGAATTCCCCATCAAGGGCGGCTGCCGCGCCGTGGTATTCGACATCGACACAAAGAAAGAGATCAAGAGCATATCGGCCCCCGACGGCCTTCAGTTCACGGAACCGGCATTCTGGAACGGCAAACTTCTGTTGGCCGGCATCTCCGACAAGGGCACGGGCCTGTACCTCACCGACTTCTCCATTATCCAGACGGTGATGGCCCCCACTCCCGCCAAGGTGCGCAATCTCCAGACGCGCCCGGACGGCGTGTATCTGTCCAGCGACCGCAACGGCACCAACGAAATCTACCTCTTCAACCCGGATACCCGAAAACTCGTGCGCAAGACCAATACGAAGTATGGCGCAACCGAGCCCTTCTTCCTCGGAGAGGAAATGTATTTCTCGGCCCTGCAGCCCACCGGAAGGCTTCTTTCTAAGGTCGATGGGGACCTTTCGGTGTCCGTCAATCCTTCGGAGGTGTACCATTATCCGGTTGCCGATGAGCTCTCGCTCCAGGAGGACACATTGAGGAAGACTCCCAAACCGGCCGATATCGCAGTGACGATGACGGCCCCCCGTGAGTACAACAAGTTCAAGAACCTGTTCCACATCCATTCCTGGATGCCGTTCTACTACAATACCGACAGGTTCAACGCCACATATTCGGAATACACCTGGCAGACGATGTCGCTTGGCGCCACTCTCCTGTACCAGAATCTCACCGGTACGGCCAGCGGCACCCTGGGCCTGAGCCTGCACCAGAATCCGGCAACCGAGAGGCTCGGACTGGGCTTGCACGGAAGAATGAAGTACACGGGCCTGTATCCAGTGTTCGACTTTGCCCTGGACATCGGCGACCGCCAGTCGGCCATCCTCCAGCATTTCTACGACGTGGACCGCGACAGCCTTTTCCTGAACGCCCTGTTCCAGGAGGACACCCGCATCAAGCGCCCCAAACTCTATGCCGGCGGAAACGTGACGATGTCGCTGCCGCTCAGCTTCTCCAAGGGCGGCTGGGAAACGCAGGTTAAGCCCTCGCTGTCGCTCACATCATCCACCGACCTGTACTATTTCCCCGCCAAGAGGGTCTACTACGACAAGGAGACCGGCAGTTATAACGAGACGGCGGACAACTATCTGTCCGGAGTGGCGTCGAGCCTTATGGCGGAAGCCAGGCTCAGTGCCGTTACGAAGGTTACCAAGGCGCCCTCGCAGATGATGCCAAGACTAGGTACGGGCGCCGACCTGAGCCTGAAGACGAACCTTATGTCCACATCGTGGTATGTACACTGGTACGGATATCTCCCCGGCATCTTCCGCAATCAGGGATTGAAACTTGCGACGGAAATCCAGGGGAGCGACGCGGATATAATAACGGCCAACACCTACTGGCCCAACCAGATGGAAGACCTTTCGCCCCGCGGCCTCACGGACGACGGCATAGGCGTGTTGATGAACAGGCTGTGCACCTCCCAGGTGAAATTCTCGGCCGATTATGCAATCCCGGCATTCTCCATCGACGCGCACATAACCCCTTATGTATATATCCGCAACTTCGAGTTCGTGCCGTTTGTCGATTTTACCAGGATCGAGTTCCTGGAGAATACTGCCCTTCCCTCCGAGAGCAAGAGCCTGTACAGCGTGGGCATGGATTTCAACGTGAGGTTCGAGAAGCTGTTTATGTTGACGTCGTCACTGAGCCTCGGCGTCAGGACTGCATATAATGGCGGAAGCGGATACGATTATTTTGCCAGCACTTTGGGCCTGAACCGCCCCTTCTATATCGGCTTTGTTGTTAATACGGATCTTTGAGATGGAGGCGGTGTGCAGGAACTGCGGCTATAAGCGCAGCATAGAGGAAATCCACGGAATAAACGTGGCGGAGAACCCGGAGCTCAAGGCCCGGGTGAGAGACGGCTCGCTGTTCGTGTGGGAATGCCCCTGTTGCGGCCAGCGGAACCTGGCACGCTTCCAGACACTGTATCACGATCCAGCACGCAAACTGATGATATGGCTGCTTCCGGACGGCGCCGAGCCTCCGGCTGCGGTGGCGGAGGCCGTGAAGGCGCTGGATGGATACACGCTGAGGCGGGTATCCGAGCCCGGAGCCCTGGTGGAGAAGGTGAACATCTTTGAAGCCGGCCTGGACGATGCCGTGATGGAGCTTTGCAAGTACGTCACCGCGATGGAAATGGCGCAGAAGAATCCAGAGGCGACCGATGCGCAGTTCCGCTTCGTGAGGCTGGAGGGGGCCGATAACGACCTTGTGCTGGCCTTCCCTATGGGCGGCAGCATGCAGGCTGTAAACATCGGCTTCAATGTATATGAAGACGCCAGGGCCATCCTGGCGCGCAACCCGGGGGCCGCTCCTGCGGAGGGTTTCGCCCTCGTGGACAGAGAATGGGTAAACAATTTTTTCAGATAGTACTATGACACAGGAAACCGCTGCATTGATCGACCAGATCGATGTGACCATGAATGCCGGAGGTATGAACACGATCAATATCGTGCTGGCCTTCGTTATGTTTGGAGTGGCGCTTGGAATCAAGCCCAAGATGTTCGTGGAAGTGTTCAAGAAGCCCAAATCGGCCCTTCTGGGAATGCTCTGCCAGCTGGTGCTGCTGCCGGCGATGACATTCCTGCTGGCCCTTGCGATGGGCAGCTGGATATCGCCGATGATGGGTCTGGGTATGATCCTGGTGGCATCCTGCCCCGGCGGAAACATCTCCAACTTCATGTCGTCGCTGGGCAAGGCGAACATCGAACTGTCGGTCAGCCTGACGGCCATTTCCACCGCCCTGGCGGTGCTGCTTACCCCGTTCAACTTCTGGCTCTGGGGCAACCTGTACCTGCACACGGCATCCGTGGCCGCCGAGGTTCCCACCCTGGTGATTCCTCTTTGGGACGTGTTCAAGACTATCTTCATCCTGCTGGGAATTCCCCTCACGCTGGGTATCCTCACATCGCAGTATCTGCCCAAGGTGGCCAATGCCCTTAAGAAGCCCCTGCAGTGGATTTCCATTGTGTTCTTCCTGGTAATGGTGGTGCTGGCCTTCACGGGTAACATCAAGGCGTTCCTGCAGTGCATCAAGTATATCTTCCTGGTGGTGCTCATCCACAATCTGCTGGCTCTGAGCATTGGTTTCGCCGTGGGTTCGATTGCCAAAGTGCCGTATCAGGACCGTCGCACCCTCACCATCGAAACCGGTATCCAGAACTCCGGCCTGGGCCTGGCGCTTATGCTGGGAACCAGCCTCTTCGCAGGATTCCCGCCCCACGGCGGAATGCTGGTGATCACCGCCTGGTGGGGCATCTGGCACATCATTTCCGGCCTCACCGTAGCAACGATATTCAAACTCACCAAGAAGAAAAATGTCTGATATCTGGGCGAAAAACGGGCTGTACAGATTTCTTAGGCCGTATGTCGATGCCTGCACGCGCAACAGCTACTGTTGCGTGAAGCAGGAAGGCAAGCTGCCGTCCGACGGCGCGGTGATAATCTCCCCCAACCACACAAACACGCTGATGGACGCCCTGGTGATTCTCCAGAGCAGGCGGGACCGCACCGTGTTCGCGGCAAGGGCCGATATTTTCCGCAAGCCCAGGATCGCCGCGATCCTGCGCTTCCTGAAGATTCTGCCGATGGCGCGCAGCCGCGACACCATCGAGGAGATAGCCCATACGCGTGAGATCCTTCGGGAAATCGACGGTACCCTGGACGCTGGCGTCCCTTTCTGCATCTTCAGCGAAGGAACGCACAAGCCCTGGCATTCGCTTCAGCCCATCCGCAAGGGAATTGCGCGCATCGCCCTCAATAGCGCCGCTGAAAGGCAGACATACATCGTCCCGGCGGGAATCGATTACAGCGACTGGTTCCATTACAGGACGAAGGTCAAGCTGCGCTATGGCGAGCCCATCGACGTCAACGCCCTTGTTGCCGCGCATCCGGATTTGCACGAAAAACAGCTGTACCCTGTGATTCAGGAGGAGTTGTACAAGCGGATGTCGGAGCTCATCCTCTTTTTCCCGGACGATGAGAACTACTCATCGGCCGTCGCCGCGTGGGAGGCTTCGCGGCCGCATCGACCCCGCTGGCCCCGCCTTCTGCTGGCCTTCCTGCTGCTGCCGCTGTTCGTGCTGAGCGCCGTGCTGTCCCTGCCCCTCTGGGCCACGGCGGAATACCTCTGCACCCGCATCAAGGACAAAGCCTTCTGCAACACGGCCCGCTACGGCGCCAAGCTCGTCGGCACCCCGCTGATCCTGCTGCTCTGGGGATTGCTCTTGTTCCTGCTGCTGCCCTGGTTCGTCGCCCTGCCCCTCTTCTGCTGGACCTTCCACTCCTACAGCTTCTTCTACGACTGGCTGAACCTCCTGCGCCGCTAAATGGCGCCCAGGTAGTCCAGGAGGCGGTCTTCGGGGGCGTCCTTCAGCAACACCGTCTTGGAGGCGTCCAGGAGGTAGATGGAGGGGATGGCGCGGACGTGGTAGAGGAGATTGGCGCGGATGACGCCGTCGCCGTCGTAACCATTTATCCAGGTCGATGGATAGGTGTCCGCCTTGGCGCGCCAGGCGGGGACGTCTTCGTCGATGTAGATATCCATCACCTTAAGGCGGCCGCCATTCTGCAATTCCACCACCGAGGGGATGGCCGACATATTCTCCATAAGCTCGCGGCAGGCGGTGCAGTCCGGGTTGCCGAAGATGAGCACAAGGTACTCGGCCGATGTCTTATACAACGAGCTGCGCCGGCCTTTTGTGTCGATGAAGTTGAAATCCGCTGCCTTGCTGCCGACACGGTTGAGGTCGAAGACGCGGGCGTCCCAGGCGTAGCGCTCCGCGAGCTCGCGCGGGGTGAGCTCGCTTTCAGACAGGCATTTCGCGAAAGATTGGTACAGGTCGTCGTTGCGCACGGGGGAGTTGGGATCCTTGAGATAATCCTCCGTGAGGCGCACCAGGTTGCGGAACACAGCCGTCTGCGGAAACGCCACGGCAAAGTCCTCCAGCGAGGAATAGTAGCGCTCCACCGCCACTTTTCCTTCGGGCACGGGAATCATTCCAAGGAGCGTAGTGTATGTGCCCATCTCGCGCTCCAGTTCTTCCGGCAGCACGCCGTTGAGGCTGTCCGCGGCCCATGTGGAAACGTGGACGTCCAGGTATTTGTCCCAGTAATGCTTCGCCGTCCATTGCAGGCGCGCGTCCGCATCGGTATATAAGGATGGAACATCCACCCGCGGGAACGAGCGGGTCGACGGCCCCGTCGCGCCACGGCGCGGCCCGCAGCCCAGGAGGATGGCCAAAACGGCTATAATAAGAAGAGTTTTACGCATCGAGTCTGGCTTTACACGCAAATTTAACAATTTTGGAGTATCTTTGTGCAAAACAATGTCTATTTGTCGATGAACCTGCGCCGCATCCTCCTGGCTCTCCTGCTGCTTCTGCCCGTGAGCGCCTCCGCCCAGTTCTACCTGGCAGGAGACGAGCCCAACGTGCGCTGGATGCAGATTGAAACGGACAATTACCGCATCGTGTACCCGGCGGAACTGCCGCGTAAGGAGGCGCTGGATTATGCATCGGCCCTGGAAAAACACACCCCGTACGTGGGTGTATCGGCCGGGATGACGCCCGGCCAGTACCACTGGGGCAAGATGCCGGTGATTCTGCACGCGTACACGCCGCTTTCCAACGGCTCCGTGGCCTGGGCGCCGCGCCGCATCGACCTTTATACTACGCCGGAGGCGTATTCTCCCATGGCGATGCCGTGGATCGACCAGCTGGTTATCCACGAACAGCGCCACGTTGCCCAGATGCAGTTCGGCTACCGCAAATATCTCAAGCCGATTAATTACATCGTGGGTGAGATGTGGAACGGCGCCGCCGCGGGGATTTTCGCCGACAAGGCTCTGCTGGAGGGCGATGCCGTGGTTGCGGAAACGGCCCTCACGGAGTCCGGCCGCGGCCGCATGGCCGAGTTCCTCAACTACTATCGCGTGGCCTTCGACAACGGCGACTTCCGCAACTGGGCCCGCTGGCGCTACGGCTCGTTCAAATACCCTGCTCCGAACCATTACGCGCTGGGATATATGATGATTTCCGGGATGCGGTACTTCTACGGGATCCCAAGCTTCACAAAGGATTATTACGACGGGATGCTGCGCAATCCCTGGCCCGTCGGAAAGCTTGGCCGCGCATCGAAAAGGATGACCGGCTACAAGCTCAATGAATCGCTCCGCGGAACCATGGAATGCTACCAGGAGCAGTGGGCTAAGGAAGACGAGGCGAACGGCCCTTACGAGGAAAGCGAGCAAATCACCCGCACGCCCCGGCTGGAAACGAACTACACGAACCCCGTCTACGCCAACGGAACGCTATATGTCCTAAAGAGCGGAAAGGCTCAGGGGACGGAACTCATAAGCCTGGATCCGGAGGACGGCCGGGAGCATCGCATCAGGCCGTTCAACCCCTCTTGCAGCAGCATTGTCTATGACGAAGCGCGCAATCGCCTCTACTGGTCGGAAACCATCACCGACAAGCGCTGGAGCCTCGCCGGAGAGTCGATAATCCGATATATCGACCTGGCCGAACCCCGCAAACAGCACGACCTTGTGCGCGGCGGGCGCTATTTCACCCCCGTGCCATCGCCGGACGGCAGCCTCATCGCCGCAACGATGTATCCCGTCAAAGGCGGCTCCTGCCTGGTTGTCCTGAGTGCCGATGACGGCTCGCTCCGCTGGCACGACACCTGCCCCTTCCAGCTCACCGAAACCGCCTGGCTCCGCGGCGACATTTATGCGCTGGGGGTCGATGAGGGGGGCATCGGCCTGTGGAAACATCCCGGTGACGGCCCCGGCGAATGGACCCAGATCCTGGCCCCGTCGCATCAGCAGGCCGACAATCTGGGGGCCGATGACGGCTGGCTCTTCTTCGAGAGCGACCGCAGCGGCCTCCGGCAGCAGTACTGCCTGGATCCCGTCAGCGGCAAGCTACAGCAGATAAGCAACGTCAAGTACGGCGGAACCGACTTCACGGAAGTGGGCGACGAGGTTTATTTCGTGTCCCAGGCGCCTATGGGCAAGATGCTCTACCGCAAGGATGCCGGCTGGAGCAAGACGGTGCGCTATGACGATCTGTTCAAGTGGAAGGTCGCCGATGTGATGGGCCTCCAGGAGGAGGAGATGGCCAGGGGCGTTGAGGCATCGACCTATAATGAAACCCCTCTGCCTCGGTCCTACAGCCGGCTCGCGCACCTGATTAAGTTCCATTCCTGGGCGCCGATTTATTTCGATTACGACGAGATTTCGTCGATGAGCGGCGATTTCAGCTTCTCCATGGCCTCGCTGGGCGCCACCGGCCTGTTCCAGAACGATCTTGGAAATTTCTACGGGCAAATAGGCTATTCCGCCTTCCCGGACCTTGAGGCCGGCGACGGCTCCTGGCGCCACGCGGGACACCTGAAGATGACCTACAGCGGCCTGTACCCCAAGTTCGAGGCGGGAGTGAGCTTCAATGAGTCCGACGCCGCGCAGTACGGCTACAGGATTGTGTCCGAGGGAGAAGGCGGATATATGGCTACATCATCGACCTCGCTTGAGATGCCTTCGCTCAGCGGGTATGTGTCCGCCTGGCTGCCGCTAACCTGGAACAAGGGCGGGGTCCTTCGCGGATTCATTCCACGGATCTCGTACGGTATAAGCAACAACCGTTTCAATACCGGCGCGGTGGAAATGGTTATGCCTTCGGGCTGGGGTGACGTTTCTCCCATGCTCAGCGGCTTGCGGGAGGGGCAAAACAACCTTATGCAGTCCCTGTCCCTTTCCCTGCGGGGATATTCGATGCTGTCGCGGGGCTCCAGCGAAACGTATCCGCGATTCGGCATCGGAGCGGAGGTGGGCGGCTTTATGCGGCCCGGTATGGCCAGCGTGTACTCGCCGTCCGTCTATGGCTATGTGTACGGCTATATGCCCGGCTTCACGCAGGTGCAGGGGCTCAAGCTCAACGTGCTGTCGCAGCTGCTACTCCGCGGTCCGGAAATGTTCCCGGACTCCCGTGTGAACTGCGCCCCGCGCGGCTTTGATGCGGCAGTGGGCCGATATATGGCTCAGCGTAGCGACTACCAGGTGCGTGTAGGCGCTGATTATGCGATCCCCGTGTACGTCGGCGACATCGACCTGTTCGGCCTGGCATACATCCGCAACTTCCTGATGGTCCCGCACGCGGACGCCGCCTTCTATGGCTCGGACTTCCTCTGCAGCGGCGGTATCGACATAACTGCCAACGTGCCCTCCATCCTGGGCATCCTGCCCTTCGACTGCACCATCGGCGTGGGCCTGGACTTCCCCTACGGCCCCTCGCTCCCGGAGAATCTCCTCCCCTCGAAGCCGGTTGTCGCCAGCTTTATTTTCAGCATGGATATTTAGAACGAGTAGCCCATCTTGACGCCGCTGCGGAAGTAGGCGGCGGAGGTTTCGGCCAGGGCGGAGACCCAGAAGGAGCGCGCGGAGGATTGCGAGAGGCGTATGCGGAGGCCGCCTTCCAGGCTGAAGTAGATATTGGGGTCGAAGACGGTTTCCATACCAACGCCTGCGCCTATGTACGGCGCGAAGAGTTTGTTGCCGAAACTGTAGCGCGCATCGGCATAGACGGGGAGAGTGAACGGGATGTAGTCCTCATGGGCCTCTTCGAAATCCATTGTCGGCGCCACTCCAAGGCCGACGAACAGGTGCTGGTTCACGTTATAGCCGGGCACTATGCGGGCCTGGACGCAGGGGCCGGGCATCCCCATAAGGAAGCCGCCCTCCAGGATGAAGCCGAAACCGCTCTGCTGCGGGCCCAGATAGTAGATGTTGTTCCAGTAATCGTCGCACTTGTTCATAGCGTTACCCGCAACGATAAGCGGAACGCTGGTCACAGCCTCGATCACACCGGCAGCCAGGCAGGCAGCGCCAGTGGCCAGGAATATGGCGGCCGCCATATTCTCCTCGCTCTGACCAACCCTTCCGGCGTAATACCCCAGGCCGATGAGCGCGCCGCCAAGCAGCATCATCCCGCCACCTGTCGCCGCCATCCCCACGCCGAACGCCTTCAGTGGCAGCCCCTGCCGCTCATTGCGCGCCTGCTGATCGCCCTCCGCCACCTGAGCACGAGCTACCCCCGGCGCCATCAGCACCAGAATCAAAAGTATTACGCGCACTAGCTTCATATTATCTAAATACCCAATGGATACAAATCTTGCATATGTGGTGGCGTGGCGGCTAACCCCCTGGTTAACAGTGTGTTATTGTACCGTCCCCTGGTGCGTTTTCACCAGGGGATGACCAATAATGCGCTGATACTGAGGCGATTAGCCGCCACGGAACGGAAACCATTCCCCCTAGTCAAACGCCCAGATGATGGCCTCTTCGTAGACTTCGCCGGGGCGGAGGACGGTGGAGGGGAAGGCGGGCTGGTTGGGAGAGTCCGGGGCGTGCTGGCATTCGATGGCAACGGCGTCGTAGTCGTTGTAGGGGCGGCCGCACTTGCCCACGAGGCCGCCGCTGAGCCAGTTGCCGGTATACACCTGCACGGCGGGCTGGGTGGTGAGAACCTCAAGATGCCTGCCGGAAACGGGGCCCCACAGTTCTGCGGCCGTGGCCAGCTGGCCGGGCATATAGCCGTCGATGAGCCAGCAGTTGTCGTAGCCCTTGCCGTATTTGAGCGCGGGGAAATCGGCCTTTATATCCTGGCCGATGGGCTTCGCCTCAACGAAATCCATCGGAGTTCCCGCCACATCCTCCGGTTCGCCCAGGGGGATGAGAGTGGAATCGGTGGGAAGATACTGCGAGGCATTCAGTTCGAGTCGATGATTAAGGACGCTGCCGGAGCCCTCGCCGTCGAGGTTCAGATAGACGTGATTGGTGAGGTTCACGACCGTGGGTTTGTCGGTTTCCGCCGTCATCACCAGCTTCAGGGAGTTGTCCTCGCCCCAGGTGTAGTGGGCCACGGCCTTCAGATTGCCGGGATAGCCCGCTTCGCCATCGGCCGCAAAATACATGAACTCCACGGCATCGCCCTCGATGCGGCTGTCCCATACCTGCTTGTGGAAGCCCGCAGGGCCGCCGTGCAGGTGGTTGGGGCCGTTGTTTATCGGCAGGGTGTACTCCACGCCGTCCAGGGTGAACCTGCCCTTGGCGATGCGGTTTGCATACCGGCCCGGAATCTTGCCGGAGCAGGGGCCCTCGTTCACGTAATCGTCGGCACTGTTGAAGCCCATGGCCACATCGGCCAGAACCCCGTTCTTGTCCGGGACGACGATGGATACGATGGCCGCACCCACGTTACAGAGCTTTACATAAGCGCCGGAGGCGTTTTTAAGGGTATAGAGGAAGATTTCCTTTCCGCTGGGCGATGTGCCCCAAAGTTCTTTGGTAATCATTTCAGTGTAGGTTTATGTCTTACAAATATATGCAAATAATTTTGTATTTTTGCAGTCTATGAAACAATACCTGGACCTGCTGAGACATATACGTGAGAACGGGGTGATGAAGGACGACCGCACCGGCACCGGCACGCAGAGCGTGTTCGGATACCAGATGAGGTTCAATCTGGCCGATGGCTTCCCGCTCCTCACCACCAAGAAGGTGCATCTGAAGTCGATAATTCACGAGCTTCTGTGGTTCATCTCCGGCGATACAAATATCAAGTATCTTCGCGAGAATGGAGTGACGATCTGGGACGAATGGGCCGATGAAAACGGCGACCTGGGGCCCGTCTACGGCCACCAGTGGCGCTCCTGGCCGGCCCCGGACGGCCGCAGCATCGACCAGCTCTCGCAGGTGATCGAGACGATTAAGCGCAACCCTGATTCCCGCAGGCTGCTCGTCACCGCGTGGAATCCCGGCGAAGTGGATAAAATGGCGCTCCCTCCCTGCCATTGCCTGTTCCAGTTCTACGTGGC
>JAILDI010000081.1 GCA_024689525.1 Bacteroidales bacterium
TAGCGGCGGGCTTCGCAGGCCCAGTCATCGTCCTCATCGCCCCAGAAGCCACATTTGCTCAGCGCGCCGAACTTGCCGAAGGCATCGGCACTGAACAGAATTCCATCCTCCTCCAGGAAGGAAACCATCACCTCCGGCCAGTGCACCAGCGGCGCGGCGAAGAACTTCAGCGTCTTGCCGGGGCCGAGCTCCAGAGTATCGCCCTCCTTTATTATTTGTACTTTCGGGTCGATGCCGGGGAAGAACTGGCCAAGCATCTTCAGGGCCGGAGCGCTTGTCACAAGCGTGCAGGAAGGGTATTCCTTCAGCGTTTCAGCTATGAGCGCCGCGTGATCCGGCTCCATATGATGGGCCACCAGATAATCCGGCGTGCGGCCGTGAAGGGCTTCCTTCAGGTTCGCGCGCCAGGCGTCGGCCACATCGGCATCGGCCGTATCCATTATGGCGATTTTTTCACTGTCGATGAGGTAGGAATTGTACGCCATCCCCTCCGGCAGGATGTACTGGCCCTCGAAGAGGTCCTGCTCCAGGGCGTCCGCCCCGATATAGATTATTCCAGGTGCGATCTGTCTGTTCATGTTCCCGTAGATTTTGAAGGCACAAATTTACACTAAAAAAGGCAGCATTCCAAGAGGAACGCTGCCCGTAGACGTATTTGCCGATGGCTAGTCTTGCATGTTTTCGTATTCCGCCACCAGATTCACTTTCAGGTCCTTGCCGTTTTCGTCTTTGGCGTCAAGAATAATCTCGTAGTGAGTGTTGTCCTTTTTCTTGAAAGTCTGCTTGCCGTTGGCGGGAACTGCGGAATATACTCTGTCGCCCGGATACATTACATCGAGGCAAAGCCTGTCTCCGTAACCGAAGTCGTCGTTGATGGTAACTGTCCTGCCCTTGAGGTCTTCGCCTAATGATATCGGGGTGTCAAGCATACCGCTGGCGATTGTCTTGCCGTCCTCCGTAAGGACCAGCTGGAGCCAGAAGAAATGGTTGCCCTTTATATCATATTTAGCTTTTACGTTCGTGTAGGTTTGCCCGTTCACGGTGACTTTGTTATTGCTTGCGTTGTCTTTGTTGCAGGCTGCAAGGCACATCATGGCTGCACCGAGTGCAAGGATAAGTTTGTAGAGTTTCATAGTGTTACTTGTTGTCATTTCGACAAAAGTAGTGTTTCCCGCGCATAATTGCAAGGTTTTTTGTAACTTTGCGCCCCGTTTTTAAGAGATACTTGATATGCAAGGCTTTTGGACTGTACTTATGCTCATTTGTTCCAACGTGTTCATGACGTTCGCGTGGTACGGACATCTGAAGCTCAGCGAGATGAAGATCTCCACCGGATGGCCGCTCATCCTGGTGATTCTGTTCTCGTGGGGAATAGCATTCTTCGAGTACTGCCTCACGGTGCCCGCCAACCGCATAGGCTTCTCCGGCAACGGGGGCCCGTTCAACTTGATGCAACTGAAGGTGATTCAGGAGGTTATCTCCCTCACCGTCTTCACATTGATCGTGATGTTCGTATTCAAGGGCCAGCCACTTCAGTGGAATCACCTGGTGGCCTTCGTGTGTATGGTCCTTGCGGTGTTTTTCGTGTTCTTGAAGTAATTGATGAAAAATCTATAGTGGAGTCGGACAAAACTTTTCGACGACGTTTTTTTGGCTAGAAAAGTTTTAGTCCGCGGAACGATGATTTTTCATCAATCTATCGCAGCATGTCTTCGAGGCGGACGGAACCGGAGGTTTTGTCGTCGCGATATTTCACAATCACAGGACAGTACAGATGTACGCCGCTTTCGAGCGGTTTGCCGTCGCGGACGATGGGCTTGGAGCCGCTCACCACAACGGCGCCCTTGGGAACGACGATGCGCCCGTCGGCATTGCGGCGGATGAATTCGCCCGTGGTGGCATCGAAGATTGCCGTGGAAGACGTAATAATCACGCCCGAGGCAATCACTGCCCCTTCCTGCACGATCGTACCCTCATAGATTCCGCAGTTTCCGCCGATGAAGGCATTGTCCTCGATAATCGTGGGCAGGGCTCCGGCGGGCTCCAGCACGCCTCCGATCTGGGTCGATGCCGAAATGTGGATATGGCTTCCCACCTGGGCGCATGAGCCGATGGTGACGTGGCTGTCGACCATCGTCCCTTCGCCCACCCAGGCACCCACGTTCACGTAGGCCGGGGGCATTATTATCGACCCCGGAGCCATATAGGCGCCGCGCCTCACCGCGCTTCCGCCGGGGACGATACGGACGCCGTCCTCCTTGGTGAACTTGCGAACCGGGAAGATATCCTTATCGAAGTACGGGAACTGTCCCTGGGACATGTCCTGGACAACGCCAAGACGGAATCCCTCAAGAATGATTTCCTTGATTTCGCGGTTCACTTTCCACTCGCCTTTCTCCTTGTAGGCCACGCGGACCTCGCCCTTCTCCAGGGCGTCCAGAACCGACAGAACTTTTTCGCGGGTAATTCGTATCATAGCTCTTGCAGTGTTTTCTTCATCAACTCTTCTGTTTCCGGTAGGGCCTTCACCAGCGGCAGGCGCAGGCTGTTCTCCATAAGCCCCAGTTGTGCCATCGCGGCCTTTCCGGGGATGGGGTTGGCCTCCACGAAGAGGTTCTTGAACAGGTTGTGCAGCTTGGCGTCCCAGGCTTCAGCATCGACCCATTTCTTGTCGAGCGCCGCATGGGTGAATTCCACCATCTCCTTCGGGCAAACGTTCGATGCCACGCTGATCACGCCCGCCGCGCCCTTTTTCATTAGCGTGAGGGTGTCGTCGTCATTGCCGCTGAGCAGCTCGAACCCCTCCGGCTTGCCCTCCAGTATGGCCGATGCCTGCGCGATATTCCCCGACGCCTCCTTCACCGCGATGATGTTGGGAACATCCTTCGCGAGCCTGAGGGTTGTCGACGCCTCGATGTTGCACCCGGTGCGGCCGGGCACGTTATACAGGATTACCGGCTTTGGCGTATGTGATGCAATTAGCTTAAAATACTCATACAGGCCTCTCTGCGGCGGCTTATTGTAGTACGGGGCCACCACAAGGAAAGCATCGGCCTCGTGAAGAAGATCGATGTTGGCCATCGTCCCCTCCGGCGAATTCGTGCCCACACCCACAATCACGGGAATGCCGCCCGCGTTTTCCTTTACGGTTTTGAACACATTTACCTTCTCCTCCGCACTTAGGCAGGGCGTTTCCCCCGTCGTCCCCAGCGGCACCAGGAAATCCATCCCTGCCTCCACCTGACGCCTCGTCAGCGCCGCCATCGCCTCATAATCCACCTTCCCGCCCTTGAAAGGCGTAAACATCGCAGTTCCGCATCCCTTGAGTATAAGCTTTTCCATATCAGTTTCGTTTTAGTTCCACAAGATACGAATTTTTTACGAATCCCACACACACAGCCCCGTTCCCGAAGGTCCATCCACCTGCACCTTTAGGCGCATTTTACCCCCTTTTTGCTCCCGAAGGTCCATCGCCCGGCACCTTCGGCAACACCCCACCTGCACTTAAGGGGACATTTCCCAGCACCCTAAAGTACAAAAACGCCCCAAAATGTACTTAAGGGGACGTCTCCCGACACCCTAAAGCGCACCTGGTCCCACACTTGCCAAACCCCTGGCGGCCAACTCACTAATACTCAACGAGTTCATTATTTCCCGGTGCAAATTTTCTTGCACCGGCAACCCCCTTAACCCGCTGTACCACAGCCACTTACCCGCCAGGCGAAAACCATCGACATTAGCGCAAAGTGGATGTGGTTGATATACAACGAGATGCGAAAAGTAAATGCGGCGAAATGCCGCATTTAAAATCAACAAGTCGCTGATATACAGCGAGTTGTATTTTACGCGTGCAAGGTTACAGGAGGTCGCTGAACTTGTGGACGCCGGTGAGGCCTTCGGTCATGAGGGCGGCGACGACGGCGCCACGGGAGAGGCATTCGCGGGAGAAGGCTTCGTGACTGAAGGTGAGTTTGTCTACCTCGCTCTGGAGCGTTACCGTGTGGATGCCGGGGACTTCGCCTTCGCGGACGGATGTGATTTCCGGTTTCACGCCAAGGCCTTCCTCAACCAGTTCGCCAAGGGTGATGGCAGTGCCGGAGGGGGCGTCCAGTTTGTGGATGTGGTGGATTTCCTCGATGGAGGGTACGTAGCCCGCACCTTTGAGAAGGCCGGACACGCGGGTGACGGCGGCAAACAGCGCATTCACGCCCAGCGAGAAGTTGGACGCGTAGATAAGCGTGGTGCCCGCATCCTCGAAGGCTTTCAGCACCTGCGGGGCGATGTCGTTCCAGCCCGTGGTGCCCACCACGGCGGCCTTGAAGCTACGCGCGATGAACTCGTAGTTGGCGCGGAACGCCTGCGGCCAGGTGAAGTCGATGCACACGCTATCGCGGGCCACATCGGCCGGTACTGAACAGATATCCTCGCTCACTGCGGCGATTTCGATGCCGCGGCGCTTGAGCTCCGCCTCAATCATATGGCCCATCCGGCCGTATCCTGAAATGACAACTTTAATCATCTGGAGATTTCTTTAAACATACGTACATACTGCTCAACGGCGGTTTCCATATCCTGCAAAAGGATGTATTCGTCCGGGCGGTGTGCAACTTTTACGGTGCCGGGGCCAAAGATGGCCTTGTGGGCGAAGCCGCTCAGGTGCGGGGCATCGGTGCCGAACGCCGCGGGGGCGGATTCGAAACCGTCAAGCGTGAAATACCGTGCCGGGGTGTCTCCGCCGCGGGCCACCACATCGACATTGGCCGATGCAGCCTGCTTCATAAAGGCCTCAACCGCCGCATCCGAAGCGAATGTTGTGCGGAAATACAGGCGGCAGGTGAGTTCCGGAGACAGGATGTTCTGCGGATTGTCGCTGCGCAGCATACCCACATTCCAGGTGGTTTTGCCCAGAACGGGGTCGTTGCCAAACGTCATCACGCGGAGTGACTTCATAAAGTCCAGGAACAGGTCCACTGCGCTAAGGCCGTACTCCGGATATCCGGAATGGAAGGCCTTGCCGTGGAACGTGAGGTCGTAGGACTTTGTACCCTTGCTGGCGCTCACCATCTTGTTTTCAGTGGGCTCACCTATAATAAGATATGGAGCCGTGAATCCCAACTTGGAAAACGCCTTGGCACCCCAGGATCCTGTTTCCTCGCCCGTTAAAACTAGCAGCCCAAAATCAGAACAGCCAGCCGACTCCAACTCCTTGCAAGCCGTGTACAAACATATTAGCTGCCCTTTTGCGTCGCAGGAGCCGCGGCCGATAACGCGATCGGCCTCAAAAACGGGCGGAATATACGGCGGCACCGTGTCCATATGCGTGCAGAACACAACGCGCGGCGTGCCCCATTTAAAGAACAGATTGCCTTCCGGAAGCCGCTCCTTCAAAGGCGCCTCCAGCCTGTCATACAGAAAATCCGACATCGGAGCCTCCTGCCCCGAAGATGAGTCGATGGAGAGTATCTCCTTGAATAATTCCAGGTCGATCATTTTCCAAGCCAGCCGTTACGCAGAAGCACCTGGGCTATCTGCACTGCATTTGTAGCCGCTCCCTTGCGGATATTGTCCGATACGCACCACAGCACCAGCCCGTTCTCCACGGTGGTGTCCCTGCGGATGCGGCCCACGAACACCTCGTCCTTGCCCCAGGCGTCCAGCGGCATCGGATACTCGCAACGGGAAGGATCGTCCTTAACCACCACGCCGGGCATATCGGCCATAAGCCGACGGACCTCCTCCAGCGTGAAGGGCTTATGAAATTCAATGTTCACGCTCTCCGAATGGCCGCCCATCACGGGCACGCGCACCGTAGTGGCGCAAACGCCGATGGACGGATCGCGCAGGATCTTGCGGGTTTCGTTGAGCATTTTCGCCTCTTCCTTCGTGAAACCGTCATCCAGGAACGAGTCGATATGGGGAATCACATTAAGGTCGATGCGGTGAGGGAAGTGCGAGCCCTGGGGACCACCTTCCCGCTCGCCGAGCAGATGGTTCACGCCCTTCTGCCCCGCGCCGGTGACGCTCTGATATGTCGATACGACGATGCGCTTTATGCCGAAAGCCTTGTGCAACGGCGCCAGCGGCAGCACCATCTGAATCGTGGAGCAGTTGGGATTGGCGATGATGTATCGGCCCTTCTCAAGCACATCGGCATTGATTTCCGGGACGACGAGGGGCACTTCCGGGTCCATACGCCAGCACGAGGAGTTGTCCACCACATAGCAGCCGACGGCGGCAAAACGCGGCGCCAGCTCCTTGGACACAGCCCCGCCGGCGCTGAAAATCGCCAGCGCGGGCTTCTGTGCTATGGCCTCATCGGCACTCATCACCTCCCACTCGCGGCCCCGGAACTGCACCTTCTTGCCCCACGAGCGCGAAGAAGCTACGGGAAGCAGCTCGTCCACAGGGAAATTCCTCTCCTGAAGCACTTCCAACATCTTGGAGCCCACGAGCCCGGTGGCTCCCACAACTGCAACTTTCATATTCGATAAACTTTAGCTTACAAATGTACAAAAAATCAGCGACTATGCCTTGAACTTGAACGCAGCGACAGCCGAACCCAGCACAAGGAGCAGCAGCAGGATCGAGCAGGCCAGGGAAATGTTGGCGCCGGTGCGATAGCTCTGCGGGGAAAATCGCATCACCAGCTCGTGGGAGCCGGCGGGCAGCAGGGCCGCGCGGAGCGTCCAGTCGGCACGCATAACGCCGATTTCAATGCCGTCAACCGTGGCTTTCCAGCCGTTGGGATAATATATCTCGCTGAATACGGCAAGGCGGTTCACCTGGGCGTGATAGCGGTAGTGCAGCTCATTAGGGGTATAGGAGACCATCTCGATGTGGTCGTCCTCGCCGATGCCGTCGGGAATAGTGGCCATGTCGCGCCTTATGCCTTCCGAGAAATCGGCCCCGATCACGGCGGAGCGGCTTAGATCCACGCTGCCAAGAAGCTTGATTTCATCGGCAGGAGTGTCCGCGGGAGTAATCCCGTTCACAAACCAGGCACTGCCGAGGGCCGCGGGGTTCACCACCGGCGGGAAATCGCCTGTCAGAATCACATATCGCGTATTCAGGGCGTTCAGAACCGGCGTTCCGGAGTTCATGAAAGCCTCCACGTCCTCCACGGATTCAGCGCTGTTCAGAACGCCGTACAGGCCGTTGATTTCCTTGCTGAGGTACCTGTCGATGAGGTCCTGATAGCGCTGGAGCTTGGCGGGCGAATATCCGCCGATGCTCTTGTGCCGATACGACGGCACCGACGAGTTGAATACGTTCACGCTGAGGTCCAGCACCCTGTACGACGGGTCCTCATCGGCACAGATAATCTTGTCCACGGGCCTCTCCGCGAAGACTTTGTTGAAGTCGCGGGGCGTGGTGAAATGGTCGGCGTTGAGGTAGCGCCTGCCCACGACAAACAGATTCACGGCGATGAGGAAGCATATGCCGATGGCGGCGATGAGCTTGCGATTCGTCCCTTTGGACGGCATTGACGCCCACTGGAGCAATCCGCCGGTGGCCAGGATGAGGATGAACGAAGTGAAGGCATCGGCCTTGAGAAGCATACGCCTATCGGCCTTCAGGGCCTCCACGAGGGCGCTTTGCATACCGGAGTCCGATGCGCTGCTGAAATTCCCCGCGATGCCCGGGAACAGCCAGCCCAGAGCGCAGAATATGGCGGTGATGCCGCCGGCTATCATCAGGCCTCTCTGCAATTGCTTCTTGTCGATGTCGCCCTTGACTATCCGGTCGAGCGTGAGGATACCCAGCAGGGGCACTGAAACCTGCAGGACCACCAGGGCCATCGACACAGAGCGGAACTTGTTATACAGAGGCAACACGTTGAAGCACAGCTTCGTGAATATCATGAAATGATTGCCCAGCGCCATAAACACGGCCACAAGGGTTGCCGCCAGCAGCCACCATTTTTCCTTGCGCTTGTACACGCATAAGCCCAGAATGAACAGGAATATGCTTATGGCTCCTATGTACATCGGCCCGGCCGTAAAGGGCTGGGGGCCCCAGTACATTGGCAGGGCCTTGGCGATTTCGCGTGTATTCTGACCGTTCCTGCGCAGGAGCTTGATGGTTTCCGACTTGTTGGGGTTCACCGCCTGGGACGACGAGCCACCGTTCCAGTTGGCTATCATCAGGTTTGGCAGCTCCTGCCAGCCGTAGCTCCAGGATGTGGCGTACGCCAGGTCCAGGCCGCCGGAATTCTCCGCCAGTTCGCTTCCGCCGCGCATCGTGTTGGGGGTGTACTTGGCCAGGGGCAGCAGCTTGTTGGCATTGGTGGCCGCACCCGCGAGGCCCAGCACCAGCAGGAGGGCCGATGTGAGCCAGAAGGCTTTCATGCGGTCCTTGTGTTTCACAAGCGCATCGACAAACAGCACCAGCGCGTAAATGAGTATCATCCCGGCCAGATAATAGGTTATCTGCTGATGGTTGGCCTTCACCTCAAGGCTCACCGCCAGGCCGAAAAGGGCCGATGCAAGCAGCGCCAGAGCCTTTTTGCCCTTGAAAGCGCTGCGGTACGCCCAGGCCAGCGCGGCCAGCACCCAAGGCATAAATGCTATCGCCTGCATCTTGGTATTGTGGCCCACCTGAATGATCTGGAAATTATATGAGCAGAATGCCACGGCTATAGCGCCGCCAACCGCTAAAGGCCAGCTCACGCCAAAGGCCAGGAACATCAGGAACGCGCCCAGAAGCGCCACGAACAGATACGTGGCCGGCCGCTTGCCCAACAGCAGCAAATCGTAAATTGGCTGCGTCAGGTCTCCTTTTTTAGGGGCCGATATGGCCGTGGTAGGCATTCCGCCGAACATCGAATCGCTCCAGTACGCCGGGTCCTCCGGATGCTGCTTGTTCCACTGGCTGGTCTCCTGCGCCATCCCGATGTACCCGGAGATGTCGCTCTGGTTGACAATCTTGCCGCCCAGGACCTGGGGGACGAAAGCGTAGCTGAGGATAATGAAAAACGCCACGATTCCCGCGGCTATGCCGATGCTTTTAAGTAACTTCTTGTTCATAGACTACAAATTTAGTCAATTATTTTGTATCTTCGCAACGTTATGGAAGTTAGAGCAAAGAAAGCCCTGGGGCAGCATTTTTTGACGGACCAGAGAGTGGCCAAAGCCATTGTCGATGCGCTCGAGGCCGATGGCGTCGCTCCGGTCCTGGAAGTGGGCCCCGGGATGGGTGTCCTCACCCAGTATCTGCTGGAGCGGGACGACATCGACCTGAAGCTGGTGGAAATCGACGGGGAATCTGTCGATTATCTGCTCTCGCACTTCCCCGGCATGCAGGGCCGATTGCTCCAGGCCGATTTCCTCACGCTTCCGCTGGAGAGAATCTTCCCGGAGAAGTTCCGCATCATCGGCAACTTTCCTTATAATATATCGTCACAGATTTTCTTCAAGATACTGGACCACAAGGACAGCGTTCCCCAGGTGGTGTGCATGATCCAGAAGGAAGTGGCGGAACGCCTGGCGGAAAAGCCCGGCAGCAAGACTTACGGCATCCTTTCCGTGCTCCTGCAGGCCTGGTACGACATCGAATACTTGTTCTCCGTGGGCTCCGGCTGCTTCGCGCCCCCGCCCAAGGTGGAGAGCGCGGTGATACGGTTAAGGCGGAACTCGCGTGTCGCTTTGGGCTGCGACGAAAAACTCTTCAAGACCGTGGTGAAAACCGCCTTCGGCCAGCGCCGCAAGATGATGCGCAACCCCCTGAAGCCCCTCGCCGCCGCCAAAGCCGCCCGCGAGGGCTGGAACGACGCCCGGCTCGCCGACTTCCTCGCGCAACCGGTGTTCACGTTGCGTCCTGAAGTCCTCTCCGTCGAAGACTTCATCGACCTTACAAACTTGCTCACATAGGGCGTGAAATGTAACTCTCTGTGTGTCTGTTAATTATGAAAAATTAGGTGGGAGATTTTCCCACCTAATTTTTCATAAATCGCTAATTTTCAGCCCATTGCATTTCACGCCTCGGGAACAGGAGCCAAGGCAATCTGGAGCTCATCCAGCTGGCTCTGGTCGATGGCCGACGGGCTGTCGATCATCACGTCGCGTCCCTGGTTGTTCTTCGGGAAGGCGATGTAGTCGCGGATGGTGTCCTGTCCGCCCATGAGGGCGCACACGCGGTCGAAGCCGAAGGCAAGGCCGCCGTGAGGCGGGGCGCCGAAGCGGAACGCGTTGATGATGAAGCCGAACTTGTATTCAGCCTCCTCCGGGCCAATGCCCAGCACCTCGAACATACGCTTCTGCATATCGGCATTGTGGATACGGATGGAGCCGCCGCCCAGTTCGGTGCCGTTGAGCACGAAGTCATAGGCATTGGCGCACACGCGCTCCAGATCCTCCTTGGCGTCGCTGTAGAACCACTTCTCGTGCTCAGGCTTGGGGGCGGTGAAGGGGTGGTGCATTGCGTAGAAACGGCCATCCTCGTCGCTCCATTCCAGCAAGGGGAAGTCCACGATCCACAGTGGAGCGAACTCCTTGGGGTTGCGGAGGCCAAGGCGGTTGCCCATCTCCAGGCGAAGGACGCCAAGCATGGTCTGCACCTTGCGCTTGTTGTCCCCGCTCATAACCAGGATAAGGTCGCCGGGCTGAGCTTCAGCAGCGGCTGCAATGCGTGCCAGATCGTCGGCACCGTAGAATTTGTCGATGGATGACTTAAAGCCATCGGCCTGGACGCGAATGTAAATAAGGCCCTTGGCACCCACCTGGGGGCGCTTTACCCATTCGGTGAGCTCGTCCACCTGCTTGCGGGTGTATTCCGCCGCGCCGGGAACGCAGATTGCGCCGATGTATGCTGCGCCGTCAAGCACGCCGAAGCCCTTGCCCTTGGCAACGTCCGTGATTTCGTGGATCTTCATCCCGAAACGCACATCGGGTTTGTCCGAGCCGTAGCCGTCCATGGCGTCGTACCAGGTCATGCGGGGCAGCGGGTTGGGGATATCGACATTCAGGACAGTCTTGAACAGGGTGCGCATCATACCCTCGAAGGTGTTCAGCACGTCTTCCTGCTCCACGAAGGACATTTCGCAGTCGATCTGGGTGAATTCCGGCTGGCGGTCCGCGCGGAGGTCCTCGTCGCGGAAGCAGCGCACGATCTGGAAGTAGCGGTCATAGCCGGCTACCATCAGCAGCTGCTTGAAGGTCTGAGGGCTCTGCGGCAGGGCGTAGAACTCGCCGGGATTCATGCGCGAGGGCACCACGAAGTCGCGGGCTCCTTCCGGAGTGGACTTGATGAGGTAAGGGGTCTCGATCTCCATGAAGCCCTTGGCGTCCAGATAGTTGCGCACTTCGTGGGCAACCTTGTGGCGCAGCATAAGGGCGTTCTTCAGGGGATTGCGCCTGAGATCCAGGTAGCGGTACTTCATACGAAGGTCCTCACCGCCGTCGGATTCGTCCTCGATGGTGAACGGGGGCACGGCGCTCTTGTTGAGCACGGTGATGTCGCTGAGCTTTATCTCGATGTCGCCCGTGGGCATCTTGGGGTTCTTTGCCTGGCGTTCGATAACCTCGCCGCGGGCCTGGATCACGAATTCGCGGCCCAGGGAAGTTGCGGCGTCGACCAGTGCGGCGGGAGCATCGGCCTCAACCACCAGCTGGGTGATTCCATACCTGTCTCTAAGGTCGATGAACGTCATGCCGCCAAGCTTGCGTGCCTTCTGCACCCAGCCGGCCAGCGTGACCTGCTGCCCTACATTGCCAATGCGAAGTTCTCCGCAAGTGTTGGTTCTGTACATTTTAGTCTTCCTCCTGCTCCTGGGCGGCGTACTCTGCCAGAAGCTTGGTCTGCACTTCGGCGGGAACCTGGACGTACTCCGCGAACTTCATCTGGAATGTTGCGCTGCCACCGGTGAGCGAGCTCAGGATGGTGGAGTAACGATAGAGTTCTGCGAGAGGAACGCGGGCGTGAAGAACGGTGAAACCTTTCTCCATATCCTGGTTCATGATCATACCGCGACGGGTGTTGAGGTCGCTCATACAAGGACCTACATACTCGTTGGGAGTGAAGATGTCCACGTTGTAGATGGGTTCAAGGATCTTCGGACCTGCCTGGCGGAATGCCTCCTTGAAGGCGTTACGGCCGGCGATGATGAACGCGATTTCCTTGGAGTCCACCGGGTGCATCTTACCGTCATAGACATACACGCGGATGTCACGTGCATAGGAACCGGTAAGAGGGCCTTCCTCCATTTTGCTCTTGATACCCTTGAGGATAGCGGGCATGAAGGAAAGGTCGATGGAGCCACCCACGACGCAGTTGTAGAATTCAAGCTTGCCGCCCCACTCGAGGTCGGTGATGTCCTGGCTCTTGAAGTTGAACACGACATCCTTTCCGTCGATCTTGAAGTTGTGGGGTGCTTCCTGGCCTTCCACGTAAGGGCAGACCAGCAGATGTACCTCACCGAACTGGCCGGCGCCGCCGGACTGCTTCTTGTGACGGTACTGTGCGGTTGCAATCTTGGTGATGGTCTCGCGATAAGGAACCTTGGGAGCGTAGAGCTCAACATTCTGCTTGAACTCGTTGGTCACTCTCCACTTCACATAGTTGATGTGCTGCTCGCCCATACCGGAAAGGATGGTCTGGCGGAGTTCCTTGGAGTATTCCACGTTGATGGTGGGATCCTGTGCCGCGATCTTGTTGAGGGCGTCGCCAACCTTGGCCTCGTCGTTCTTGTCCACGGCCTTGATGGCTGTGCGGTACTTGAAGTCCGGGAATACCATGTGTACGATTGCCTCCACACCGGCCTGTGCAAGGGTAACGTCCGTCTTGCCGGCCTTGAGTTTCATGACGCAACCGATGTCACCTGCGCTGATGGAGGCGACTTTCTCCTTCTTTGCACCAGCAACCGCGTAGATTGCGCTGAGACGCTCCGCGTTGCCCGTTTCAGGGTTCACGAGGTCTGCACCCTCGTTGAGTGTGCCGCTCATTACCTTGAAGTAGGACACGTCGCCGAGGTGCTGCTCAACGCTGGTCTTGAAGATGAACAGGGCGGTGGGACCTGCAGGGTTGCAGACGAGTTCGCCGCCGTCCACGGTCTTTTCCTTACGTCCTTCGGGTGAAGGGACGATGTGCACGAGGGCGTCCATAAGCCTGCGTACGCCGATGTTCTCCTTGGCGGAAACGCAGAACACTGGGATTGCGTCTCCCTTGAGCATCGCCAGGCGGAGGCCTTCCTTGATTTCATCGTCGGAAAGTTCCATGGTGTCGAAGAACTTCTCCATGAGTTCGTCGGAACCCTCGGCTGCCTTCTCCATAAGTTCGGCGCGGAGTTCTTCTGCCTCATCGGCATAGGCGGCAGGGATGTCCTGCTCCTCGTTCTTGCGGTTGTAGAACTTCATGTTCACAACATCCACGAAGCCTTCCAGGCCGGGGCCGGGGTTCACGGGGAACTGGCAGAGGATTGCCTTGCTGCCGAATTCCTCCTTGAGGGCGGCCTTCACGCCATCCCAGTTCGCCTTGTCGTGATCCATCTGGTTCACGGCGATGATCATAGGGACGTTGTACTGGTCGGCATAGCGGGCGAACAGGGTTGTACCCACCTCGATGCCGGCGGTACCGTTCATCACCATAACGGCTGCCTCAACCACCTTGAAAGCGGAAAGTGCGCCGCCGGAGAAATCGTCGGAACCGGGAGCGTCGATGAAGTTGATCTTGTTGCCTTCGAACTCTGCGTAAAGCGGAGTGGCGTTGATGGACTTCTGGTTGGTCTGTTCGAACTCGGTGTTGTCGGAGACGGTGTTCTTGTCTTCCACGGAGCCGCGGCGGTCGATTACCTTGCCTTCGAAGAGCATAGCCTCGGAGAGGGTGGTCTTACCGCAGCGTGATGCGCCGATAAGGACAACATTGCGGATGTTTTTGGTGCTGTAAGTTTTCATTTTTATGGTTAAATTTTTATCGTCTTCCTATAAGGGGTGCAAAGATAAGGATTTTTCGTGCAAAAGCAAAATTTACGTGGCTAAAACAGCGAAGGTTCCAGCTCTTTAACGTGGAAGCTCTTGCGATGCCAGGGCGTGTAACCGTACCTGCGGATTGCCTCGATGTGTTCCGGGGTGGGATATCCCATATTCCTGTCCCAGCCATACCGGGGGTATTCCGCGGCTATTTTTCGCATAAAATCGTCCCTGTATGTCTTTGCCAGCACGGATGCAGCCGCGATGGACGCGTACGTTGCATCCCCGTGCACCACCGTCTGATAATCGTTGAAACCATATCTGTCGAAAGGGCGGAATTTGTTCCCGTCGACCAGAAGAAACTCCGGCGCCGGATCCAGCCTCAAGACAGCCCTCTGCATACCGGTGACGCTGGCCCAGAGGATATTCAACTTGTCGATTTCCTCCGCGCTTACCTCCTCCACGGCCCAGGCCACAGCCTCCCGTTCGATTACGGGCCGCAGCTCTTCCCGGGCCTTTTCGCTCATCTGTTTGGAGTCGTTCAGAAGCGGGTGGAAGAAATCCGGCGGCAGGATCACTGCAGCGGCGAAAACAGGGCCGGCAAGAGGCCCCCGTCCGGCTTCGTCGCAGCCGGCTTCCAGGCGTTTGCGTGAGAGATATGGCTTGAGATCGGGCTTCATCGACCCAAAGATACGCATTTTTCCGGTCCCTGTGACACCAGGTGCCGTTTGACCCCTGGTTTTTCGGGTGTCAAACAGCATTTTGGGCCATTTTTGACGTTTCACCCCTAGTTTTTTGGGGGTCAAACGACACTCCCGCGCGTCAGTGTTGAAAATGGCGCTGACGGAGGGCCAGGAGGAGTTCGGGGCCGGTGTAGCCGAGCTCTGTCTGGAGGAGGGCGTTGAGCTGCGCTTCATCCGCGTGAAGGCGCTCGCATACGGAGGTAAAATCTAAGGTGTGGAGGTGGATCTCTTTTCTGTCGATGAGATTCCATAGGGCTTTGTACGATTTTTCTACGGTTTTCATAACACAAATATTTTCGGCAAAGCTATACACAGCCCGCCGAAATGTCAAGACCCGATTTACATCGGGGTGCAGAAATTTATGTTTTTTATGTCTTTTTGCATATGTTTTTTAATAATGTACGATTTTTCTTTACAATGTAAAGATTTCTTATACCCGTTTCGGATTGTGCTTTACATACTTTTGTCCCGGTTGTAAACAAAATAAAGACATGGAAAAAGAACTCAGGGACAACATCAGCAGAATCCGCCAGGAAAAGAACATCTCACAGAAGGAGATGGCAGAGAAGCTCGGAATCTCGAGGGCTTCCTACATAAGCATGGAAAAAGGGAAGACCCGTCTCCTCAACGAGAACGTGGAGAAATTCGCCGAGATTAACGACGTGTCTCCGTCCGAACTCGTCCTGGGGTATCGTATTTCCGAGGACGTGCACACCCTCCAGCAGGCCCAGGCCGATTACGGCCGCAAGCGCCAGGAACTCATCGACTCATACGAAGGGCGCATCGACAAGCTCAATAAAGAGATCGACAGCCTGCGCCTGCAGATTGCCGATCTCCGCGACTCCATCGACACCAAAAACGACGTAATCTCCCTTCTCCGCGCCCGTCTCCGCGATTCCGGCTCCCCCGACGCGTAATTGCGCCTCCCCGACGCCTAATCGCGTGGCGGCCAACCGGCTGTCTATCAGCGCATTACGCAGCGTTCCCCTGGTGAAAACGCACCAGGGGAGCACCTCCCATATCGCTGAAAATCAGCGCATTATCCGCCACGCGCAAAATGTCACGCCTCCCGCTTTTTGCATCCCGGGCTGATATTTTTCCCGTGAAAATGATTACATTTGTAAAAATGTTTATTTAGATATGAAGAGAATCCTTGCCCTTGCGGCCGCAATCACCGTATGCGTGAGCGCGATGGCCGACGAAGGAATGTGGCTGCTCCCGCTTCTGGAGAGCATGAACATCGACATTATGCAGCGCGAAGGCTGCCGTCTTACGGCGGAAGACATCTACAGCGTGAATCACAGCTCCCTGAAGGACGCCATCGTGCAGTTCGACGGAGGCTGCACCGGTGAAATCGTGTCCAGGGACGGCCTGCTGCTCACCAATCATCACTGCGGATACAGCCGCATCCAGGAGCTCAGCACTCCGGAGCACAATTACCTGATGGACGGCTATTGGGCCCTCAAGCGCAATCAGGAGATCCCCGTCCCGGGGCTCACCGTGAAGTTCCTTGTGTCGATGGCCGATGTCACCGACCGGATGGCGGACCCGGAGACGCGCCCGCTCACAAAAGCCCTGATTGAAGGTGACGCCAAGAAAGACAACCCCGGCTGCGAAGTGGTGGTTGAATCGTTCTACGACAGTAACGTGTTCTACCTTATAGTTTATAAGAACTACACCGACGTGCGTTTCGTTGGCGCTCCCCCGTCCGCAATCGGCAAGTTCGGCGGCGACACCGACAACTGGGAATGGCCCCGCCACACCGGCGACTTCTCCATGTTCCGCGTCTATGCCGACAAGAAGGGAGAACCCGCCGACTATGCTCCGGAGAATGTCCCCTTCCGTCCCGCCAGCCACCTGAAGATCTCCCTCAAGGGCGTTCAGGAAGGCGATTTCGCAATGGTTATGGGATATCCCGGAAGCACCCAGCGCTTCCAGACATCGGCCCAGCTGAAGGAGATGCTCAACGTTCAGAGCCTGGCCATCGACGCACGTCTCACCCGTGAGAAGCTTATGTGGGATGCAATGTGCTCGGACCCTGTCATCCAGCTTCAGTATGCCGATAAATACTCCATGTCCACCAACTACCGCAAGAAATGGCAGGGCGAGGAGAAGGCCTTCAAGGACCTCAACATCATCGCCCGTCAGGAAGCCAAGGAGCAGGAGTTCATGGCCTGGGTGAACCAGGATCCCGCCAGGGTAGCAAAATACGGAGAGGCCCTGGAGAAGATTGCGGAGGCCAATAAGGAGAGCGCTCCCGTTGAAAAGGCCTTCAATCTGATGTACGAGAGTGCCTTCCAGGTTGAGATCGTGATGCTGGCGTTCCAGTTCATCAACGAGGTAATGGGGCCCGTGCAAAGCGGACAGGCCACCATCGACGAAGGTGTCCAGATGGCGCTTGCGGAAATCGAAAAGGAATATGAAAACTATTACGCCCCGCTGGACTGCGAGGAAGCCCTTGCTTTGCTGACCTTCCTTCAGGAGAGGATGGACACGTCCCTCATCAATATGGACGGCGTTATGCCGGAAGGCGAATCCTTCCTGAATCTGGACGTGAAGAAGTATGTGACCGACCTGTTCAACACTTCCTGCTTCGTGTCCTTCGACAAGGTGAAGGAGACCTGGAGCAAGGTCCACACCCAGGAAGACGTCCAGGCAGCGATGCAGGATCCTGCCATGCAGCTCGGATTCAACGTCTACAGCAACACCCTGAGCCTGTATATGAAGTCCAAGTCGATGGACGATGCCATCGAGCCCTATCGCGCGGCATACACCGCCGGTCTGCTGGAGTGGCAGAAAGACCAGCCGGCCTATCCGGATGCAAACTTCACCATGCGCCTCACCTATGGCCACGTGAAGCCCTACAGCCCCAAGGACGGTCTCCTGTACGACTACTTCACCACCCTCCGCGGCGTGAAGGAGAAGGAGAATCCGGACGATCCGGAATTCATCGTCCCGGATGAACTCAAGCCCTGGTACGACGTCAAGCCCAAGAAGTTCGGCAAATATGCCGACAAGGACGGCTCCCTGCACCTGTGCTTCCTCACCGACAACGACATCACCGGCGGCAACTCCGGTTCGCCCGTGATGGACGCCGACGGCAACCTCATCGGCCTTGCCTTCGACGGCAACTGGGAGTCGATGAGCTCTGATGTGGTGTATGAGCCGGAGCTTCAACGCTGCATCTGCGTGGACATCCGCTATGTGCTCTTCTGCATCGACAAGCTGGGCGGAGCCAAGAACCTTATTCGTGAAATGGACATTGTAAAGTAGTCAAGTATGAAAAAGATAATCGCTATGATCGCTGCCGCCCTGGTATGTTTTGGCGCCAGGGCCGATGAAGGAATGTGGCTTCTGCCCCTGCTGGAGCAGATTAACGGCAAGGCTCTGGCCGATGCCGGCTGCCGCCTCACCCCGGACGAGATATACAGCATCAACCACAGCTCGCTGAAGGATGCAATTGTGCATTTCGGCGGCGGCTGCACCGGTGAGATTATCTCCAGGGACGGCCTCCTCGTAACCAACCACCACTGCGGCTACAGCAGCATCCAGGGCCTTTCCACCCCGGAGCACAACTACCTGATGGACGGCTACTGGGCAATGAACCGCGCGGGCGAACTGCCCGTGGACGGCCTCACCGTCACTTTCCTTGTGAGTATGGAGGATGTAACCGCAAAGCTGGAAGGCCTGGAGGATCCCAATCCCGTGCGCAGGGAGCTCCGCAAGGCTGCGGAGGAAGCCAATCCCGGCTGCCACGCCCAGATTACGTCGTTCTACAACAACAATGTCTACTATCTGATTGTTTATAAGACATATACCGATATCCGCTTCGTGGGCGCCCCTCCGGCATCCGTGGGCAAATTCGGAGGAGAGACCGACAACTGGATGTGGCCCCGCCACACCGGCGACTTCTCCATGTTCCGCGTGTATATGGCCCCGGACGGCAGCCCGGAGTCGTATTCGGAAGAAAATGTTCCCCTTTCTGCCGAACGCCACCTGAAGGTGTCGCTCAAGGGTGTGCAGAAGGGCGATTACACCATGATCCTGGGCTATCCCGGACGTACCCAGAGGTTCCAGACCGCGGCCCAGCTGAAGCAGATGATCGAGGTTCAGCGCATCGCCGTGGATGCACGCACCGTGCGCCAGGGCATTATGTGGGAGGCCATGTGCGCCGACCCTGAAGTCCAGCTCAAGTACGCCAACAAGTACGCTTCATCGGCTAATGGCTGGAAGAAGTGGCAGGGCGAGGAGCTGGCATTCGGCAAGCTCGGCATCATCGACAGGGAGGAAGAAAAGGAGGCCAGCTTCATGAAATGGGTTAACAAGAAGAAAAACCGCAAGGAGAAATACGGCGACGCCCTTGACAGGATTGCCGCCTGCGTAGAGGCTTCCGACGAGGCCCAGAAGGCCATGAGGCTGGTTATGGAGGGCCCCTGGCGCATCGAACTTGTGGGAATTCTGTCCGCCATTTCCAATTATAACCGCAGGTTCCCCGGCGCATCGGTCAAGACCGCTCTCAATGAAATCAAGGGCGTTTACAGGGACTATGTTCCTGAGCTGGACCGCAAGGAAGCCGTCGCGCTGCTGAAGTTCTACCGCGAACGCGCTCAGGAAAAGGACTATCTGAACGACCTGGGCGGCGGATTCGACGACTTTGCCCTCATCGACATTGATGCTTATGTGAACTACCTGTTCGACAATTCCCTCTTTGTCGATTACGAAGCCGCGGACAAGGCCCTGGCCGCCGATCCGGACGCATTTTTCAATGATCCCGTGACCAGGCTGTACGCCAGCATCTTCAATGTCTACCGCAGCCGCCTCACCGAATACAACAATGCGGTCGACGGTCTGGACGAGGCCGTGAAGGCATACACCGCAGGCCTTATGGAATGGCAGAAGAAGCAGCCGTCATACCCGGATGCGAACTCCACGATGCGCCTCACCTATGGCCACGTGCTGCCGTACAACCCCAAGGACGCAGTGCAGTACAGCTATTTCACCACCCTCGACGGCGTGATGCAGAAGGAGGATCCAACCAATCCTGAATTCATCGTCCCGGCCAAGCTCCGCGCCCTGTGGGAGGCAAAGGATTTTGGCCTATATGCCGATTCCGCGGACGGTAAGGTGCACACCTGCTTCCTCACCAATAACGACATCACCGGCGGCAACTCGGGCTCGCCCGTGCTGGATGCCGACGGCAATCTCATCGGCCTTGCCTTTGATGGCAACTGGGAGTCGATGAGCTCCGACGTGATGTTCGAGCCGGATCTCCAGAGGTGCATCTGTGTCGATATCCGCTACGTTCTGTTCCTCGTGGACAAGCTGGGAGGAGCATCGCATCTAATCGACGAAATTGACTTTGCGGAATGACGGAAAAAGAGATATTCGGCTGGATAGAGGGTATTCAGCATCCCGGGCGCGAGGATAAGACTCTGGCCGAGCTGGGCATTATTCGTGAAGTTGTGCTTGACGGGTCTTCCGTTACGGTTACCCTGGCGTTTCCCCGGAAGCCGGACCCGCTGAAGAACTATCTTGTGGGCGCGGTGAAGGCCGCAATTTACCGGGAGGCTCCCGGCGGAACTTCGGTTGAGATAAAGACGGTTGTGTCCGACCCCGCGCCGCAGAAAAAGGCCCCCGAACTGGGCCTGGACCAGGTGGCGAACGTGGGTCACATCATCGGAATCGCTTCCGGTAAAGGCGGCGTGGGCAAGTCCACCGTGGCGGTGAACCTTGCAGTGGCCCTGGCCCGGCAGGGGTTCCGCGTGGGCCTGGCAGATGCCGACGTGTACGGCCCCTCCGTGCCGGTGATGACCGGGACCGAGGGCTCCGTTCCGGATATGGTGCGCGAAGGCGAGCTGGACCTGATGATTCCCGTGGAGAAGTATGGAGTGAAATGGATGTCAATAGGCTATTTCGCCAGGCCGGACCAGGCGCTCATCTGGCGCGGGCCTATGGCCTGCAGCGCCCTCAAGCAGATGATTCTGCAGGTGAAGTGGGGCCCGCTGGACTTCCTCCTCATCGACCTTCCCCCGGGAACTGGCGACATCCACATTTCGCTGGTGAACGACATCCCTCTCACCGGGGCTTTGATTGTTACCACGCCCCAGACCGTGGCGCTGGCCGATGTGCGCAAAGGCATCGACCTGTTCCAGAATCCCGCCGTTGGAAGGCGCATCCTGGGCATTGTGGAAAACATGGCCTGGTTCACGCCGGAGGAGCATCCTTCAGAGAAATATTACATTTTTGGTCGCGACGGTGGCGCCCGTATGGCCGATGAACTGGGCCTACCCCTCCTGGGCAGCATCCCGCTGGTTCAGTCGCTCCGCGAAAGCGGCGACTCCGGCGAGCCCGCCGCCCTGGGCTCCCGCCCGGACTCCCTCGCCTTCCTCTCCCTTGCCTCCGCCCTAACCGCTGCATTGTAGATTTCATCCATGATTTTGGCCTCATTTATGGACGAACCTCTGGTTTTCCGGGGTTCGTCCATGTTTTTGGGCTTTTTCATGGATGAGTTGTGCGTTTTGCCCGGTTCGTCCACGATTTGGGCCGTTTTCGTGGATGAGGGCGTCTAGGATTCGGAAATGAGCTTTGCGAGGAGGCGGATGCCGGGTTCGATTTTCTCTTCGGCGACGAAGGAGAAGTTGAGGCGCATGGTGTTGCGGTGGCTGCCGTCCAGATAGAAGAAGGAGCCGGCCACATAGGCCACGCCGGCGGCCAGGGCCCGGTCGTACAGAGCAATTGTGTCGATGTGCTCCGGGAGGGTGAGGAAGATAAACAGGCCGCCGTCCGGGTGGGTCCAGCTGGAGCCGGCGGGCATACACTCCTCAAGAAGCGACAGCATAAGGTCCCTGCGGCGGCGGTACTCTTCGATGGTGTGCACCAGGTTGCGGTCCAGGGCGCCGCTGCCCATAAACTCTGCGGCCATGTACTGGTCCAGTACGGGCGGGCACAGGTCCAGGGCCTGTTTGCACACGAAAATCTGCTCCAGAAGCGGTTCCGGGCCGATAATCCATCCCAGGCGGAAACCCGGGGCGAATATCTTGGAGAAGCTGCCAAGGTACAGTGTGCGTTCGGGAGCAAGGGAATATATGCTGGGAACTGGCTCGCCGCTGTAGCGCACTTCGCGGTACGGGCTGTCCTCAACTATCAGCAAGTCCAGTTCACGTGCAAGGGCAACGATCTCCTCGCGTTGCTCAAGTGTGAGCGTTTCCCCGGAAGGATTGTTGAAGTCGGGGATTACATAAATAAACTTGGGGCGGCCGGCTTCATTCTCCCGCCAGGCACGGGCGTGGCAGAT
>JAILDI010000172.1 GCA_024689525.1 Bacteroidales bacterium
CTCCCATATTTGCAGGTATCTTGCCTCCTTTTCTGTACTGGTTTCTTCCACCAGGGCGGAAGAGTCAGAGCTGTAATAATCTGTCCAAGGGAGCATCCGGCCCGGCTCGGAACTCATAGCCCATGTGCCGCGGGGGCCGAATTCGGTTATCATATATGGCATGTCCACGCCATAGGACTGAAGGTTTTTTCCCACGCTGCCAACAGAAGGATAATAAGAATTGACAGATATAAAATCGACATCCGGAGCATACTTGATCAGGTTCTTCACCCTTGCCTCTCCGGTACCTGCCAGTGCACAGGTAATAGGGTGATTGCCATCCAATTCCTTGATTGATTTGGCGATGTCTCCCACGGCCTGCCACAAGTTTACATTGTTGTCGTTGGAGGATTCGATCTCATTTCCTATCGACCAGCACAAGAGCGCGGGATGGCTTTTATACTGGCGCACATATTCCATGATAGTCTCTTTTTGAGCAGCTACTTTGGCTGCGTCGGAATAGTCCATATACTTTGCGGCCGTCATACCCAGACCGAGATAAACCATCAAACCGGCTTTGTAGGCATTATCCATAATTTCACGAGTGTCTTCATCCTTTGGGGAATAAAGCCTGATGGTGTTGCCTCCGAATTTCCTTACATCCGTATAGTAGCGATTGGTTGCCGCACCATTGACATAATAAGGAGTGTCACCAACAAACAGTTTCCACTGGCCAGTATCTCCTTTGAGAATTCTGACACTGGAAGCTTCTGTAGGCACTGCGTCGGACCCGATAGGAATGACATAATCATCTTTTTTGCAGGCTGCCGTCAATATGATCAGCAGGGCCGTTAATATGTGTTTAATATTCCTCATAATCAATAACCTGGATTCTGCGGGAAGGTTTCGGCTCCCATATTGATGATTTCGCTTTCCGGAATAGGCCAGCGTACCATATACGGATTGGCGGGAAGATTGGTGCGGCCGAGGATGGATGGAGCATATTCCGGATTTCCGGCATAGTTCTTTACCTGGTCGATCAGTATTCCCCTTCGTTTGAGGAAGAACCAGCGGTCTCCCTCGAATGCGAGTTCTCGGGCCTGTTCGTCAATTATGTTCTTTATAGTAAGAGCGCCTGTGAATTCCTGATTGCCTGCACGCTTCCAGGTCTTGTTGAAATAATATCGCGCTTTTGTCTGGTCGCCAAGCATCAGTGCCGCTTCAGCGCCCATTATATACGTTTCTCCAAGACGATAGACGATGATGTCCTTACAGCTGCGGGCTTCATATGGCTCCCTTGTCCAGATATCCGCATACTTGGTGCAGCCGGTCATCAGGTTGCGTATCAGTTCACCTTTGGAGTTGCGAGACGGAAGGTACTCGCCCGGCTTTACAGTAATTCCTCCAACAGTCAGAATATCATCGGTGGTATTCTTATACTTGAACACATACCATTCAGAGTAACGCTTATCGGCTTTCTGGTCATATAGCGAAAGCAGATACGGGCTGACAAGGCATCGACCGTAAGTAAATCCATAATTGTCGTAACTGCAGGCATACTCGTTCGTCCCTCCTATTTCCTGGCGGTAAAGAGCGATGAAAATCGTTGCCAGGTAATGTCCTTTAGGCGTCGTTGTAGATAGGCTGCCGCCCATTTCCGTACTCCACTCCTGCACCAGAAGGGCCTCGGAATGATTTAGGCTGGCACCTTTGAACACTTCGTCCACAGCGACGAGTGAGTATTTGCCGCTGGCATCAATAGCATCGACCTGCTCCAGCGCCGTATCCCAGTCCTTTATCCATAAAGCGGCCTTTGCAAGAAGGTGCCTTGCCGCAGCCTGATTAAACCGCCCGGGCTGGTAGGACGTCCAGTCCAGGACATCTATTGCGTATTTGAGATCGCTATAAATCAAATCAAACACCTCACTCTGTGCCGCCGGATAGAACTCTCTTTCGTCGTTCAGGTTCTCCGGGGTTGTAGGCGTGGTATTGAGCCAGATGCGGTCGTAAACCCTGAAAAGATGGAAATAAGACTGCGCGCGGAAACACTTTGCCTCCGCAACAGATCTCTTGACGTCCTCTGTCTGTTCCATCTTTTCACCCGCATAGATAATCTCATTGCAACTTCCTATCAGGGAATACATCGTTTTCCACAAAAAACTCACTTGAGTTGCGGAAGGCTTTAGATAGTTGGGATCGTAAATGCCGAAGAAGTTTCCTGTGCCGCCATTGGTCGTAACCAGATCGGTACCTCTTATCAGAGCCGTCCAGGTGGCATTCTCCGTTGATTCGCTCATCAGACTCCTGTCCTTGTCATAAAGGGCATTCACCGCCAGCTTGAGACCTTCCGGGGTGGAGTAAATATAATCGATGGAATACTTTGTAAGATTGTTCTCCTCAAGGTATCCATTGCAAGACGTGAGCGCCGCAATGCAAACAGTTATTATTATATAGAAAAACCTTTTCATCTTCAGAATGATGCTTTAACGCCAAACAACATAGTTCTGGGTTCGGGATACGAACCGGGAGTCTGCTCAGGGCCATAGCCCAGGACCTTGGTGTAGTACCATGCATTGTTGCAGGATAGATAAAGCCGGAGACTGCGCATCTTGAGCGCATCCGCGGTTTTCTGAGGGAAAGTATAACCCAGGGTAACAGACCTTAAACGCAAATAAGATGCGTCCTGATAGCCAAGCGCCACAATATATGCCGGTGCCTGAGTCATATTCGGTGCAGGCGCTTCATTCGAAGGATTATAAAGTGTCCAGTAGTTGCGGCGTATGCCGTTTCTCTTACCGGTCATATCTCCGCCGTTACCAAAGGTTGTGAGGTACGAGTTGTAGAATGTACCTCCTGCCGAGATGTTGAGTGCAGCAGAAAGATCAAAACCTTTATACTTCAATGAGGTGGAGATGCTGCCCAGCCAGTCCGGATCGCGTGACATAATCACCCTGTCCTCTTCTGTAATCTTGTTATCGCCGTTCGTATCGGCAATCTTGATACTGCCGGGAGTTGCGGTGGGCATGTGAGAATTCTCAATATCATCATCTGACTGCCAGATACCGTCGAACTTATAGTCATAATAGACATTAACCGGAGAGCCGATAAACCATTTATTGTTGACATCATTCAGCGGATTTCCATCGGAATCCACTTCCCCGCTGATTCTCTTAATTTGGTTGATGTTTCGGCTGAATGCAAAATCCAGATCCCAGTTGAAATCCTTTGTGGATATCGGTGTGGTGTTGAGAGAGATTTCAATACCCCTGTTCTGCACCCTGCCCAGATTCATCATCTGAGTGGTATATCCCAGGACCTGGTTTATAGTCTTGCTCACAAGCAAATCCGTGGTCTGGGTGTCATAGAGTTCAATCGAACCGTTGATGCGGTCTTTCAGGAATCCGAAATCAAGGCCGATATTAGTGGTGGTGGATGTTTCCCATTTAAGGTTTGGATTGTAAAGCGACGTCGATGGGAGATATCCAACTTCCACCTCGTCTCCGAAACGGTAATAGTAAGGAGTCGTGTTGCCCAATGTTGTGTACGGGCTGATTCCCTGATTACCTACCTGTCCCCAGCTAAGTCTCAGTTTTAAATTGTTCAGCCACTTTTCGGCTCCTTTCATAAACTGCTCCTTATTGATTCTCCAGGCAAAAGCCGCCGAAGGGAACACACCGTATTTGTTGTTTGCTCCGAATACGGATGAACCGTCAACACGGGTTGCCAATGTGAGCAGATAGCGGTCTTTATAATTGTAACGGACTCGTCCCAAAAACGACAGAAGCTGTCTTTGAGACAGTTCCCAATCCGGTTGGCCATAGTCCAGGGCGTTACCCACCGCATTATAGTACAGATCGTCGTTTGCAAATCCCGTTGCCGTAAAACCGAGTTTTTTCCAGGTGATGAAGTTGAAACCCTGCATCAACGTGGCATCTAGATGATGTCCTCCGGAGAAATCGACAGTATAGTTGAGAATGTTCTCCAGTAAGTAATCGGAGGCGTTGCTTTCACTTACAGTCGCTTTACCCTGGGTGTTCTTTCCCGTTGTATGCTGGCGGCCCAGATAACTTCCGGCTTCCACGTCACGGCTGCTCAGACTGGTATTGAGGCGGTATGACAGGCCCTTGGCAATCTTCCAATCGGCAAAGAGATTGATCATCAGACGGTTCTGGATCGTCTTGTTTGTTGAATTCTCGATATTCCATAAAGGATTGACATGGGATTCACCGGCTTCTGTAACATCTTCGAGGAGTTTACCCTGATCGTCATAAATCCGTGCAAGAGGAGGCATCGTGACAAAGGAACTGAAGCTGCCGTCGGCTGTTTCTCTCCAGCTGCGTGCATAGGTGATATTGGCGCCCAGACTCAAAGCATCCGACAGTTTCTGGTCCATGTTGATTCTGCCGGACAGTCTCTCGAAACTTGAACCGGGCACCATACCGTCCTGATTATAGTATCCTATTCCCACGGCGGCTTTGGTCCTGTCTGTACCGGCCTGTACTAGAAGGTCGTGCCTGTGCTGCAACGCCGGATGTATCATAACCGATTCCCAATCCACATACTCGCCGCTGTTCAGGACGTCTGCCATAAAGCCACGGAAGCAGTCGGCCTCGTCGTAATAGCCATAAGCGTTATAGAACGCCTCGTGCCTGTATGCCGCCCACTGTTCGCCGTTGAAGAACTCAAAATTACGGCTTATTGTCTGAATAGCCGCATAACCATCGTAAGTCACTTTCGTTTTGCCGGCGGAACCGCGCTTCGTGGTTATCAGCACAACGCCATTCGCCGCCCTGGCACCGTATATCGATTGCGAAGAAGCGTCTTTCAGCACTTCGATTGAGGCGATGTCGCTGCCATTCACATCATCGATGCTGGACATCGGCACTCCATCCAGGATATACAGAGGAGCATTGTCACCGGAAAGAGAGTGACGGCCACGGATGAGAATGCTTGATGAGCCGCCCGGTGCCGCACTACCCACATTGACCTGAATGCCGGGAGCGGAGCCTCGCAACATTTCAGCCACGCTTGTGGTCGGTACACCCTGCGCTTTCTCCACATCCACGGATGACAGAGCGCCTGTGATGTCGCTCCTGCGCTGTACACCATAACCCACGACCACCACCTCGTCCAGCA
>JAILDI010000218.1 GCA_024689525.1 Bacteroidales bacterium
ACGCACGAGGCCGGTGTGGCGTCAAGATAATGCCAGCTGCCGGGGCTGAACTGCGGAAGCGGTTTATAGGCCAATTGCCTGTATCCAAGGGATACGGCCATGGACATTGCGCTCTGGTGGACCTTTGGTGCCACCACCGTAACATCCCCGAATTTGTCCATTATATTCACCAGCGTGAACAGCCCTGCGGCTGTGAATCCGTCGTCGTTGCTTACAAGTATTTTCATAATGCGCGAAGTTACAAAAAATAAGGCACTAAAGTATAGATTTATCAGTTTTTTTTCGTAAATTTGCGCCGCAATAAAGCGTAAAAAAACGTTTAACAAACAATACTTTAAATTCTAACAAAACTATGATTAAACTCGGTATTAACGGCTTTGGCCGTATCGGTCGTATGGTTTTCCGCGCAGCTGTGGAGAACTTCGGTAAAGACATTGAGGTTGTAGGTATCAACGACCTCCTGGATGCAGACTATCTTGCATACATGCTCAAATACGACTCAGTTCACGGCCAGTTCAACCACGACATCAAGGTCGACGGCAACTTCATGATCGTAGACGGCAAGAAGATCCAGGTCTTCGCAGAGAAAGATCCCGTCAACATCACCTGGGGTGCCCTCGGTGTAGACGTTGTTGTGGAATCCACCGGTTTCTTCCTCACTGCAGAACTTGCAGAGGCCCATATCAAGGCTGGTGCCAAGAAGGTCATCATGAGCGCTCCTTCAAAGGATGCAACTCCTATGTTCGTCTATGGTGTGAACCACAAGACCTATGCAGGCCAGACCATCATCTCCAACGCATCCTGCACCACCAACTGCCTTGCTCCCCTCACCAAGGTTCTCAACGACAGCTTCGGCGTAAAGCGCGGCCTCATGACCACCGTTCACGCTGCAACCGCAACCCAGAAGACCGTTGACGGTCCTTCCAAGAAGGATTGGCGCGGCGGCCGCGGCATCCTGGAGAACATCATTCCTTCCTCCACCGGCGCTGCAAAGGCTGTGGGCAAAGTCCTTCCTGAACTCAACGGTAAGCTCACCGGCATGTCCCTGCGTGTTCCCACCAGCGACGTATCCTTCGTGGACCTCACCTGCGAACTCGAGAAACCCGCTTCCTACGATGAAATCTGCGCTGCAATGAAGGCTGCCTCCGAAGGCGAGCTCAAGGGCGTTCTCGGTTACACCGACGAAGCAGTGGTTGCCACCGACTTCCGCGGCGATGCACGCACCTCCATCTTCGACGTAAAGGCCGGTATCCAGCTGGATCCTACCTTCGTAAAGGTTTGCGCCTGGTACGACAACGAGTGGGGCTACAGCAACAAGGTCCTCGAGATGGCAAAGGTCATCATGAAGTAAGACACACACCTTCAAACTTAACCTATGAAAAAACTTATCTTAGCCCTTTCGGCCGCTCTGCTCATGCTCACCGCATGCGAAGAGAAGACCCAGACCTTCACCTACCAGAACCTGAAGTTCACGCTTCCCGCAAGCTGGACCGTGGATCCCGGTGAGGAAGACCAGGGTTTTGGCATCATCGCCTACTTCCAGGACGACAAGGTTCTCAGCAACTCCATCTTCCTCGACATCACTCCTATGGATGAAGAAGACAAGGCAGAATGGGAATCAGCCGAGTCCGATGTGAAGAGTGCATTCCTTGAGGAAAAAGTCATGGATATGTACGACTCCTATGTCCTTCAGGACGACGACTACACCCTTGACGACTTCTTCGGCTACAAGGTACAGGCCACTGACAGCCAGGGCTTCATCTCCTTCTCCGGCAAAGCCTACGACGAGCCTTACACCGGCACCATCACGGCTTATGTACAGGACGGCTACCTGTTCAAGGTATTCGTTTCCGGCAAGGACGAGAAGAACCGCGCAAAGATTGCCGAGTATCTGAACTACGAGCTCCTCTAGTTCATAGGCAAACAGAAAAAAATCCCGAGGTTTGAATGAAACCCCGGGATTTTTTTTGTTACTCGATCTCGTGGATTTCGTCCAACACTTCGCCGTCGCGGTTCATCACGATTCCAACCACGCGCTCCTTGAACGGAAGCGGGTCCGGCTTGCCGATGATGCTTTCCGCCTTGGCGGCCAGCGAGTGGATGTCCACGACGTTGAGTCCTGCGGCTTCCAGGCGCTCGCGGATGTCCGTGCGGGCCGGATTCACGGCAATGCCGTATTCCGTCACCACCACGTCCACGCTCTTGCCGGGAGTGATAAGGGTCGTCACCTTGGGCACGACGCAGGGGATGCGGCCGCGCAGGAGCGGGCATACGATAATGCTGAGTGCGCTGTCGGCAGCCGTGTCCTGGTGGCCGCCGATGGCTCCTCGGATGACTCCGTCCGAGCCCACGAGCACGTTCACGTTGAAGTCGACATCGACCTCAAGGGCGCTCAGGATCACGATGTCCAGGGCGTGTACGGCGCTGCCCTTGTGCACTCCGCTGGCATAGTCCACGGCCGATACTTCCTGGTGGAACATATCGTCCCTGATGCTCTCCGCGGCAACCTTGTCGAACGACTGCACGTCGATGAGCTTGCCGATGAGGCCTTCCTCGTGGAGCTTCACCATATGGGCGGTGATTCCGCCCAGTGCGAATGACGCCTTGATGCCCTTCTCCAGCATACTCTCGCGGATGTATTTCACCACCGCCAGGGAGGCGCCTCCGGTACCCGTCTGGATACTGAAGCCGTCATTGAAGTAGCCGGAGTTAATCACCACTTTTGCAGCCTGTTTCGCCAGCAGGATATCGCGGGGATTCTTGCTGTCGCGGATGGCTCCGGAGGAGATTTTGGAGCTGTCGCCCACCGAGTCCACAACCACCACGGATTCCACGTCCGATGCAGCTATCGACATGGGCATATTTGGATATTCCACAAGGTCGTCGGTAATCACTACAACGTGCTTGGCATAGCGGGCGTCCGGGATGGCATAGCCCAGGGAGCCGCAGATGCTCTTGGCATTCTCGCTGCGGGAATAGCCGCATGCATTGCCGAGGGCATCGGCCGATGAGGCGCCCAGGAATGCCACGTCGATGGGCAGTTCGCCGCAGGCGATTGCGCTGCCGCGGCCGCCGTGGGAACGGAAGATCACCGGCTCCTTCAGGAGGCCGTGGGAGATGGCGGTTGCCAGTTCCCCGCGAAGGCCCGACGTGGAGATGCGGGTGATGACTCCGCTGCGGATATGGTCGATGAGCGGGGCGTGAACGTCCGACAGGCTGGAAGCGGCCAGGTGAAGGTCCTTGAAGCCCATTTCGGCCAATTTGTCCACTACCATATTCACCACTTTGTCGCCTCCGCGGAAGTGATGATGGAAGGATATGGTGCAGCCGTCGTGCAGTCCGCTGCGGCGGATGGCTTCTTCAAGTGTAACTACTTTGGAATTTCTCATAGCGCTTCCTCCTCACTGATTATACCGGATGCGATTGCCAGGGCGATTGTGCGCTCTGCGCGGAGCACCACGGGACGGTCCACCATCTTGCCGTTGACGGCTATGACACCCGAGCCTTTTTCCTTAGCCTCGCGGATGGCGGCGATGATCTTGCGCGCCTTCTCGATGTCCTTGAGCTTGGGTGCGAATACTTCATTCACTACTTCAATTTGACGTGGGTTAATGATTGATTTTCCGTCAAATCCAAGACTCTTGATTAATTCGACTTCAGCACGGAAAGTGTCCATATCGTCCAGATTGGAGTACACCGTGTCGAAGCAGCAGATGCCTGCCGCGCGGGCGGCCACCACTATGGTCTCGCGGGCCAGAAGGAGCTCCGCTCCGCCGGGGGTGCGCTGCGTCTTGAGGTTTGCCGAATAGTCCTCCGCGCCGAGGGCGATGCCCATCATCCGCTTGGATGCGGTTGCAATCTCATAGGCGTTCACCACGCCAAGGGCGCTCTCGATGGCCGCCATGATCTGAGTGCGGCCAACCGCGCCTATTTCCTGCTCCACCTTGAGTATCTCGGCCTCAAGTTCGCGGACTTCATCTGCGGTCTCGGTCTTTGGCATGCGGATCACATCCACCCCGGCCTTCACCACCGCTTCCACGTCCTTCCGGCCGTATGGGGTATTAAGAGGGTTTATACGAACCACCATTTCGGTGGAACCGTAGTCTATGGACTTGAGGGCGTTATGCACAAGGAAACGTGCAGCGTCCTTTTCGGCCATCGTCACAGAGTCCTCCAGGTCCAGCATTATGGAATCCGGCCCGTAGATGTGGGCATCGGCCATCATTCCCGGGTTGTTGCCGGGAACGAACATCATCGTTCGCCTTAGTCTTTCCATACGTCTTTTCCTGTTGCACGGACGGCGGCGGCCGACACCCTTGCACGGATTGTGCAGTCAAGGGCGCCTTTGTCCACAGCCTTCACGTATACGTTATTCACATCCAGGCCGCTGAGGGTTTCCTCGATCACGGCCTTTATCTGCCTGCCGAACTGGGCGGCCACCGGGCTCTGGAGTTCTATCTCTATGCCTGGGGCCTCCGACGGGGCGATCTGGATCAGGATATCTCCCGATTCCAGGGTTCCTGCGCTTGCTGTATTCATTGCTGATGTGCGGGGCGGAGGAGGTCGTTGACCACCTTCACCGGGTTAAAGGTTTCGATGGGTACTTCCACGAACAGGGTGTTCCAGTCGCTCATTGCGCCGTTCCACAGGCCGGGAAGCTCAAGGGCCTTGAGTTCGCGGCCCTCGAAGCTCTTGGAGCTGATGAATCCGGCTTCCGGATCCACGTGCTCCAGGAGGTTGAACTTGCCGCCCTTGTAGTCCTTGAGGCAGCATACCAGGTCCACCGGGTTGAAGTGGGTGGCACGTTTCATCGACGCCATTGCGCCCTCATCGGCCGGATTGATCTGTACCGATTCCAGGATCTGCAGCGAGGTGCAGCCGTCCTTTCCTGCGATGATGTAGGGGCCGCCGCCGGGCTCACCCTCGTTGCGCACCATACCGCACACGCGGATGGGACGGTTGAGCTTGGCGCGGAGCATTTCCAGGCGCTCCTTGGCGTTGCGGGCAAGAGGAATCTGCACGCAGAGTACCTTGTCCAGGAAGTTCTCTATTTCGTTCATAAGCTGCACCGAAGGCTCCGCGTCAAGTGCACGCAGATAGCCGTAGATGCGGTCCCTCAGAATGAGGGCCTTGCCCATGAGCACTTTCTTGTAAAGGGCCGTCGCGGGCATCAGTTTCTCGTGGGCAACGTTGTCGATGTTCTTGATGCTCACCAGTTCCTCCTCCACCTTGTTAAGGTTGTGGATGAGGGCGCCGTGGCCTGCGGGACGGAACAGCAGGGATCCGTCGTCCTTGCGGAAGGGCTTGTTGGAAGGGTCCACAGCCACGGTGTCCGTGGCCTTGTCCTGGAAGGTGAAGCGGATGTTGTACTTTACGTTGTAGCGTTTCTCGAACACGGGCTTCACTTCGGCGATGGCCGCCTCGAACAGGCTCTGGTGCTCCGGGGAGATGGTTATGGTGAGGTTGCAGGTGCCGTCGGCGTTACGCATATACTCCTGCGCTTCAACAAGGTGCTCTGCAATGGATGTACGCACCTCGTCCGGATAGCGGTGGAACTTGAGCACGCCCTTGGGCTTGGAGCCGTAGGCCAGGCCTTCCTCCTTCAGGAGTTTGGAAAGGGTAGCCTTGCGGTATGCGGCGCTGTCTTCCGGTTCACCGAAGAGTTCCGGGGTGTAGAAGGCGAAACACTTGATGTGGGCCGCCAGCACGCTGCCGGGTGCTCCTTCGGGGAGGTCCTCCCCCGCCTCAAGTTTGGAGAGGCCGGAGAACATATCCTTGAACATACGGGAAGCGGCGCCCGAGGCGGGAACGAATTTGCTCTTCCCGGCCACATCGGCCTTCTCATAATATTCTACGGCTTCCTTGATTTCCTTCTCGCTGAGGACCATTATTCCGCGGTCCGGTGTTGCCGGGCCCACGATCTTCATCCAGGGAAAACCGCTTTTGAAGCACTCGATCTGATGTTTTACGTCACGGAGCGTTGAACCGCGCGCCTCGATTTGCTGAATGTCGTTTTGGCTGAACATAGTGTATTTATATTATGTAGTATTCTCGTCGGTAGTTATAGTCGATGCGGAGCCGCTCGAAGCCGTCCGGATCCATCCTGAACAGGAAATCGTCCGTGAAGATGGGGTAATTGTACTGGAGCAGCGCCGTAATCTCCCCCTGGGTTTTCCCGCTCACGTCCAGGCCGATGGGGGTAAGGTCGGCCGATTCCGGTTCCGGGGTGTAATTTTTCAACTGGTCGATGCCGAAGTGGCGGGCAATCGAACGCACGGCCATTGCCGTGCCGTTGAGCTTGCCCTGATAGGAATACCCGGCGATGTGGGGCGTGGCGATGTCGCACACATCCATCAGGTTGTGGTTCACGAAGGGTTCGTTGCACCACGTGTCGATGGCCAGCGAGCCCAGCTTGGGCCGGGCCCTGAGCAGCGCGCTCTCGTCCACCACCTCCCCGCGGGATGTGTTGATGAGCACCGCGCCGGGCTTTATGGCCTCGAAGAAGCTCTCTCCCGCCATATCGTGGGTTTCTTCGTTGAGCGGGACGTGAAGGCTCACCACATTGGACTGCGCCAGGAGTTCCTCCAGCGGGAGGAAGTCCTCCGGGCCTTCCCGCAGGGCGCGGGGCGGGTCGCACAGGAGCACTTTGAAGCCAAGCTTTTCAGCAGCTTCCGCCACGCGTTTGCCCACGTGGCCCACGCCTACGACTCCCAGCGTGGCATTTTCCAGTTTTATCGAATGACGGGAGGCCATTCCGTACAGGGCGGAGAACACGTAGTTCATCACGCCGCCGGCATTGCAGCCTTCCGCGTTGTAGACGGTGATTCCGTTTGCGGCGCACCACGTCATATCCACGTGGTCCGTGCCTATGGTGGCGCTGGCGATAGCCTGCACACGCGTGCCTTCCAGGGTGTCCTGGGCACAGCGGGTGCGGGTGCGGATGATTACGGCATCGGCAAGCATTATATCCTTGCGCTCGATGGAGCGGCCGTCCTTGTATATCACCTCCGCATACGGTTCGAAGACTCCCTTCAGGAAGGGTATGTTAGAGTCTGCGACTATTTTCATTTCAGTACACGTACGGTTTCCTTTGAAACCGTCTACAAACTTAATCATTTTTTTCCGAAAAAAGAGTATCTTTGCAATGCTAATATGCCGATACTCGAAAAAATAGTGGTCCAGGATTTCCGGAACATCGAGTTCCAGGAAACAGCCTTTTCCCCCAACGTAAACTGCATCACAGGGCTCAACGGTGAGGGAAAGACCAATCTGCTGGATGCAATCTACTATCTTTCAATGACAAAGAGTGCCTTCCCGGTGCAGGACAAGTACATCTGGCGCTACGGCACATCGGCCTTCACCGTTGCCGGTACATACACTATGGAAAGCGGGCTCCGTTCGCGCTTTTCCATCAAGGTCAGTGCGGAGGGCAAGAAGCTGGTGAGGGACGATAAGGTCATTCCCCGCACCTCCTCCCACATCGGCACCCTGCCGGTGGTTATGGTGTCGCCCGGGGACATCTCCCTGGTGAGCGAATCCGGGGAGGAAAGGCGCCGCTTCGCCAACGCCGTCCTGTCGCAGATGGACAAGGAGTATCTGGCTGCAATTCAGGGATATGGCAAGCTGCTTCAGCAGCGGAACAAGATACTGAAGGAGGCTTCTGTCGATGACGGCTTGCTGGAGGTCATCGACCTTCGGATGGAGGCTCTGGGGCGTCCGGTTTTCGAGGCGCGCAGGAGGCTCTGTGCCGATCTGGCGCCTGTCATCGGCAAGTATTATTCCCTCATCTCCGGAGGACGGGAAGAGGTTGGAATCGAGTACAGGTCGGACCTTGAGAAAGGCTCCATGGCGGAGATTCTGGCCGCCGGCCGGGAAAGGGACCTGATGCTCCGCTACACCGGAAGCGGCCTGCAGAGGGACGACCTCCTGTTCACGATGAATGGCGAACCTATCAGGCGATGCGGTTCCCAGGGCCAGCAGAAGTCGTTTTTGGTAGCTCTTAAGTTTGCGCAGTACGAGATTATGAATCAGGCGTACGGCTACGCCCCCACCCTTCTGCTGGACGATGTTTTCGATAAACTGGATCTGGGGCGGATTAGTAATCTTATTGGTATGGTGGCCGGGAATGACTTCGGGCAGATATTTATAACGGACTCCAACAAAGTGCGCCTGGGCGGCATCGTGGGCGCCATCACGGAGGACTGCGCCTACTTCGAGGCCTCCGGCGGAGTATTCACCAAAGTGTAGCGTTTTATGGCTCCCGAGTTCGACAACATACGCTTCACCCGCAAGGAAGCCCTCACGATGGAGGAAGTCGTGTCCCGCTACATCAAATCGATGAAGCTGGCCGCAGGGCTGAATACGCATAAGATCTACGAAGCCTGGGACGCCTGCTCCGGCGCCGCCCGCTTCACCCTCAAACGCTTCTTCCGCTCCGGCAAACTCTACATCACCCTCAGCTCCTCCGTCGTCCGCAACCAACTCTACTTCCAGCGGGACCTCCTCGTTGAAAAAATCAACGCCTACCTCTCCAGCGACCCCCTCTTCACCCCCGACAACCGCTCCGTGAGCTTCGTCCAGGAGATAGTACTGAAATAAGTTTTGTCTTGAAGTGGTGTTTGTTATTTAACAAAAATATGCTAAATTTGCGCTCTATTTTGAAAAAGCAAAAAACAAAACATAATTATGGCAAAGCAGAACGCTAAAAAGAAAGTCGAGATTGAGGAGCGCCAGCAGAACGTTGCAGAGGCCGTTTCCAAGACTGAAGAATTTTTCAAAGAGCACGGTAAGCTCATTTATGGCTGCGTTATCGCAGTGCTCGTGATTGCAATCGCAGTCCTTGCATACACCCGTTTCTATCTCCAGCCCAAGCGCGTAGAGGCCCAGAGGGAACTCTATCACGCAGAGCAGTGGTTTGCCGACGGCGACTACCAGACCGCTCTGGAAGGTGACGGCAACTACCTTGGCCTCCGCGACGTGATCGCAGACTACGGCTCCAAGGCAGGCAGCGCAGTGTACCTGTATGCAGGTCTCGCCGAGCTCCAGCTTGGTAATTTCGAGGACGCTATCAGCTACCTCAAGAAGTACAATGGCAAGGACACCATCCTCAAGGGACGTGCCCTCGCCTGCACCGGTGACGCATATGTCGGCCTGGAAGACTACCAGACCGCTCTCGGTTACTTTGTGAAGGCCGCCAAGGTGGGCGACAACATGTACGCCGCCAACTACCTGCTCAAGGCCGGCATCGCCGCCGAGCAGCTTGGCGAAACCGCCAGGGCACTCTCCTTCTACAAGGAAATCAAGGAGAAGTATTACAATTCCCCCGAGGGAATGGACATCGACAAGTACATCACCCGCATCGAAACAGCCGAGTAAACTATGGGAAGAGCATTTGAATTCCGCAAGGAACGCAAGATGAAGCGTTGGGGCCACATGGCCAAGACCTTCACCAAACTTGGAAAGGAAATCACCATCGCAGTCAAGCAGGGCGGCGCCGAGGTAACCGGCAATCCCCGTCTCCGCGCCCTCATCGCAGAGGCAAAGAGCGAGCAGATGCCCAAGGAGAACATCGAGCGTGCCATCAAGAAGGCCACCGAGGCAAAGTCGGGCGACTTCAAGGAGATCGTCTACGAAGGCTTCGGCCCCTTCGGCATCGCCTATCTCGTGGAGGCCGCAACGGACAATAACACCCGTACCGTGGCCAACGTGCGCAGCTACTTCACCAAGTGCGGCGGCTCGCTGCAGACCAGCGGTTCCGTGGCATTCATGTTCGACCACAAGTGCGTCTTCCGTATCAAGGAGGATCCTGCAAAGCCCATCGACATTGATGAGCTTGAACTCGAACTCATCGACTACGGCGCAGAGGAAGTCTTCAAGCAGGAAGTGGAGGACGAGGATGAGAACGTAAGCGTGGAAATCTCCATCTATGCCGATTACACCGCCTACGGCCAGATCCAGAAGTACATCGAAGAAAACGGCTACGAGCTCATCTCCGGCGGCTTCGAGCAGATCCCCAACGTGGACCTGAAGGAAGTCACCCCCGAGCAGCGCGCCACCCTTGACAAACTCACCGGCCTCCTGGAGGACGACGAGGACGTCACCAACGTGTACACCACAATGGCTCCAGCTGCGGAGTAATCCTCAGCATCTTAAAGCGTTTTATGACGCCCAACCCTGAACAATCAAGGTCGGGCGTCATTTTTTTTGCTATATTTGCAGGTAACTCAACTACTTATGAAGAAGATACTCATACCGGTACTGACGCTGGCGCTGCTCATCCCCGCACGGGCGCAGGAACTCAAAATGCTCATCGGCACATACACTGAAGGGACTGAGGCGGAGGGCGTTTACCTCTATGCCTTCAACACGGAAACCGGAGCGGCCAGGCTTCTGGACGTGGCCCCGTCAGGCAATCCGTCGTTCGTGATTGCCTCTCCGGACGGAAGCCGCGCATATGCAGTGAACGAGTTCAATGACGGGCGTCAGGGAATGAGTTCTTTCGTCATCGACGGAGACAACATCGACCCGCTGAATTCCATCGTGATGCCGGATTATCTGGTCGACGGGCGGGACCCCTGCAACATCCTTCTCGCGGGCGGCCGGGTGATCAGTTCCAACTACACCGGCGGGTCGGCATCGGCCTATTCCGTCAGTGACGATGGAACCATCGCGGACCCGGTGCAGTTCATCGGCCGGGAGTCGTCCCATATGCACTGCGCCGTGCTCTCCCCCGACGGCAAGTACCTGTTTATCACCGATTTGGGCCGGGATCAGATCCTGCGCTTCGAAACCGGCGACGAGCCTTTCGGGCCATCGACCATAGCCTGGGAGAATGCCGATTCCTTCCAGTACGGCCCGCGCCACATGGTCTTCAGTGCCGATGGCCGCTTCGCCTACCTGCTCTGCGAACTGGGCGATATGCTGGTGGTGTTTTCCTATGCCGATGGCGAACTCACGCCCATCCAGACACTGCGCGCTTATAAGGGCAAGGGCCACGGCAGCGCCGACATCCATATATCCCCCGACGGCCGGTTCCTGTACACAAGCCACAGGCTGCGCAGGGATGGGATCAACGTATTTGCCATCGACCCGTCCAGCGGGCTGGTAAAGCGCAATGGATTCAAGCGAACCGGCGTTCATCCCCGCAATTTCGCCATCTCCCCCGACGGCCGATACCTCCTCTGCGCCTGCCGCGACAGCAACCGCATCGACGTATACCGACGCAATACCCGCACCGGCTCCCTTCGCCGATGCTCACGGATTGAGGTTGGCGCACCTGTGTGCGTACAATTTATTTCTGGGAAATAGCCTTAGCCGCCGACTGGCCGGCCAGATACCCCGTGCAGAACGCCATCTGCAGGTTGTAGCCGCCGGTGTCGCAGTCCATGTCCAGCACCTCGCCGCAGAAGTACAGGCCGGGGTGCTCGCGGGATTCAAAGGTCTTGCCGATAAGGGCCGATGTGTCGATGCCGCCCGCGGTAACCACGCTGCGTTCGAAGCCCACGAAGCCCGCGATATTCAACTTCCAGTTCTTGAGGGCCGATGCCAGCGTGTCCACGCTCACCTTCGAATTCGTGCGCAGGAACGCCTGAGTGATGGTTCCGGGCAGCAACTTGCCGGCCAGGATTCGGAACAGGCGCTGGAAACTCTGCCCTTTTGAGCGGGGGTCGTGGATGATATCGTTCCATCTCTGGTGGACGTCCTCGTTGAGTTTATCCTCGTCTACGGCAGGCTTCAGGTCGATGCTCACGCTCACTTTCTGCCCGTCGATTAGGGCCTTCACGGCCCTTCGGCTCACCTGGAAGCCGATGGGGCCTTCCAGTCCGCCGTCGGTGAACTCGATGTCGCCGAACTCCTGCTGCACGCAGGCTCCACCAATGAACAGGCTCAGCTGCACGTTGTCCAGGTTGTTGCCGTTAAGCAGCGCGCCCAGCTCGGAGAGCGGAGTTATGCGCTCGATGTGCTTTTCGAACTTGGGATAATAGGAAGGCAGCGGCTTGGGGGCGCGCTCCTTCTTCTTTCCATATACCGTGCGGCCCTGGAATGCGGCTTTGATGTCGCTTGTGAGGGGATTCTTGTCGCTCTTGTAGCCTTCCGGAACCAGTGCGGTGAGGCTGGGGAAGCAGTCCTTCACCGGGATACCCAGTTCATCGGCCCATAAATAGCCGTCGCCCGTGGAGCCGGTGCCGGGATACGACAGGCCGCCGGTTGCGATGATGAGCTTGCTGCAATTGTAGGTTTCCGGCTCGATGGTGGTTTCCGTCTTGATTTTCGGCTGGGCCCAGGGCTTGTCAGGGTCCTTGATGCGGCGCTCCTTGACGGTGGTCAGCACACAGTCCAGACTGTAGCCACGCGGCGTTGCGTCTATTGTTTTCACCTCGCAGCCCGTTACAACTTTAACACCCGCGAGCGTGCAGGCGCGAAGGAGCGTGTCCACCACGTCGCCCGCCATATGGGACTCCGGGAACGCCCTGTCCCCGCGCTCCACGACCGAGCGCATACCGTTTTCCTTGAGTATTGCGATAACCTTTTCCGGGGTGAGATTGTGCCAGGCGGCGCTGACGAAACTGGAATCCGTACGGATGTGGCTTGCGAAATCTTCCCAGGGCTTCACGTTGGTGAAATTGCACCTTCCCTTGCCGGTGATCATTATCTTGCGCCCGGCCTTGGGCATCTTTTCCAACACGGTTACGGTACCGCCGTTTTCGCTGTTCTGCAGTTCCCGCGCAGCACCTATCGCTGCCATAAGGCCGGCGGCTCCTCCGCCGATAACAATAATGTCAGATCTCATTTTTCCCGGCAAGGGCCCACAGTGGCCCCGTCCGTTTGCAAAGTTACGAAAAAAAACATATCTTTGCAGTCCCGATTCAAAGTAATCGGCAAAAAGCCACTTTAGCTCAGTCGGTAGAGCAGCGCATTCGTAACGCGCAGGTCGTCAGTTCGAGCCTGATGAGTGGCTCACGAAAAAAGGGACGCTTCGGCGCCCCATTTTTTTGACCCACATCTTCGATTATACCGGGGGGACTGACCCCCCGAACCCCCTGGGTCGGCCTTTGGCCTCCATAGCCTTGCAATGTGCCTCTCTACCAGCACTGCCGGAGCAGTAGCTCCAGAGGCTCCAAAGGCTCCCGGGGCCTAGTTGTTCCCGAAGGTACATCCCGCGGCACCTTCAGGCACAAAAACACCCCCAAATGCTCCCGAAGGTACATCTCACGGCACCTTCAGGCACACGGAAAGGATTCTAAACGAGCCCACCGGTCCACTCAAGTGGCAGGGTGTGCTCAAAAAGGCCTATTTTCGAGCCCACAGGTGCCGGCACCTGGACCGGTAGGCAAAATAGTGCGTATGCCAGTGTGATGACCACCTTGCGGTGGCCAGTGCGTAGGCCCGTGCAATAGCCCGTGCGTGAGCCAACCCCAGACGGGAGAACTCCCGTCGCAATAGAATACCATGAATTGCAGATTGCCCTTCGAAAATCACTGACTCATCCCGGAAATCGACCATAATCATGGACGAAAACGGGGAATCCACCATTTCATCCCGGAAATCGACCATAATCATGGACGAAAACGGGGATGGGTGTGCACACGGGTCCATCGGCAGGCACCGGTGAGCACAAAAATGCTCGTTTTTGAGCACACCCTGCCACTTGAGTGGACCGGTGGGATCGGGCACGCTGCACCAGAGTGGCGGTAGCACAGGGCACGCTGCACCAAAGGGGCAGGGGGATCAGAAAAGGGGCGGGATGCTGTTAGCGAAGCGCGCGGGCGCACTGGAGGGCGCAGTTGATGCCGTCGAGGGCGGAGGAGACGATGCCGCCGGCGTAACCGGCGCCTTCGCCGCAGGGGTAGAGGCCTGGGACGTCCACGTGCTCGAGGGTTTCCGGGTCGCGGGGCAGGCGCACCGGGGATGAGGTACGGGATTCAACGCCTAGGAGTAACGCGTCGTTGGTGTAGTAGCCGTGCATCTGGCGGTCTACTTGCGGGAAGGCACGGCGAAGCCTTAACGCAACGTGCGGCGGTAACAATTCGTGCAGGGGCGAAGAAAGCGCGCCAGGATGGTAGGAGGTCTTGGGCAGATCCTTGGACACTATCCCGCGGCAGAAGTCTTTCATACGCTGGGCGGGTGCCTGCAGGGGGTGCCTGCCGCCATTCTCGGAAACCCACTGGTACATCTTTCGTTCCACTGCCTGCTGGAAGTCCATCAGGTGGAACGGACCGTCGCCAGGGATGTCTTCCGGTTCTATCTGCACAACCACACCGGAGTTGGCCCATTTGGAGTTGCGGGCGCTGTTGGACATGCCGTTAAGCACTACCGTGCCGTCCTCCGTGGAGGAGGGCACAAGGATGCCTCCGGGGCACATACAGAAGGAGAATACTCCCCTGCCATCGACCTGCTGGACGAAGGAATACTCCGCAGTGGGCATAAACGGCTGGTACTTGCCGTGATAGCGTATCTGGTTGATGAGCCATTGCGGGTGCTCCACGCGTACGCCCATCGCGAAGCCTTTGGCCTGGAGAGCCCAGCCGCGGCGATCGAAGAGTTCGTAAATGTCGCGCGAGGAATGGCCGCTGGCAAGAATCACCTTTGCAGCACGATAGACCTGGCCGCCGGCCTCCACTTCGAAGCCGCCATCGACCTGCTGGATATCGGTTACTCGGGAGTCGAAATGGTACTCTCCCCCATGCTCCTCGACGCACAGGCGTATGTTCTCCACTATCCCCGGCAGTTTGTCAGTGCCCAGGTGCGGGTGGGCATCGACCAGAATATCCGGGTCAGCCCCGAAGGCAACCAGGCCGTGGAGCACCTCGCGGATATCGCCCCGCTTCGAGGACCTCGTGAACAGCTTTCCGTCGGAAAATGCGCCGGCACCGCCCTCCCCGTAGCAATAGTTTGAATCCGGGTCGATGACGCCTTCCACCGACAACTTGGCCATATCGGCCTTACGCCGATGGACGTCCTTGCCGCGCTCCAGGATCACGGGCCTGAGGCCCAGCTGGAGCAACTTCACCGCGGCGAAAAGCCCCGCAGGGCCCGCCCCGATGATGATTACCGGCCTGGCATTATGTACATCGCGAAACTCCTGCAACTTGAACGGCTCGAACGGCTCCCCTTCCCTGTACGCCTGCACCCTGTACTTATACAGTATATCAGTGCGTGCATCCACGCTCCTTCGCACAACCTCCACGTGACCCACCTTCTCCGGCTTCACGCCCAGCGCCTTCGCCGCAGCCTCGCGGAGCTCTCCTTCCGAAAGCTCTTTGCCGATTTTCTTTGCTATATCGAATTCTTTCACACCTTCAAGCTGTCGAAGATGAAGGGAAGCAGGTCGTCCACTTTGGAGAACTTCCGCACTTTGTACTTGCCGATGAGGATCACCTTCAGCGGCCTCCCAAAGCGCGTCTGATACTCCGCCATCACCTGGCGGCAGCCGCCGCAGGGCGATGCGGGAGACTCCACCACGCCGTCCTTATCCGACGCCACGATGGCAAGCGTATCGAACGCCACGCCCGGATAGTTCGCGCTGGCGGCGAACATTGCCGTGCGCTCTGCGCAGAGCCCGGCGGGGAATGCTACATTCTCCTGGTTGGCACCCTTGATCACGGTGCCGTCCACAAGGCGCAGCGCAGCACCAACGCGGAATTTTGAATAGGGAGAATATGAACCCTTGAGGGCGTCGTGAGCCGCTTTTGCCAGTTCCTGATCCTGCGGTTCCAGCTCCAGTTCCGAAGCGTACTCTTGATAGTCGATAGTGAGACGTTTATCAGCCATAGTGCGAAAATCAATCTTGCAGTGTCTCACAAGATAGGAATATTTTTTCAAAATTGTTAATTTTGCGGCAGAAAAGTGAACTATCGGCATGGATAAGAGCAAAATCAAGGTGTGCGTAGGCCTTTCCGGAGGGGTAGATTCGTCCGTTGCGGCGTATCTCCTCAAGCAGGAAGGCTACGACGTCTTTGCCATGTTCATGCAAAACTGGCACGACGCGGATTCCACCCTCCACGGGGACTGCGAGTGGGAGGAAGACCGCTTCGTAGCGGAGATGGTCGCCCGCAAGATTGGCATACCATTTTATTTTGTCGACCTATCCAAACAGTATCGCCAGAAAGTGGTCGATTATATGTTCGACGAGTACTCGCGCGGCCGCACCCCCAACCCCGACGTCCTCTGCAACCGCGAAATCAAGTTCGACGCCTTCCTGCAGGTGGCTATGAAATATGGGGCCGATTATGTGGCCACCGGCCACTACTGCCGCAAGGAAACCCTCCCCGACGGCACCTGCCGCATACTGGAAGGGGCCGATCCGAACAAGGACCAGAGCTACTTCCTGTGCCAACTGTCACAGGAGCAACTCCAGAAGGCGTTGTTCCCCATCGGCGATTTGCTGAAACCGGAAGTGCGCCGCATCGCCAAGGAGGCCGATCTGCCATCGGCCGATAAGAAAGATTCTCAGGGAATTTGCTTCGTGGGGAAGGTCGATCTGCCCACGTTCCTGAAGCAGAAACTGGAATCCCGCGAGGGCCAGGTGGTGGAGGTTTTCGATGCCTGGTACGCGCAGAACCCGCTTTTCCTTCAGCAGCAGGAACTGCTTTCCGGGATGCTAAAGCCGGGTATTTCCCTGGAGCGCACGGTGCGTTACGCCCCCGAGGAGAAGGTGCTCACCAGCGACGGCGAGCCCCTGGGCGAATGCCCGTTCTTCAGCCCGGAGTCCCTCACGGACGAACAACTCGAGCTGCTCGCGGAACCCCTGCACTACGACCTCTCTTTCGAGACGGAAACCTACCGCAGCGGCAAGAAACACATCAAGAAAACCAGGTATAAGGCCAACCCTTACGGGGCCATCGTTGGCACCCACGAAGGGGCCCAGTTTTACACCATCGGCCAGCGCAAAGGACTGGGCATCGGAGGCCACACGGAACCCGTTTTCGTAATTGCAAGTGATACTTTAAGTAACACGGTATACGTTGGTGAAGGTCACCAACACAAAGGCCTGAGCCGTTTCTGCCTCGCCATCAATCCCGACGAGGTTCACGACATCGCTCCCGATGCGGTTTTGGCGCCCGGCGAAACCCGCCGCTGCCGCGTCCGCATCCGCTACCGCCAACCCCTCCAGAGCGCCACTCTCATCCGCCGCCCCGGCGCCCTATACATCCTCTTCGACAAACCCCAGCGCGGCATCACCGCCGGCCAGTTCGCCGTGTGGTACTCCGGCGCCGAAATGCTTGGCAGCGGCGTCATCCGTGGGTAATTTTGTTTTTTCGCGCGGAATGCGTATCTTTGCCGTGGGAAAGTCTTACACGACCAGCTCCCTCTGAAGCCCCCCAGGGCAGGAATGCAGCAAGGGTAGGAGGTTGTAGCGGTGCGATGTAAGGGGCTTTCCCTTTTTTTTGATTATGACTGCAGTATACACTATAACTTCCGCCCTGCATGACGAGGTTTCCGTGGGGCGCATTTCAGACGCATTCCTTCAAAGCGTTTTCCCCGCCGGGGACTATGTATTCCGCGGAAGCGACTTTGCCGATTGGGGAACGCATCCGCTGAGCCTGATTTATGTACGTACAGGCGGGGCAGAGGGTATTTTCCGTCAGTTGCTGCCGGAAATGCTCGCACGCGGAACGGAGCGTTACTATCTTCTGACATCGGGTAAGAGCAATTCGCTGGCGGCATCGCTGGAGATACTGTCTTACCTCAGGCAGCAGGGGCTCAAAGGCGAAGTCCTCCACGGCAGCCCGGAGTATCTGCGCTCACGGGTATCGGCTATCTCAAAAGCTATTGAGGCAAGGGCGTATATGAAGGATTTGCGAATCGGCGTCATCGGCCAGCCTTCTGATTGGCTCATCGCCAGCAAGGCCAGCCCTACCGCAATTCTGGACAAGCTGGGTCTGCGCCTGACGGAAGTGCCGATGGAGGAACTGCTGCAGGAAATCGGGAAGGCGTACGGCAGTGAAGCACCCGCGGAAGAGCCCATGGCGGAGCGTGTCCGCAAGGCTTATCCCGGGGCCGTGAAGGTGTATAATGCACTTAAAGTTCTTGTTGAGAAGCATGGGCTTGGCGCATTCACACTCAGGTGTTTCGACCTGCTTTCAGAAGTTGGCAATACCGGCTGCCTGGCCCTTGCATCCTTCAATGCCGACGGTATCCCCGCTGCCTGTGAAGGCGATGTCCCCGCACTGCTGTCGATGATCATTTCGCAGGCGCTCACCGGCACCACCGGCTTCCAGGCCAACCCGGCACAAATAGATACCGAAACGGGGCACGTTCTGTTTGCCCACTGCACTGTCCCGTTCAATATTGTGAAGAACTGGCAGTATGACACCCATTTCGAATCCGGCATCGGCGTGGGCATTCACGGCGAACTTCCGGAAGGCCCCGTGACTGTTTTCAAAGTGTCGGGAGACCTTTCCCGCCACTTCATTGCGGAAGGCGAACTGCTTAACAATCAGTACGAAGACAACCTCTGCCGCACGCAGGTAGTTCTGCAACTCAACCCGGCCTATGCGCGATATTTCCTCACCGATCCTATCGGCAATCATCATATCATCATCCCCGGCCATCACAAGGCCGCCCTGGAAGAACTGCTATAGTGGAATTTCCCGTGGCGGCTAAATGGCCGAACCACAACGTTTTACGCATCACTCCCCTGGTGAAAACGCACCAGGGGAGCGGTATATAAAGCACTGAATATCAGCGGGATAGCCGCCACAGCCAAACGCTAGAAATCCGCCATGCGGGAGACGGGGGCGACGTCGAGGGGGGTGCGGACACCGGCGCGGTACTGGAAGGCGCCGGCGACGGCGATCATGGCGGCGTTGTCGGTGGTATAGCGGAGCTGGGGCAGGTAGGTTTTCCAGCCGCGGCGGGCGCCCTCTGCCAGAATGCGATTGCGGAGGCCGCTGTTTGCCGCCACTCCCCCGCCGATGGCAATCTCGCGGATGCGGGTCTGGCGGGCCGCCTTGATAAGCTTGTTCATCAGTATGTCGATGAGCGTCTTCTGGAACGATGCGCACAAATCCTCCTTGTTGTTCTCCAAAAAGGCAGGATCCTCCTTCATCTGATCTGCCACGAAATATAGCAGCGATGTCTTAACTCCGCTGAAACTGTAATCAAGCCCGGGCACATTAGGCTTTGCAAAGGTAAACCGCGAGGGATCCCCCAGAGCGGCCAACTTGTCGATCACCGGCCCGCCGGGATATCCCAGCCCCAGCATCTTGGAGCACTTGTCGAAGGCCTCCCCCACCGCATCGTCGATAGTCTGGCCCAAGATGTCGTAGCTCAGCGGCCCGTTCACCCGCACGATCTGCGAGTTGCCGCCGGAAACCAGCAGGCACAGATAAGGGAACGAAGGCTCACGAACCTCAACCCCGGGCTCACGGATAAAGTTGGCCAGGATATGCCCCTGAAGGTGGTTCACCATCACCATCGGCACGTCCAAAGAAAGCGACAGCGCCTTCGCAAACGACGTCCCCACAAGCAGCGAGCCCAGCAGCCCCGGACCGCGGGTGAAGGCAATGGCCGATATATCCGAGGCCGATACCCCCGCCACTTCCAGCGCGCGGGACACCACTGGGACGATGTTCACCTCGTGTGCCCTGGAAGCCAGTTCCGGCACCACTCCGCCATAGTCCTTATGTACCTGCTGAGATGCCGTGACGTTGGAAAGCAGCACCCCGTCGCGCAGCACGGCTGCCGACGTATCGTCACACGATGACTCGATCCCCAGGATTATTTCCGCCATAAATTCAAATAATAATCGGCAAACCGATTATTAAATTTTTCAAAAATTCTGTTTGCACTGCAAATATACGCAAAATTTTAGTTACTTTTGTAGACTATGTATTAACGGCACTGCAATTCGGATGAAAAAAGCGCTGCGCATTACGGGCATAATCCTGGGCATCATTCTGCTGATTGTCCTGGGCCTGGTGGTGGCCGTGCAGCATCCGAAAGTGCAGGGCGCGCTGGCCAAAAAGGCCATCGAAAAGTTCGCGAAGAACATCGACGGCACCTTCACCTTCGAAGAAATGTCCGTAAAGCCGTTCGATGCAGTCGTCCTCAAGAACGTGGTGCTGACGGACAACAATCCCCTTCCCGGCAGCGGCGCAGACACGCTGGCGAAAGTGGGCTTCCTGTCGGCCAGGTTCTCCGCAAAGGGGCTGCTGAACGGAGGATCCTTCTATCTGGAACGTGCAACGCTCAAGGACGGCGAATTCAACCTTGTCACCGAACCCGGCCGGGACGGCGGAAAGTCCACCACCAACGTGGAAAGGGTGTTCGGCATAAAGAGCAGCGGCAAGAACAAAAACGACTGGGGCGACATCCTCCACGCCGGCAGGCTGGACATCGAGAACTTCCGGTACACGATGAAGCTGATGAACGACGGCACCCTGAAGCGTAAGGACGGCAGCCACATCAACTTCAACGACCTTGACCTCATCGCCAACATCAGCGTCCGCAACCTGGACGTCGACGGCGGATATGTCAGGGCCACCGTGAAGCATCTGGACATGACGGAGAAGTCGGGATTCACGCTCAACAATGCATCGGCCAAAGTGAAAGTGGGCAAGGAAGCGGCGCTCATCGACAATCTGGTACTCCAGGACGGCGAATCGGACCTCCACCTGAATTACCTACGCTTCCTGGGCAGAATCAAGGACTACAGCGACTTCATCCACAGCATAAGGATTCAGGCCGATATCGCCGAGCCTTCGGTTCTGGCGATGTCGACCATCAGCCACTTCGGCCCGGGGATGGACAAGATCGGCTTCAAGAGCGAGCTCCAGGGCCTGTTCGACGGCACGGTGGACAATTTCAAGGTCACCGACATCAACTTCCGCGAGCTCAACAGCAACGTCACCGGCGTCATCAACGGCGGAATGACGGCCCTGCCTGACATCAAGCGCAGCGTGCTGAACTATAACGTCCGCAACCTCACGTTCACCACAACCGGTCTGGAGAAGTTCCTCCAGAGCTGGGCTCCGGGCGTAAGTCTCAACGCCGGCAAGATCGCCCTGAAAGAAACCATCCGCTTCAACGGCAGCGTCCACGGCCCTCTGGACAACCTGAACGTAAAGGGCGATGCCCTGTGCCAGGCCGGAAAGGCCACTGCCGATGTCACAGTCACCGACATCCTCAACAAAGCGAAGTCCATCGGCATATCCGGCCGGGTGAATACCCAGAATCTGGATATCGGCCGCATCGCCGACGTGGAAGCCCTCCACGGCCTCACGGCCCAGGCCGATGTGGACGCCACGCTGGGCAAACCCCTCACCGCCGACTTCAACATGCAGGCGTCCAGCCTGAAAGTCCTGGACTACGAATACACCAACATCAAGCTCACCGGCACCTACGACGGCACGTCGATGGACTGCAACCTGGTGAGCTCGGATCCCAACCTAAAGCTGTTTATGAACGGCGGTCTGTCGTCCAGCGAGCGCACGGGCAACACCGTGTACAAGGCCGATCTCTTCCTGGCAAAGGCCGATCTGCACGCGCTGAACCTGGACAAGAGGGACGATTCCGGCCTCAAGGGAGAAGTCCACGCCAGCATAACCAGGACATCGGCCGGGGAGATGCTGGGAGAGGTGTCGCTGAACAAGTTCAACATCTTTGACAAGGGCGGCTGGCACAATCTGGGCGACGTGAACATATCGGCCTACAGCAACGAAAACCAGCAGAGACACCGTTTCAACTTCAGCTCCGGCTTCGCCAACGGCAGCTATATGGGCAGCGAGTCCATCCTCAAGTTCATCGAGGACTTCCAGGAGCTCACCGTGCGCAAGGAACTGTCGGCAGTGGCCGACCGCGCATCGTCCACCCTCAGCGAGGCCGACTATGAGCTCAACTTCAGCGTCCGCGACGCATCGGTCATCATGGAGTTCATCGCTCCGAGCGTCACCGTGGCCGACGGCTCCTCCATCAAGCTCAAGACCACGCGCGAAGGCCAGCTGTACTGCCTGGCCCGTTCCGGTCGCATCAGCTTCGGCAACAACACCATCAGGAATCTGGTGGTTGATGTCGATAACCTCACCGGCGGCCTCAGCGGCTCCATCAAGGCGTCGCAGCTGAAAATCGGCGGCATCGACCTTAGAGCCAACAACTGCCGCCTCCAGGCGCGCGACAACAACGTCGACCTGAATTACACCTTTGCCGGAGCCCAGGGCTCGAATACCAGGGGCGAGATAGTTATGTCCGGCAACGTCACCAAGGACGAGCAGGAGGGCGCCGTCGTGAGCGCTTCGGTCCTGCCCTCGCTGCTCAGTTTCAAGGGAGAGGACTGGCGCATAACATCGGACCGCATCACCTATGGAGCCGACGGAATCAAGGTGAACAAGCTCAACGCAATGAGCCAGCTCCAGACAATAAGTGTCGATGGCGGCTACTCCACCACCCACGCCGACACCCTGCTGGTGAGCCTCAACCGCTTCGACGTGTCCCTTCTGAACCACTTCCTGATGAACGGCAAACTGGAGCTCCAGGGCCGCGCATCGGGCACCGGCCGGGTGTTGTCAGAGAAAGGCGGCTTCAGCGGCCTCGTGGCGAAGCTCACGGCGGAGGATGCGATGATCGCAGGCAACAGCGCCGGCGACATCCACCTTTCCAGTGCCTGGAACGCCCCTCTCAAGCGTTTCGACGTCAACCTGTACAACAACCTGGAGGGCAAGTGCAGCTTCGAGGCGGCCGGCAACTTCGTTCCTTCCACCAAGGAACTCCTGGCCGACCTTGACCTTAGCAAGTTCAACCTGTCGTTCTTTGCGCCAGTGCTGGCAAGCGTCTTCAGCGAGTTCGCGGGCGACCTTTCCGGCAAGATCCGTGCATCAGGCACGCTTGACAATATCCATCTCCAGAGCAAGAACACTTATCTGGAGAACGGCCGTATGACGGTGGACTACACCAAAGTCCCCTACCTCGTGGAAGGCCCCGTGGCCGTTACCGACGAAGGCCTTATGTTCAACGACGTGGCCGTAAAAGACGATAAAGGCGGCACCGGAACCATCAGCGGCGGCATTTTGTTCGGCGGATTCAAGGAGATCCGTCTGGACACCCACCTCAAGCTCAACCGCATCAAGGCCCTCGGCCTCAAGGCATCGCAGAACAGCTCCTTCTACGGCGATATAGCCGCGACGGGAAGGGTCGATATCACCGGCCCGCTGGACAACATCCTTCTGGATATCGACGGCACCACCACGGGCAGCGGCAACCTGCACATCCCGCTGGGAAGCTCCTCGTCGGACAAGGCGGGCAACCTGCTCACCTTCCGCTCGGCGGAGGACGATGAGGACGGCGACTACGACGACAACGACATCGTGGAGGAAAGCGGCCCGGCAAAGAAGGGCAAGAGCGAGCTCACGGTGAAGCTGCGCGCCAGGGCCACACAGGCCGTGGAGGCCTGGATCGACATTGGAGAGAATACCCTCACCGGCGTTGGCAGCGGCATAATCGACATTGAATCCCGCTCCTCGGACGGCGCATTCCTCATCAACGGCGACTATACGCTGAACAGCGGTAATTTCCACTTCTCGGCGATGAACCTCGTGAGCAGGGACTTCGCGCTGGAGGACGGATCCAGCATCCGCTTCAACGGCGATATAATGAATTCCGACCTGGACATCAACGGCCTGTACACCACAAAGACGTCGCTGTCGAACCTGCTGGCCGACAGTACCAGCACCCGCCGCACCGTGAACTGCGGAATCCATATCACCGAGAAGCTGCGGAACCCGAAGATCGACCTCAGCATCGACATCCCGGATCTGGATCCTACGACTCAGGCGATGGTGGAGGCCGCGCTGAACACCGACGACAAGGTGCAGAAGCAGTTCCTGTACCTGCTCATCGCGAATACGTTCCTGCCTTCGGAAGAGTCCGGAATCACCACGGGAGGCTCGTCAATGCTGTATTCCAATATGGCAAGTATAATGTCCGGACAGTTGAACAACATATTGCAGAAGCTGGAGATACCTTTGGACCTTGGCCTGAACTACCAGCCCAACGACAAGGGCAACGACCTGCTTGACGTGGCTCTGTCCACGCAGCTGTTCAACAACCGCGTGATCGTGAACGGCACCATAGGCAGCCGCCGCGGCACCGGGACAACGTCCACCGGCGACGTCACGGGCGACCTTGACGTTGAAATCAAGATAAACAAGGACGGCTCGCTGCGCGCCAAGTTGTTCTCGCATTCGGCCGATGCCTACACCAGCTACCTGGACAACAGCCAGCGAAACGGTGCAGGTATCACGTACCAGCGGGAATTCCGCACATTCGGGCAGTTTGTCCGCAACGTGTTCTCCAGCAGGGAACAGCGCCGCGAGCGCCAGCTTGAAGAATCACAGGATACCTCCAGCCACGCAGTCCGCATCGACAGCACTGGCCACGCAATACCCATACGATGAACAAAGGATTTTTATATCTGATTCCCTCGCCGCTGGGCGACGGGCCCGTGGAGGCGGTTTTGCCTGCAGGGGTGCTTAGCGTGCTTCCTTCGCTGAAGTGTTTCGTTGTGGAAGAGGTGCGCACGGCACGGCGGTTCTTGTCGGCCGCAGGGCTCAAGGGGCATATCCAGGAACTGGAGTTCCATACGCTGAACGAGCACACGACACCCCAGGAGGTGGAGGCGCTGGCCGGCCTGTTCGATGACGGGCGCGATGTGGGCCTCATTTCGGAGGCGGGGCTGCCGGCGGTGGCCGATCCCGGCGCGGCGCTTGTGGCGCTATGCCATCGGCACGGAATCAAGGTGGTGCCGCTCACGGGGCCGTCGTCGCTGATGATGGCGCTGATGGCATCGGGGCTTAACGGGCAGAGCTTCGCGTTCGTGGGCTACATTCCGGCCAAGAGCGAGGAGCGCAAGGGTGCCATCCGGCGTCTGGAGAAGCGCTCTATGGCGGAGAACCAGACGCAGATCCTTATCGAGACTCCATACCGCAACGATTCCCTGATGGCTGATTTAGTTTCGACGCTGGACCCGCGCACGAGGCTTTGCGTTGCGATGAACATCACCTGCCCTGACGAATTCATACAAACCCGCACTGTGGCGCAGTGGCGCGGGAGGCTCCCGGAGCTTGGCAAACGGCCCTGCGTATTCCTGATACTGGCATGAGCAAGATAGCGTTCGCAACACTCGGCTGCAAGCTGAACTACGCCGAGACTTCCACCTACCGCCGCGGCTTCGAAGCCACAGGCTGGGAAGTGGTGCCGTGGACGCAGCCCGCCGACGTATACCTTGTGAACACCTGCGCGGTAACCGCCGTTGCGGAGAAGAAATCCCGCAACCTCATCCGCCGCGCCCACTCCCTCTCCCCCGACGCCCGCATCCTCGTCACCGGCTGCTACGCCCAGCTCCGCCGCCCCGAACTGGAACAAATGCCCGGCGTCTGGCGCGTCTACGGCGCCGATGAAAAACACAAAATACTGAATGAGAATGCAATTGAGACATCAGTATTTAGTGCTTATAGCACTGGAGAGAGAACCCGGAGCTTTTTGAAGGTGCAGGACGGGTGCGATAATTTTTGCGCTTATTGCACAGTGCCGTTTGCTAGGGGAAGGAGCCGTAGTCTGCCTATTTGTGAGGTGGTGCGGAATGCACGTGAGATTGCGGCGAGCGGGGTGCGCGAGGTGGTGCTTACAGGTGTGAATACGGGTGATTATGGGCGCGGGACGAGCGAGTCGTTCCTGGATTTGCTAAAGGCGCTGAACGAGGTGCCCGGCATTGACCGTTACAGGATTTCCTCAATCGAGCCAAACCTGATTACTGAAGAGATTGTGGACTGGATTGCATCAGGCACTAAGTTCCAGCCGCATTTCCATATACCCCTGCAGAGCGGAAGCGATACGCTCCTCAAGAAAGTCGGCCGACGTTACGATACGGCGCTGTTCGCTTCGCGCATAGACTATATCCGCTCCAGGATGGGCTCCGGCGTGTTCTTCGGAATCGACGTAATCGTTGGCCTGCCCGGGGAGACGGAGGAGCTGTTCCAGGAGACCGTCGCTTTCCTGCGCGACGTGGTGAAGCCCGCGTTTATCCACGTATTCCCCTACTCCAGACGCCCCGGGACAAGGGCCGCCGAATGGACGGACCAGGTGCCGGAGAGCGTGAAGAAGGAGAGGGTCGATGCGCTGGAGGCGCTGTGCTCGCAGTTGCACGACGAGTTCGTGCGCAGTTGCAAGGGGCAGAAGGCGCAGGTGCTGTGGGAATCGGCCCGTAAGGACGGGATGATGGGAGGCTATACTGGCAATTATATCAGGGTGGAAAGGCCTTGGGACGCGTCCCGGGTGAATACGCTGGAGGAGGTTGTGCTATGACGACGAAGCTCACATTCCTTGGCACGGGGACGTCGCAGGGCATCCCCATCATCGCCTGTCAGTGCCCGGTATGCCGGTCTTCGGATCCTCGCGACAAGCGATTCCGCGCATCGGCCCTGGTGGAATTCGGCGGGCTAAGGATCCTGGTCGATGCCGGCCCGGACTTCCGCTCCCAGATGCTTGCGCACGACGTCCGCCACCTGGACGCGATTCTGCTCACGCACAACCATAAGGACCACACTGGAGGCCTGGACGACGTCCGTTCCTTTAATTATATAGATAAGAAGGCGGTGGAGATTTTCTGCGAGCCACGCGTGCTGCATTCGCTTCAGATCGAGTACTCCTACGCCTTTGAGGAGCACAAGTACCCCGGTGCGCCCGAGTGGCACGTGCATCTTATTGACGAGCGGCCGTTTAGGGTGGATTCCCTGGAGAATACCGGTGATCTGGAGTGGGTGCACGACGTGGGGTATTTCTACAGGCAGGCGGATGGGTCTCTGGTGCCCTCGGACAATGCGGTTAGCGAGGCATCGCACGAGCGGCCCAACATAATCCCCATCCGAGGCTATCACGACCAGATGCCCGTCCTGGGCTTCCGTTTCGGCCGGATTGCCTACATCACCGATATGAGTTTCCTTCCGGAGAGCGAGCTGGTTAAGTTGCAGGGCCTGGAGCACGTCACCCTTAACACAGTGGGCTACAAACCCCACCACTCCCACTTCTCCCTGGACGAAGCGCTTGAGCTCGCGGGCCGCATCGACGCCCGCCACACCTGGCTCACCCACCTCTCGCATTCATTCCCCTGCCACGCCCGCTTCTGCGAGCAGTTGCGGGAAATGTGCCTCCAGCGCGGCATCGGCTCCATCGTCCAACCCGCCCACGACGGCCTCATCATCGAAGGCTAAACCGCCGCCGGTGTGCCTGAAGGTGCCTGGCAATGTACCTTCGGGAACAAAAAGCGGCCTTTTTGCGCCTAAAGGTGCCGGACGATGGACCTTCGGGAACAGTGATGTTTAGAATTCGGAGGGAGGAGGGACGTCGCCGTCGTCTATCATTACGCGAAGGACGGCGAGCCAGTCTTTGGGGGCGGCGGGGCCCAGGGCTGCGCGTACGTCTTGCAGAGTGTAGGAGTGGGCTGTGGCCGCGCCTGATGTGCCTGGACAATTCCCGGAGAGATCACCGTCACAATTCCCTGAAACGAGCCCGTCAATTATTTCGCGCAGGCGAGCCTGGAGGCGGTCCGGGGAGCGTTTCTCGCGGCACAGGTCGCAGCGGCCGCAGTCGTCGGGTTTCTCCTCGCCGAAGTAGCGGAGGAGGAAGCGGGTGCGGCATTCGTCAGTTTCCTGCACGTATTCTATCATCGTGTCCACGCGGCTGCCGAAGGTGCTCTTGAGGAGTTCGTAGCGCTGGGGGCTGAGCTGGACGTTGCCGGGATAGAGGCGGTCGTGCAGGATGTATATTACGTTGGAATGTACGGTGGGGATGTAACGGATTACGTGATTCACGCTTAACCCGTACAGCAGTTGGCGCAGCTCCGGAACGGTTACGCCGCATTTGGCCGCAACGAAGCCTTCGTCAATGGGCACTGCGTAGGAGAACAAACCCGTGTAGCTGCGCATCAGGGTCTCCAGCAGGAATGGCATCCGTTTGTCCGGGAGGTCCACGTCGTACAGGGCTTCGCGGGCCACGCTTATCATCACGCGGGTGTCCAGGTCCGTGTCTTCCGCAAAGGCCCAGTGGCCTTCGCGCTCCAGGTACTTGATGGCGTAATACACCGGCGCCTGCTGCAGTTTGAAACGGTGGCAGAACTCCGGGATGTCGATGCGGATTTCCCTGCCTATGCCGTGCTCGTACGGGATATCGGCATAGATGTGAACCTTATGATATATGTCTTCCAGATACTCCAGCGTAGGGAACGACGCCTCCTGGATCTGCCTCAGTCTGCGGATGTCGGTGCTGTTCCACAGGAGCACGGCCCAGGAATGCAGTCCGTCGCGGCCGGCGCGCCCCGATTCCTGGAAATAGGCCTCCGGGCTTTCCGGGATGTCCGCGTGGATCACGAATCGGACATCGGCCTTGTCGATACCCATTCCGAAGGCGTTGGTGCACACCATCACGCGGCACTTGCCGGATTTCCATTCCTCCTGGCGCAGCGCGCGAAGCATCGACCCCATTCCGGCGTGGTAGAAAGAGGCGCTCACGCCTGCGCGCTTAAGTTCGGCCGATAATTCCTCGGCGCGGTTACGGCTTCGAACATACACGATGCCGCTGCCATCGACCCCGTTGCAGACCGCCAGGATCTGGCCCACTTTGTCCTGCGCCTCCCGCACAATGTAGCTGAGGTTGGGGCGCTCGAACCCGCCCTTGATGACGTTCTTCTCCCGGAATTCCAGACGCTCCATTATGTCGTCGCACACGAGCGGCGTCGCCGTGGCGGTGAGGGCCATCACGGGGGCATCGACCCGTTTTCTTATAAGGCCGATGTCCAGGTACGAAGGGCGGAAGTCGTAGCCCCACTGGCTGATACAGTGGGCCTCATCGACCACTATCATGGAGATGTTCAGGACGCTCAGATAGGCCTGGAACACGCGGGTTTTGAGGCGCTCCGGGGAGAGGTACAGGAACTTGTAATCCCCGTATGCGGCGTTGTTCAGGGCAAGGTCCACCTCGCGCGGGCTCATCCCGGAATGTATGGCGATGGCCCTCACCCCGCGCTCCTTGAGGTTCTGCACCTGGTCCTTCATCAGGGCGATGAGGGGCGTCACCACCAGGGCGATTCCCTCCATCATGATGCCCGGCACCTGGAAGCACACGCTCTTCCCGCCGCCCGTGGGCAGCACGGCCAGCACATCCCGCCCCTCCAGGGCCTGGTTTATGATTTCTTCCTGCAGGGGCCGGAAACTCCCGTACCCCCAGTAGGTTTGGAGAACCTCATTCGGCGTCATACTCCTGCAAAATTACTCAATAATCCCGAAATAATACGCACCGGCGACCGGATATCCAGAAAAAATGCATTCCACGAACCTGCGGCCGGATATCCCGACAATACCCCTTCTGTGTACCTGCGGCCGGATATCCCGACAATGCGCAATCTGTGCACCCCTGGCCGGATATCCGGGAAAAATGCGTTCTACGGTGCTCTGCGTGGATATCCGGCAAGGAAAACAGCCGATTTTGCCAAAAACGTTGCCGGATATCCAAACAGAATGCACTGGAAGGCCGATTTGCCGGATATCCGGCAGTTACATGATTTCCAGGGCGATGCGGGCGCAGGCTTCGGCGTCGGCGAGGGCGTGGTGGTGATTGGTGAGGTCGTAGCCGCAGGCGGCGGCGACGGTTTGGAGCTGGTGGTTGGGAAGGCGGCAGCCGAAGTGGCGGCGGGAGGCGGCCAGGGTGTCGAAGAACTGATAGTCCGGGTAGTCCATCCGGTACACGCGATGGACGGCCTTCAGGCAGCTTTCATCGAAACGCGCGTTGTGCGCAACGAGGGGCAGGCCTTCGATCATCGGCACAATCTTCTCCCACACTTCCGGGAACACAGGCGCTTCCTCGGTGTCATCGGCACAAAGCCCGTGCACCCGCATACAGAACCACTGGTAATACTCCGGCTCCGGGTGAATCAGCGAGTAGAACGAATCCACGATCTCCCCTCCCCGCACGATTACCACCCCCACGCTGCACACGCTGCTGGGCTGCTCGTTCGCCGTCTCGAAATCAATTGCTGCGAAGTCAGTCATAAAGCTCTACCATTGCTTTTACGTCGCTTGCCACCTCATCCCGGAACCACTCCGGGGCGAGCACCTGAATGTCGGGTCCATATCGAAGAACCTCCTGCTTGAAATCGTACGTGGGGGCCAGTCTATACCTAAATATAGTGTATTCAGGCGTGGCCTCTACCACCACCTGCGAAGTATGTAGCGGAAGTGATTCAATATACTTGACCTGCGGAGGAAATACCTTCAATTCAACAACGGAAGGCTTGATATCATTGTTTACGATAATCCCGAAATAGTTGGAGAAAAACTCATCGGCATTGAACTTCGCCGGCACTTTCAACTTTTTCTTGAGCGGAACCACATTCAGCATACGTTCGTCAAGCGCGTAGATGTAGGGCTTCGGGAAATCACTTTTGGCCAGGACATACCAGCGCTGCTTGAAGAGCTTCAGGCACCACGGATGGGCCTCGAAAGAACTGGGTTTGTCGTTCCAGAAACTCTGATATGTAAACTCCACGGCCGTCCCCTCGCGCATCGAATTCACTATTACGGACAACCACCTCTGACTGGACGGAATCTTTTCAAAGAGAATCCTGTCCCGCATATCACGGCTCTCATTAAGAAGATTGTTGATGGAAAGTGACTCCAACAGCCACTGACGGATGCCATTCTCTTCCAGGTCTTCATTATTGGCGATGTAGTATCCGCGCATTCGGTCGCACTTAATCTCAATGCCGAAGGTATCGAATATGGCATCGATATGATTGAAGAAAGTGCGCTGGGGCAACTTCCCTCCTTCCTTATTCAGATGGCTGTAAATCCAGGCCCTGTCGATGTCCTCGAAAGAGATATAGCCGTGACGGTTGATAAGGTCGATCAGCCAGACGTACCTGTCGAAATAGTTCTTAGCCATAATGCTGCCGGTTAGTATTTGCAAAGATATAAAGAATTAGCGCCAAAAAGTAGCAGTTTGATCAAAAACCGATTTTTCTCTTCGAGGAGGAATTGTCGATACCCTCTTCCTTGCAGAATGCCCTGATATCGGCAAAATCCGGCTTATTTATGCCGATGATGTCACTTATCTCCCGCTTCCTGGCGATATTTTCTATCTGGCCGCCGGAAAAGTCGAACTCGGTTGCCAGTTGGAGAGCTTCGTCTTCGGTGAGTTCCGGAAGCATTGAACGCCAGATGCTCACGCGGGCCTGAATCGATGGCTTGTCGAAACAAATCTTGTAAAGGAATCGACGCTCAAATGCCTTGTCCAGATTGGAGGTGAGGTTCGTTGTGGCAATGAGGATGCCGTCCAGATCCTCCATCTCCTGGAGAATGATGTTCTGGATGGAATTCTCCATCTTGTCGACTGCGCTCCCGGCCCCTTCGCTACGGACGCCGAATATGGCATCGGCCTCGTTGAAAAGGAGGATGGGGATTGTGCCGCCGGCCCTAACCGCCGCACGGTACTTGTCAAATACATCCTTGGTATGCTTCTCGCTCTCCCCTACCCAGCAACTCTTTATCTGTGACACGTCCACAATGAAGAGGTCTCGCCCGCATTCGCGCGCAATCTGATATACGGTTTCAGTCTTTCCCGTGCCCGGACTGCCGTAGAACAGACAGGTGAACCCGGTGCGCAAGCCCTTGGCCTTCATCTTGGAGCGGATTTCACCAAACCGTTTTTCGCTCATCAGCTCCTTAAGCTGTTGTACCTGTCGACCCTCAGCGGAGTTATAGAACAAGGTCTTGTTCACGATGCCGGCCGCCTCCATCTTACGGGATGCCGATACCCTGGTGGCTTCTTTTCGCATTCCACCCACATCCTTGAATAATTCATCTTTTATATCGTCCTTGATTTTGAAGTAATCCTTGGTAAGCATACCGTTATAGCCGGTGAATTCAATCACTTTATTACGCTGGAGATCCAGGCGCTCAATACGGGATTGCGTACGGACATCATCCAGCTCATCATCATCAAGATAGTCGTCCACATTATGCCACCCCACCATATCATCATCGTCATACCAGTATCGGCAAATCATTACATAGAACAGAACCTTCTCCGTATAATAAAGCGTCTCGGCATACTTCATAAAGGCCTTTGAGATACTTGTGTCCGGATTGCTCTTCAGGATGGCTTCAACCTCATCGTTGAGTTCGTCGGCATCGATCTCGTCATCGTCCCTGATGGCCAGAAGCTTCTTCATCCGGGTAAGAATCTTTCCTGCAGACAGCCCGTTGATAGGCTCCGGCTCTACAGGTTTGTTCCCCATAAGCGCTTTGAAAACTTCTTTGGGAACACTGATATGTTTTTCCTGGTCCATACGGATATACCCCATCTTCCGCAAGTATTCCAGGTCTGAATTATGGGTAAGGAATTCCAGATACTCCATACCCAGGAACGAAGAGATGTCATCGCCATCAATCCTGTATCGGGCCGACTTTTCGATGACCGCAGTGAGGATAAGCACCTGCAGGGTGTTCAATCCAAGGATTTTTCGGAGATATCCCAGTTCCGTCGATGCTTTCTTCAGACTTGCCGATGAAATGACAATGCCATCCGTACT
>JAILDI010000011.1 GCA_024689525.1 Bacteroidales bacterium
CTGGTGAACACCGGCTGGAACGGCACAGGCAAGCGCATCTCCATCAGGGACACCCGCGGCATCATCGACGCAATCCTGAACGGCGCCATAGACAAGGCTCCCACCAAGATGATCCCTTACTTCAACTTCGAAGTTCCCACCAAACTGGAAGGCGTGGACACCGGCATCCTGGATCCTCGCGACACCTATGCAAAGCCTGAGGAATGGGAAGTGAAGGCAAAAGACCTGGCAAGCCGCTTCATCAAGAACTTCGTCAAGTACGAAAGCAACCGCGCCGGCAAGGCCCTCGTTAAGGCCGGTCCCAAGCTGTAGTTGCTATACACACAAAAAAGCGGGTGGCCGTCAAGGTCACCCGCTTTTTTGTGTGCTTTTGATTTATTTTACTTTGGAGAATGTGCTGTCCATCAAGCCTATCATGTTGCTCTTGGCCTTGCCGTCACCGATAATCTCGAAAGTGAAGCTGGAAAGCATATCCGTGTACTCTTCATAAAGGTCCGGGCGATAATCCAACATATCGTACCAGGCAAACTCGGGATTGGGTTCAAGTGTATTGTGGTCGATGCTGTCAATTCCTCCGTGGTAGGAGATAATCTTGCCATGCTCGTCCTTTTCTACATTCGTCAGAGCCGCATAAGCCTTGGTAATCTTGTAATTGATTACTTCATCGGCATAAGTGTAGGTGCCCTCGAAATGCCAGCCATAAGAACAGATATAAAGGTCCAGTTTATTTCCCTTAAAAATGAGGCTGACAGCGGTGTCATCGGGCCTTGAATCGTCACGGGGTGCATTCCACTTACCATCCAGATTGGCGTCTTTGGTGCAAGAGGCCAGAGCGAAAATGGCAGAAAGTGCCAGGATAATTAACTTTTTCATATTGATTATTCGTTAGTGCTTCTTACGCTGAGTTTAAACTTCTTGCCATCGGTGAGTACGCCGTCGGCCACAAGGCAGACGTGATTGCCCTCATCCAGCCAGATGTCGGCCTTTCCGGATTTGAAGTCGATGGAGTAGTCCGGGTACGTGTTCTTTGTGAGCATAAAGTCCGCTTCCTGGGCAGGCAGGGTGTATGAGCCCAGTTTGCCTACGGCCCACATCATCGACCAGGCCTCCTCCAGAGAGGATTCTTCCAGGAAATGGATATCGGAATCAAATGTGTTGTCCGGGTTGACAATGGCCATGAAATCCACCTTGTAGGATTTGCCGTCGTAAGTGAGGGTGTTTGTGATCTTGGGATTGTCCTTGGAGCAGGAGCTGATTGACAAAGCCGCTACGAGGGCGATGGCAAGGATTAATAACTTCTTCATAATAATCTGGTTTTACGCAAATATATGGATTATTCCTTTGAAAACAAATTATTCGTATATTTGTATGCTATGATCAAACGAATTATAACTATAGCGGCAATTGCCGCAGTGCTGGCCGCCTGCCAGAAAGAAAAGCCCATCGAGGCTCCGTCGTTTACAAAGGGGGCCGATATCAGCTGGGCCAGTGAAATGGAAGCCGGAGGCAAGTCCTTCAAGAAACAGGACGGCAACAAGGCCGATATATTGGACGTGCTCAAGGACGTGGGCGTGAATGCCATCAGGCTCCGTGTGTGGGTGAATCCCAGCGGCGGATGGAGCGGCAAGGACGATGTCGTGAAGATGGCAAAGCGAGTGCAGGCCGCCGGGCTTCCGCTGATGGTGGATTTCCACTACAGCGACTTCTTCTGCGACCCTTCCCGCCAGGACATCCCCAAAGCCTGGCAGGCCGATAAGAACGATCTGGACAAGATGGCCACACACGTTAAGGAGCACACCACGGAGGTGCTCACTGCCCTCAAGAACGCGGGCGTCACACCCGCCTGGGTGCAGATCGGCAACGAAACCCGCAACGGTATGCTGTGGCCCACGGGCCAGCTGTGGAGCGTAAACGGCTCCACCCCGGGCGGCTGGGCCAACTTCGCAAGACTCTACAACGCGGGCTACAATGCCGCCAAGGCGGTGTTCCCCAACATCATAGCAATGCCGCACCTGAACAACGCCTATGACGACAACGACTGGTGGTTCAAGGAACTCAAGAACCGCGGCTGCCGCTTCGACATGATAGCCCTCTCACACTATCCGCAGGCGGAAAGCAAGATGACCGCAAGTGAGTACAACCAGGCTGCCGTCACCCGCATCAAGAGCCTCAGCGGCACATACGGCGTAAAGGTGATGATTGCCGAGGTGGGCGTAAAGACCCCCGACAATGAAGCCACCGCCAAGGCAGTTCTGGAGGAGTTCATGAACGCCGTGAAGGGCCTCAGCGCTTGTGCAGGCGTGTTCTACTGGGAACCCGAAGTGTACGGATGGTGGAAACCGGCCGTCTATAACAGTCTGGGCTGGAACGCATACAATATGGGCGCCTTCACTTCCGACGGCAAGCCCTCCAGCGTGTTGAACTGCTTTAAATGACTCTGAGCAAAGATCAGCTGCTTGCCAAAATCCGGGGAAATGAGAATTTTTCCGGAGGAGAGCAGTTGCGTCTTTGTATGCTGCTGAGTTACCCCGCAATCCTGGCTCAGCTGTCGTTCGTGCTGATGCAGTACATCGACACGGCGATGGTGGGGCATCTAGGCGCGGCTCAGGGCGCGTCCATCGGCCTCGTATCCACGGTGATGTGGCTAATGGGCGGTTTCCTGATGGCCGCCAGCGACGGTTTCTCCGTCCAGGTGGCTCAGAGGATTGGCGCCAACGACTTCAAGGAGGCGCGGAGGATCCTGCGTCAGAGCCTTGTGAGCGTGATGATCTTCAGTGGCGCAATCGCCGCTATAGGTATGGCCATTTCTCCGGGACTCCCCCACTGGCTTGGCGGCGGGCCTGACATCGTGGAGGATTCATCGGCTTATTTCCTGCTGTGCTCGGCATTCATTCCGTTCATGCAGCTGGACTGGCTGTGCGCGGCAATGCTTCAGGCCAGCGGCGAAATGAAGATTCCCAGCATACTGTATATGGGGATGTGCGTCCTGGACGTGGGTTTCAACTACCTATTTATATATGTGCTGGACATGGGCGTGACGGGCGCAGCCCTGGGCACCGGCGCGGCGGAAGTCATCACCGCATTTGCCATGATGTTCTGCCTTGTCAAACGCTCGCCTGAACTGAACCTGTTCCAGGACAGGGGCTCCTTCCGCCCCACGCGTGACGTCCTGCGAAAAGCCTTTGACATAAGCGGCCCTATGGCGGTGCAGAACGTGCTGATGCGCGGCGCCTACATCGTATCGACAATAATCGTGGCCCCGCTCGGAACCATAGCCATCGCCGCCAATTCGTTTGCCGTCACGGCGGAGAGTTTCTGCTACCTGCCGGGGTACGGCATCGGGGAGGCCGCAACCGCGCTCATCGGCCAGTCGGTGGGTGCGAAAAGAAAGGACCTGGCCAAACGATTCGCCTGGACCACAACCCTCATAGGAATGGCCACGATGGGCTTCCTGGCCATCCTGATGTATATTTTCGCCGGGCCGATAATGGGGCTTCTCACCACGGACGCGGAGGTCACCTCCCTCGGAGCCAGGGTGCTCCGGATCGAGGCCTTTGCCGAACTGGGCTATGCAGCGTCGATAGTCGCATACGGCGCGTTCGTTGGCGCCGGCGACACCAAAGTGCCCAGCATCCTGAACCTTGCGTCGATGTGGATAGTAAGGATAATCCCCGCCATCTTCCTCACCCGCATCTGGGGCCTCACCGGCCTGTGGATATGCATGGCGGTGGAACTCACCGTGAGGGGAATCCTGTTCCTGGTGAGACTCGCCCGCGGGCGCTGGCTCTCAAAAATAGTCTAGTATTCCTGCTCCTGGTCGCAGTAGCGGGCGATAATGCTGTAGGCATCCCCTATCCCAAGCTCTCCTGCCCTTGAAAGGTCGATGCAGCCCTTCTCCTTGTCCTTTAGATAAATGAGGATGAGACCGCGGTTGAAATAGGCATCGGCCATATAGGGATAGATGGAAAGTGCCTTGTCGTAACTGCCGATGGCATCCACCAGCCGCGACGACAGGCAGTAAAGATTGCCCAGGTTGAAGTAGATGTAGGGAATCCCTTCAAGGGTCGATGCCGCCGCCTCCATATCCTCGATGGCCTCGGAATAGTCGTAGCCGCGCGTCACCTGCTCGGAAACCCGTGCCCTGGCCTGGCCACGGTCGTCCATCGTGAGCGTTTGCACGCTGCTCTCCATGGAGGCGATGAACTCGATCATATCGGCCCTCAGAACGGCCCTGTTCACATAATAGAATGCCTTGTAGTATGCGCCGTAGGGCGATGAATCCTCCCCTTCCAGGGCTGCGTTGTACTGGTTGAGCGCAGAGTTGTACTGATTGTGCTCCAGCTCCTGGAGCGCCCGCAGGAAGGCCCTGCGCGGCGAATCCTCCATTCCGGCATAAAGTACCGCATTCATATCCTTCTCGTCCGGTTTGGTTTCCGGGCGCTCGGAAGAAAGCACCACAGGCAGCGGCAGCTCGCCGAGGAAGCGGCTCAGCAGAGGGTTCTCGTAGCCGCGGCTCAAAGCATAGGACGTATCGTCGCGCGAGCCGGTGAGCGAGAACTTATACAGCGGCCTCAGACGCACGTCCACGTCGCGGTACTGGAGCATCTCGTCGTCGAAGTCGCTGCGGGCGAATTCGGCATCCAGCGCAAGCAGGTTGCTGTATTTGCGGGTTGTGTCGGCAAACGAGGCCGCATCGGCAGAACTCCTTTCACGGAACTCGCGGATCTTCTGCTCGGCAATGCGGTAGTCCTCCCGGGAAGCCCGGCGCATTCCCATCTGGAGCTCCACGTATGAACGGTTCAAATAGGCGCGGGCGAAGTCAGGATACAAGCCGATGCAGGAGTTGTAATCGGCCAGGGCATCGGCCCACCTTCCCATACTCACGAAATAGCTGGCGCGGTTAAAATATGCCAGCACGTTGCGCGGGTTGATGGAAATGACCCTGTCCATATCCTCCAGGGCGTTGTCGAAGTCGCCCAGGCGGGCGTAGAGAAGGCTGCGGTTGTAAAGCGTGAGGGCGTTGCCCGGCTCCTGGTCCAGCACTTTGTCCAGGTCGGCCAGCGCCTCGCTGAAATTGTACATCTCGGAATGCACCAGGGCGCGGTTGAAGTACGCCAGCGTATTGGTGGTGTCCAGTTCAACCGCCTTGTTCAGGTCCGTGAGGGCGCCGTCGTTATCACCCGTCTCGAACAGAAGGCGGGCGCGGCGGATGTATCCCTCCGGCTCGAACCGGTCCAGCTTTATGGCCTTGTCGTAATCCTTCACCGCCTTGAGAGTATCTCCCATAAACAGGTACGACGCCCCGCGGTTAAGGTAGGCCGACGGATCCTTGGGCTCCTTCCTTATATACTTGTTGAAGTCGTCCACGGCATCGTCGAAACGGCGGGCCAGGAAGTAGGTTACGCCACGGGTGAAGTAGAGGCCCTCATAGCCCGGACGGAGTGAAATCGCCTTCTCAAGGTCGCTCAGGGCGTCTTCATAATTGCCGAAGCGGGAGCTGGTGATTGCCCTGTAATGGTATCCGGAAGTGAACACCGGGTTCAGCCGCACTGCAGTGTCGAAGTCCTTCCTTGCGCCGCGGATGTCGCCCAGATTGTACTTGGCGATGCCGCGGAAGAAGAAGGTGTAATAGTCGGTGGAGTCCAGTTGGGCAAGGATGTTGAAGTTATTGATGGCATCCGCCAGGCGGCCCTCCGCCAGGGCGTTCCTTCCGCGGAAGGAGAACACGTCCTTGTCCCACTGGGCACGCGCGGACACAGCCGCACACAGCAGCAGACAAAGGGTGAAGATACCGGCAACGACACGCTTCATACAAGAAAAATTTTCAAAAACGGACAGAATTGTCTAATTTCGCATCCGTTTGACGGATGCAAATATAAACATTTATCGCGCCAAACCAGCCCGATGCACCGAAAATTCTTGTTACTGGTCCTTATTTTACTGCCGCTGCACCTGTGGGGGCAGTACGGTTACGTGGCCAGCCCGGTAAATGCGGAATCGGTGGTAAAGGAGGACAGGCTGCTCCAGGGAATAGAATTCCTCACCTCTCCCCTGTGCGAAGGCCGCGCCAGCGGCACTCCCGGCCAGTTCTTCGCGGCGGAGTGGATACGCCAGTGCCTCAAGCAGTCCGGCGTACTCCCGTTCGACGGCTGCTGGGTGGACGGCTTCGCCCTCGAAGGCGGCGGCAGCGGCCACAATGTGCTGGGAATGTTCCCCGGCACCGGAGACCGCTACGTAATAATCATGGCGCACTACGACAATCTGGGCATATTAGGCGGCAAAATGTATCCGGGGGCCGACAGCAATGCATCGGGCGTGGTTGCAATGACCACCCTGGCGGCCATGCTCCAGCGTATGGACCACTTCGGCAGGCATTACAGCAGGAACGTGATATTCGTGGGGCTGGACGGCAAGATGCGCAATTTCGCCGGCGCCAAGGCTCTTTACAGGCGCCTGTCCCGGGGCGAGCTGAAGGATCCCGTGAGCGGGAAAACCATCACCCGGGGCGACATCGACCTGGTAATAAACATCGACCAGATTGGCAGTGTGGAGGCTCCCGTCAAGCCCGGAAAGCCGGATTATCTGATTCTTCTGGGCGATGAGGCCTATGCCCGCAGGGACGCCCTCGCCAATGCCAACCGCAACCGCAAGATGGATATGGACCTGTGCTACGACTATTACGGCAGCAGGGACTTCACCCGCCTTTTCCTCAGACAGGTGAACGACCAGCGGGTCTTCATGGAGGCGGGCATCCCGGCCGTGATGTTCACGTCGGGCATAACCATGAGAAACAACAAGCCGTCGGACACAGCCGACGGCATAGACGTTCCAATCCTGCGGAAGAGGATAATCCTAATCTTCCACTGGCTGGCCAAGTGGCTCTGATTCAGCCTTTTCCTTGATAGCTTTCTTTAAGGCCGATGACGCCATGAGCTTGCGCACCGGGCCCTTCACCGTGGTGAATCCGTCCATCACTTCCTTGAGTTCGTCCCTGCTGCGGCCGGGATAAAGGGCGGCCACTTCCTTTGCGAAAACGCTGAAGCTCTTTGCGACGGTCAGGGGATAGTCTTCATCGCCCCAGAAAGTTTCTGTCCAGCGGAGGAATTCGATACGGCGCCAGGCCTTCTCCTCCGCCTGCTCCGGAGTGAGCGCACGGGCATTGAACTTGAGCTCCGCGTGACGGACGGTCCTGTACTCGCCGGCGCCGATGCAGGCTATCGCCGTTGCCAGGGGGTCGATGGTTTCGTCCACGCGGTGAACGATCTTTTCCTTCAGCACCGATGTGCGGAAGATGAAGGAGGGCAGCGGAGCCGCCATACCTTTAATAAATACATCCGTAAACAGACGGTCCGCCTTTGACTTGAGGGGGAACTTGGGGCCGCCTTCGAGATTGAGGTGGTACACGTCAAACTCCGGATGCTCCGTTATGGTGCGGTTCACCCTTTTGAGAAGGTCCTTCGAGGGTTCCGCCTGGGGGCACAGGTACATTACGAAGTCTTCCTTTACGTCTTCCAAGCCGCCTATGGTGTAGTTCAGGCTGTCTTCGTCGCCGGGTATGGCGTCGCCGTGCTCAGGCACGTAAATCTTGAAATCCTTGAAAGAGGAGAGTCTGAGGGCCGACACGAGGCGCTCGCTGGGGTTCTTAAGTAGAATGGCTATCATAATGCGCTGTTTTATCCTTGCAAATTTAACGAAAAAAAGTTAGATTTGTAGGATTATATACGCGAATGAGAGAGTTTTTCAAAATGATGAGGCAATACGCCTCTCCCTACAGAGGGTACCTCGGCGGAGCCGTGGTGTTGAACCTCCTGTCGGCGGTGTTCAACGTGTTCTCGTTCGCGGTTATCATTCCCCTTCTGAACATACTCTTCCGCATCGACACTAATGTGTACGAATTCATCCCCTGGGGCACTGAGGGCTACAGTTTCAAGGAACTCCTGATGAACAACGCGTACGCGTGGGTGAGCGGGTTCACGCAGGTGCACGGGGCGGTAAATACCCTCCTGGCCCTGTGCGGGGTGATGATACTGTTCACGGTGCTCAAGACCAGCTGCTACTTCGGTTCATCGGCAGTGATGATTCCCATCCGCACCGGCATAGTCAAGGACATACGCAACCGCATCTACAATAAGATCCTGGCCCTGCCCATCGGCTTCTTCTCGGAGGAGCGCAAGGGCGATATCATCGCAAGGATGAGCGGCGACGTCCAGGAGGTGGAGACCTCCATCACATCGTCCATCGACATGCTCATAAAGGACCCCATTCTCATTGTGGTGTATTTCGGCATCCTGCTGTTCACCAGCGCGGAAATGATGCTGTTCGTGATCCTGTTCGTGCCGCTGTTCGTGTGGATTATGGGCGTCGTGGGCAAGCAGCTCAAGCGCAAGTCGCTGGAGGCCCAGAAGTACTGGTCGGACACTATGTCCCAGGTGGAGGAAACCCTGGGCGGGCTGCGCGTGGTGAAGGCCTTCAACGCGGAGAAGAAGATGTCGGCCCGGTTCAATGCCATCACGGAGGGAATGAGGGCCAAGGTGTCCAGGGTGAGCACCCGCCAGGCATCGGCCCATCCCCTCAGCGAACTGCTGGGGACGATTATGATCATGGTGGTGCTGGCTTTCGGCGGCATTATCATCATCAAGGGGCGCGGATTCCTGGGCAAGGACTTTATGGACGCGTCGCAGTTCATCTTCTTCATGGCCATCCTGTACTCGGTGATCGCCCCCATCAAGGAATTGTCCAAGGCAACTTACGGCATTCCCAAGGGCCTCGCGTCGATGGAAAGGATAAACCGCATCCTGGAGGCCCAGAACCCCATTACGGACCCGGCGGAGCCCAAGGAGCTGGGCAGTTTCTCGGAGGCAATCGAGTTCCGCGGCGTCGGCTTCAGCTATGACGGTTCCAGGCAGGTCCTCGACGGCATCGACCTGAAGATTCCAAAGGGCAGGACGGTGGCCATCGTGGGTGAATCCGGAGCCGGGAAATCCACTCTGGTCGATCTTATCCCCCGCTTCTGGGACGTCTCGGAGGGCAGCGTGCTCATCGACGGAAAGGACGTGAGGGACGTGCGCCTGAAAGACCTGCGCGCGCTGATGGGCAATGTGAACCAGGAGCCAATTCTGTTCAACGACACCATATTCAACAACATAGCATTCGGCGTGGAAAACGCCACGGAGGAGGAAGTGATTGCCGCGGCAAAGATTGCCAACGCGCACGACTTCATCATGGAAAAGCCGGAGGGCTACCAGACCAACATCGGCGACCGCGGCACAAAACTCTCCGGAGGCCAGAGGCAGCGCCTGTCGATTGCCCGCGCTATTCTGAAGAACCCGCCGGTCTTAATTCTGGACGAGGCCACCGCCTCGCTGGACACGGAAAGCGAGCGCCTTGTGCAGGAGGCCCTGGACCGCCTGATGCACTCCCGCACCACCATCGCCATCGCCCACCGCCTTTCCACCATCAAGAATGCCGATGAAATCGTGGTGATGCACGAAGGCCGCATCGTGGAGCGCGGCACCCACGCGGAACTCCTGGCCCTGGATGGCTATTACAAGAAACTTAACGATATGCAAGCACTATGAAAACCATTGAAGTACCCCTGCTGAAGAACCTCGAGGAGATGGATCTGGACACCGCCCTGGAAACCCAGGGAAGCCGTTTCGACGTAAACTGCGTGAACTGGCCCGACGAATTCCCGTACGCTCCCCTGTGCGCAGGCCGCATCGCCCGCACTGAGGAATCACTGGTGGTGGACTTCCGCGTCAGCGGCATGGACCTCCGCGCCCGCAACCTGGAAGACAACGGCTCCCAGTGGGAAGACAGCTGCGTGGAGTTCTTCGTGCAGGACCCTTCAGGAAAGTGCTACTATAACTTCGAAACCAACCCCCGCGGCAAAGTGCTCGCCGCCTGCGGCGCCTCCCGCAACGACCGCGTCAAAAGGCCCGCAGAAGAGATGGAGCAGATAGTGCGTCTCCCCTACCCGGCGGAAATCGTGGAAAGCGAAGGCGGCATCCGCCCCTGGCGCGTCACCCTGCTCATCCCCTTCGAACTCATCGGCGTGGACCCTGAGAACCTCCCGGCCTCCCTCCGTGCCAACTTCTACAAGTGCGGCGACCTCACCCCGCACCCCCACTTCCTCAGCTGGAGCCCCATCGGCACCCCCCACCCGGACTTCCACTGCCCAGACTTCTTCGGAGAATTACTGCTGAAATAAATGACTAAAAGACAATTAATATTTGCGAGGATAGTATTGGCGCTGTACTTGGTGGCGTTGATACTGTTGTGCCTGTTGAATTTCAACACGCCCCCGAACGTTCAGAAGACTTTGTTCGGTATTCCCACGGATAAGATCGTGCACTTCTGTATGTTCTTCCCGCTGCCAATCCTCGCATTCTTCGCCTTCGACAAATACACGGAGAAAGTGTGGACCTCGCTGCTGTTCACCCTGCTCACCTTCGCCGTCGGCGCAGGCCTCGCCGCCTTCACGGAGTGGGCCCAGAGCCTCACCCCCTACCGCAGCGGCGAGAAACTCGACTTTGTGGCCGACATCATCGCCCTGGCAATCTCCTCCGTGCTGGTTGCAGTGCTTGACATATCCAAAATGAAGAAACCCCGATGAGAAAATTCCTGCTGAGCCTCGCCATCCTGCTCGTGCTGCCTTTAGCCGCGGGAGCACAGACCCAGATGATACGCGAATTCAAGACTGCCACCGACAGCCTTCGCGCAAGGCTGGAAAGGCGCGGCAAAGTGAAGATTCCCGTGCGGATCACCAAGATAATGGACCGCAGCGGCACCCTGGACTTCTACTTCACCGCCGACCTGGCGGAATACCCCTGGCACGAGGGCGACTTCGAGTGGTTCACAGGCAACTTCACCCAGCTGTTCCCATCGGCCTATAAAAGCTACACCCTTGGCGACATCTACGCGGACCGCAAACTGGTCAAGGAGCTTGAAATGCCGCTCCTCACATCTGACGGCCGCTCCCGCCAGAACGACTACAGGATAAGGGATCCCCGCTCCCGCACCACTCCCCTGGTACGCGTCATTGGCGGAACCGAATACGAGAAGGGCCTCAGCGGCAGGCACATCGCCCTGTGGCAGAGTCACGGCCGATACTATGACGATGGCACCCAGCGCTGGGAATGGCAAAGGGCGCCTCTCCACGGCACCACGGAAGACCTTTTCACACAGAGCTACGTACTCCCCTTCCTCATTCCTATGCTGGAAAACGCCGGAGCGTACGTGCTCACACCCAGGGAGCGCGACACGCAGCCTCTGGAGATAATCTGCGACAATGACCCCGGCTTCGAAGGCCCCCGTCCCCGCCCGCTGCGCCAGTTGGGCAACTATCAGGAAAAAGGGGCGTGGACCAACGCCGGAATAGGCTTTGCCGACAAACAGGAAGTATACGCCGGGGAGGACAATCCCTTCGAGATGGGCACAGCCCGCAGCGTAGCCGTACAGAACGGCGGCGGCGCGGCAATCCGCTGGACCGCCCCCATCGAGGAAAGCGGAAAATACGCGGTATACATATCTTACAAGACACTTTCCAACAGCACAACCTGCGCATCATACACCGTTCATCATGCCGGCGGAGAAACCAATTTTGCCGTGAACCAGACGATGGCCGGCGGCACCTGGGTATACCTCGGCACCTTCGAGTTCCGCAAGGGCCGCAGCGGCTGGGTGGAGCTGGAAAACGGCGTGCCGGACGGCTGCACCTTCAAGGAGAACACCGTGGTTACGGCCGATGCCGTGCGCTTCGGCGGCGGCATGGGCAAAATCGACCGCGGAGGCGGAATTTCCGGCCTCCCCGCATATGAGGAGGGCGCCCTGTACTCGCTCCTCTGGGGCGGAATGAGCCTTTCCAGCTTCGACTGGGACACCGAATACCAGAGGGAATACGGCAGTAGGGCCATCTGGGTGAACAATATGACCGGTGGTTCCAGGGTGAATCCCGGCCGAGGCCGCGGCGTCCCCTTCGACCTATCCCTCGCCTTCCATTCCAACGCCGGAACCAAGGCCGATGGTGAAGTCTTCGGCACCCTTACCATAGTGCAGACGGAACGGTCGAACAAGACCACACTGCCCAGCGGCGAGTCCCGCAAGACCTCACGTATGATGGCCGATATGGTGCAGACGCAGATCGTGGACGATATGAGCAAGCTGTGGTTCCCGGAATGGAGCCGGATGCAAATCTACGACAGGAGCTACCACGAAGCCGGCGCCCCAGTTGTGCCCGCGATGATTCTGGAGTCACTATCGCACCAGAATCTCACGGATATGACCTATGGCTTGGACCCGGCCTTCCGCTTCGACTTCTGCCGTTCAGTGTACAAGGGTATACTCAAATATCTGTCTTATAGGTACGGCTGCAGCTACGCTGTGCAGCCCCTGCCCGTGAAGAACTTCAGCGCCATCTTGAAGGACGGCAAGGTTCAGTTACGATGGGAAGCCGTGCACGACCCCCTGGAGTCCACTGCAAAACCTCACAGTTTCGTTCTGTACACCCGTGAAGACAACTCCGGTTTCGACTCGGGAGTGGTCCTGGACAATGTCCACAGGAGCGGCAGTGTGTGCACGGCCGAGATTTCCGTAAAGAAAGGCCACCTGTACAGCTACCGCATCACTGCCGTGAACGACGGCGGCGAGAGCTTCCCCTCGGAAGTGCTCTGCGTGGGCATCCCGGAGGAGGGCAGCGGCCGGAACGTGATGGTGGTGAACAATTTCACCCGCGTGGCCGCCCCAGTGTGGGTCGACCTTCCCAGCTACGGCGGCTTTATGTATACGCTTGACGCGGGCGTGGCCTGGGGCGAGGACATCAGCTACGCGGGCGAGGTGTATCAGTTCGAGAAGGGAATTCCCTGGGCCGATGACGACAATCCCGGCAGCGGCGGCTGCTTCACCGACAATCAGGGCATCAAGATAGGCGGCAACACATTTGACTTTGTGTCGATGCACGCAAGCGCGCTGATGAAGGCGGGCTACAATGTGTGCAGCGCGGCCGCAGGCGCCCTGGAGGCGGCAGATACCAGCGGCATATGGGCGCTGGACATCATCTGCGGCAAGCAGGTGACCACGCCATGCGGGCGTAACCGGGCGCACAGGGACCGCTACGAGGTGTTCCCGTCGGCATTCCGCGGCGCAATAGCGCGATTCGCATCGAACGGCACGCACCTGATGGTGTCCGGAGCGTATATCGGCACGGATGTGTGGGATAAGCTTTATAACGTGGGTAAGAAGGGCGACGAAGCCAGGGAGGAGATCAAGGCGATCTTCGGCTACACCTGGATCACCAACTTCGCCGACCGCAGCGGCACCGTGCGTCCCTTCGGCAGTTACATCCGTATGCCGGAAACGCGCTACAACCGCGAATACAAGCCTGACCTGTACCGCGTTGAAAACGCCGACGGCATTGGCCCGGCCGGCGAACAGTCCAGAACCATCATGCGCTACCGCGGCACCGACATCAGCGCCGCCGTAGCCTTCGACTCCGGCACCTACCGCGCCGTCTCCTTCGGCTTCCCCCTCGAGACTATCGTCTCCGAAGGAGGCCTCCTCCCGATAATACAAGAAACAACCGCTTATTTTGAAGGATTTGTAAAAAATGAATAGGTTTTTTCTGCTATCCTCAGTATCTGTATTCCTTTTTGCTTCTTGTTTGCTTTCCGCTCAGGAACTCCGCTATTCAATGCCCCCCTGTGACAGTGTTGTGGTAGATGACGGCCAGGGGCATCGCTCTGTTACACTGATACCCCAGGCTGTCGTTCCGAGTAAATCGGAGTCCACTTCCGATAACATAGTCAATCGCAGGCAGTTTACAACAATAGAGGAGATACTGAAGGAGCAGGAATTGCAGGACAGACGAATGAGGGAAGGGCAACGCAGTGTGCAGACAAGGGACTTGTCTGCGTATTCCACTGGCTCAATACCGATAGAAGAATCCATAAGCCCCTCCGGCGGAAGGATATATAGCGTGCCGATTCCCACAGCGTCGGGTTGGAATTTGACTCCCGGTATTTCTCTGGTCTACAATAGTCAGGGGGGTAACAACATTGCCGGTTACGGCTGGGGGTTGTCGGGGCTGCCTTCCATCACTGTCAGAAACTCCAATCTGTATTACGACGGCGTAGTACGAGGCGGTGTGTATGACTCAATGAACCAGAATTATGCCCTCGATGGCATACCCATCGTCCAGTCCGAGACGGGCCTTTCCGGTTATGGGTACGCTACCGCAAAAGGGAATATACAGATAAAAAAATATTTAAGCGCATACGGTCGAACAATATACTTTTCGGCTTTGTACCCTGATGGTTCCCGCGCCACATTCGGCTTCACAGACTCAACTGGACCGCATATATCATATCCAATAACGGAACTCACCGATAAAAACGGGAATACAATCACCTTCGATTATGACATCCACGGCAACACTTATTATGTCACGGGTATTCATTATGGTACGGATGCCACAATTGAGTTCATCTATATTCCGCAGAGTAATTCCAGGTTATATAAATACGCAATCGCGGGATTAAATGTGGATTTTCCACAATGGATACTCAAGACGGTAACAAGCAAGGATGGGAATGATGTTATTTGCCGCTACTCGTTAACTCACGAAACTCTTGACGGAGTTTCACTTTTGAAGAAGATCCAATGCCATTCCGGTTCAAGTGAAGTGCCGCCCCTCCTTTTTACTTATGGTATTGATTCTGAACCCGGCCATGGATCTCCTTCTTTTGAAGTCACCGAGACAGATTTTGCAACTACATACTACACAAAATCAAGCACTGTACCTTTGCAGTACCACAGGGGGAAATTGATTCCGGGATGCCTTAATGACGGTATAATCGTCCTTCCGTCTTACAGCACATATGCCGAAATAGAGAAAACCTGGAGATGGGGCTGGCAGCATCATTACGGAAGTACTTATAACGCCAGCCAGTCAATTCTGTGCAATTTTACCGGCATATGGTCATCGGTACAAAAGACAATTCCTGTAGGAGAAGGTTTTCAGCTGATTGAAGCGGTGGATGTGGATGGAGATGGCGTTGACGAGTTGGTCAAGATTAACAATAATTCAGTAATACAGGATGTAACCACATACACTGTAACCATTTACTCTTTCGACGCAAACGCAAATTACACAAGCACCAACTTCAGTGTAAATGTAAACGATGGCGCACACAATACAGTATACAACAATCCGGCAAAGAGTTATTATCGTTTCGGGAATTTCCGCGGGGATGGGAAAACCATGCTGCTGATTATGACCAAGGGTGGTTCTAAATTTGCGCTGGTGGATCTGGACGCGCACAGCTTGTTAAGCGAAACATCCCTTTTTACAATTGACGACGTAGAGAAGAACCTTGTATTTACGGCCGATTTTGAAAATGACGGCAAAACGGATTTATGCCATGTCACGGACAACGGGGTGAAAGTGTACAGTCTGAGCAACAGTTCCAGCACATCGTTCTCTCTGAGAACTACGTACTCAGGGGTAACAACATCTCAGTTGTATACAGACCCTCAAAACATATCTTCTCAGGAGAAAGCGCTTCTGCTTATATTGGACACTAACGGTGACGGTTATCAAGACATTGCCTCCGCCACTGGATATGATGTTGAAACAGGCAAGTTTACCGTGAATTCCCAGACTTGGAACTTTGCCCGGTTTAACGGGAAGGCGTTCTCAACTGAAACCAGTTCACTGGACACACGATATGCCGACGATACGGTTATGTTTCTTGACGTGGACGGCGACGGACTTCCCGACTATTTCCATCTGCACAATTCCCAAGCCACGTATATTACCAATTCTAACGGTCAATTCACCGGTTCCCCCGCCAATACCGGGCTGACACTTGATTCAACCACTGATTTTATTCCCAGCTGCAGCTCAGTTTTTGGAAAGATTGGGGATTTTATAACAATGTCAGGCCCGATAACGAAGGTGTATGATTATAGTATTAACCATGCAATCAGGCGGAGCCTTGAAACTCTGACCGACAGTTTCGGTATAGTCCATACGAACACATATGGCAATACAGGAGAATACAGCGGTGTTTACCTGACAGACAATACAAGGACATATTCATCAGCCGATGGCTACAAGCGTATACACAATCCTTTGACCGTCCTGTGGGGAAGTTATAAGTATCTGGGATATCAACTCATCGGTTCTGAGGGTTATATGTATTGGGATCAGGTGTACCACAGCAGAGGCCTTGGTTTCTGCGGCTTCGGGAAAATTGTCGTGTCCGACTATTCGGACCCTGACAACTACAAGTACACGACGTCCGTCCTAAATCCGGAAAAGTTCGGCGTGGCAGAGCAGATATATTCTTCAAAGACATACAACGGCTCCCCTTATACATCAGTTGTCAACACATATGACAACCATAGTACAACATACGGCAAGTTGAATCCACGTCTTACAAGCAGCGTGGCATTGGATTATCTTTCCACTCTTTCTACAACCACAACTTATTCATACGGCAACTTCGATTATCCAGATACCATAATAACGAAAAAACGGTTCAGGACAGGATCGGCCAGGACAGATTCCGTTTACTATTCATATGTTCACAGTGTAAGCCCGTCGATGTATATTCTAGGTGTCGTTACGGAAGAATCCCTGGTCAAGGAAGGCGACGGCAACGGCGGAATGAGCTGGAAAGAAAAGTCGGTCGTGACGTATGACAGTCTCTATCGGCCGGTAACGAGTAAAAAGTACGTCGGCAGGTATGGCTCAGGGTATGATGCAACAAATCTGGTTTCCGAGACCCGATGGGTATATGATACTAACGGTAATGTCATATCGGAAAAATCTGCTCCATACGATGCGACCGAGTTCATTGGAAACACGTTTGCATATGACAACAATGGCCGATATCTTGTCTCTGAAACAGATGCCCTTGGCCATACGACAAGCTATTCAGGATACAACAAGTTCGGAAAGCCCTCAACGGTTACTGACTATCGCGGGCGCGTTACAACCTACACTTATGACAACTGGGGTAACGTAGTAAGCGTCAGTTATCCTGATAACTCAGTCGAGCAAGCCACAGTCGCCTGGGGCGGAACAGGCCTGTATACCGTCACGAGTACTGCTACAGGGCAGCCGGAGTCCGTCACCCACTATGATGCCCTCGGGCGTGAACTCCATAGCGGAGTGAAGCGGTTCGACGGTCAATGGCAATGGGTGGATAAGGAATACAACGAGAGGGGACTCCTGACGCGGGTTTCGCTACCATACCGTGGACAGAGTGCGGTGTACTGGAACAACTATCAATATGATGAGTATTATCGACCGGATTCAATCATTTACGCCTCCGGAAAATTGACGCGGTGGATATATAATGGGCGCACCGTAACTACGGTCAAAGACGGCATAGCGTCCTCAAAGTCGACCGATCCCGATGGTAATCTGATTAGTGTCAGTGATGCGGGAGGTACAATAACGTACAATCTCCGAGACGATGGACAACCTTCCTTCATTATCGCACCGGGAAATGCGACGACTACTTTCGAATATGATGAGTATGGCAGACGGACCGGCATTACAGACCCCAGTGCGGGAGTTCAGACTGATTCATTTTCCTGTGAAAGCGACGGACGGACCAGTGTCTTTCATTCAAGCCCGAATGGTTGGACAGAGACATACTGGGACAAGTATGGCCGTGTAACCCTTATTGAGCGTTCGGAGGACATATATACATCATATTCATATGATTCTTACGGACGCCCAATTACGGAGATGACCTCCAATGGGACAAGTAAGGAGTACACCTATGACAACCTTGACAGGATTGCTTCCATAAAGGAAACAGCTCCTGACGGAAAGTGGCTGAAGAAAGACTATTCCTATGGTGCGGGTAGTGTTTTGGCTTCTGTGACGTATATATCTCAAACGGATACAATAACCACAGAAACGTATAGTTACGCCAACGGATATAATACGGGAATAACCATAACAGGTGGAACGGTTGTCTGGAGCCTGACCAGTGAGAACGACCTTGGCCTTCCCACCGGGATTACCACAGGAACGGTCAGCCGTGAATACGGATACACGCCATTCGGACTTCCCACATCCCGCGGGATGGATGACGGCGACCTTCAGGACTTCTCCTATCAGATAGATGCCCAGACCGGCAACCTTCTGGTTCGAGGAGACGGGAATAACAACCAGACCGAGACCTTTGGCTACGACAACCTGAACCGACTCACTTCCATCGGAAGCCGCCAGATTACCTATGCCAGCAATGGAAACATCGTGTCGATGGACGGCGTCGGCACAATGGCCTATACGTCCACTGGGCATCCGTATCAGATAACTTCGCTCACCCCTGCAGCAAGCGGTCTTGTCCAGGGGCGACAGCAGAATGTGACATACACCTCGTATAACCGTCCTTCGCTGCTTACCGAAGGCGGCAGGAGTGCCGCATTCACATATAATGGCGACGGCGACAGGGTAAAGATGAACGTGGCCGACAGTACCGGCAATGTGCTCACCCGTTACTATATCGGCGGCAGGTATGAATGCGACCTGACAACGAGCGGAACTAAGGAACGGCTGTATCTTGGTGGGGACGCTTACTCCGCCCCGATGGTATACCAGCGAGAGAACAACGGCAGCTGGACGCTGTACAACATTGGCCGGGACTATCTCGGCAGCATCACCCACATAGCCACTGCGGACGGCACCCTTGTGGCCGAGTATAGCTATGACCCCTGGGGGCGGCTCCGTAACCCGGCAACGTTGCAAATCTATGCAGCGGGCAGCGAGCCTGAACTCTTCCTCGGCCGCGGCTACACCGGTCACGAGCACCTCACCTGGTTCGGCCTCATCAATATGAACGCTCGTCTGTACGACCCTCTCCTCGGTCGCTTCCTCAGCCCCGACCCCTACGTCCAGGCCCCGGACTTTACTCAGAACTTCAACCGCTACTCCTATGCGCTGAACAATCCGCTGAAGTATAGTGATGAGAGTGGAGAGTTCTTTGTGGTAGATTCTTGGTTAATTGGGTTGATAGGTGGTGGGTTACCCAGGGCAAATCAGATGGCGAAAAACGATCTGAAAATATGGGGAGGTTTGTTTACGACTGACAAGAATAAAGGCTTCTGGGGACAAACAATAGAACTTCTATCTCGGTTTACATATCAGGCAGAACAAACCTGGATGGGTTTTTTGGCTGCACAAACTATTAACACTTTTCATCTTGTCGGAGGAGTGAAGTCAGTAGAGTACCTTCATGGGGCAACAGTAGTGTCAACTAAAAAAGGTTCTTGGGGCGCTTTTACTCTTGGTAGTTTTATTACCGGTGGCAATGAGTTGCACGCATCAAACAGTAATGAACTCTTCCAGCATGAATATGGTCATTATCTCCAAAGTCAAGCTTTAGGTCCTATGTACTTGTCGAAAGTGGCAATACCAAGTGCGTTCAGTAAGAATACGTTAATGAGTCCTCACAATAGTAATCCGGCAGAGCAGGATGCAAATATTAGGGCATTTAATTATTTTAAAAAATACTATCCGGGGGATTTTGACAAATACGACCCTTCGACGGGCCAGTATGACGGACAGTGGGTATGGAAAAAATCTGTATCAACATATGGTTATTATCACAATATCGTTGGTCTTGATTGGTTAAAATACAGATCGCGTTCGAAATATAATGATTCTGTACTCTCAATATCTCCTATTGAAATTCAATGGTATGATGTTGTACTCTCTTACTTTCCTACATTCATTATTGGAAAAGCTTTGGATGGTTGGATTAATAGAAACATTTATAATCAAATGTATTAGTTCCCATGAAACGTTTTTTTATCTTACCCCTTATCTGTGTATTTCTACTCTCATGTGAAAAAAAGACTAAAGATTATTACATAAGGGTAGAGAATAATAGCGACTTTACAATTTGTTGTCAAATTGAATCAGATTATCCTTCAGATTCTCTTTTGTTTTTGCATCGCAGGGGGTATCAATTACCGTTAAGTATTCCGCCTTCATCCTCGCATAACTATATTACAGGTTCCGGATGTCGACTTAATTCATGGTATGTTGAATTCTATGATGCCGAGGTTAATCATAGTGGTTACTTATCATTTTATTTGGCAAAAATGGATAGTGAGATTGTCGAAGCGATAGAGAATGGTCTAACTATCGATGACTTTATAGACATTCCAGTCATTGCAAGATATGATTTGAGGCGAGAAGATATTGAGCGATTGGATTGGACTATTACTTACCCTCCATCAGAAGAGATGAATGGCATCCACATGTGGCTTGCCCCTGAAACAATAACAGATGATTAGCTATTATTTGAGATTCTTATCGTTATGAAATGCTTTATCATATCAATGCCTCTGCTTCTTTTGTTCTTCCAATTGTCTGGACAGAACGTGATACATTACTCCTACGACTCTGTCGGCAACAGAACTCAGAGAGACACCACGTCCTCATATGTCGCAATGCTGCCCACAAAAAGCTGGATTGTCATGCCAATAATGAGCAATGACCTGCCATTCGCAGCCACTTTTGGAGAAGATGTGATTTCAGAGGAGGGAACGTCCCCAAGAGTTAACGTGTGGCCAGGTGTTATGGGGAAGATCAAGCCAATCGAATCACATCTTCCCCAACAATACAGCTATATTGACGATTATTGCGGAAAAAGCTCGCCGCACTACGTGTTTTTAACCGTATTTCGTAGTTTATTAACGAATGAGAAGATTATTTCAACATCTTTTGAAAAATAACTTGCTAATAAGAGAATTTATTGCGAAATTGTAAGCAAATTAATAACCACATGAGTAAAATTGCTCCGATTAACGGAAAGGCCCCTGAGGGCATTGTACTGGTAATTAACACAGGCTCAATAACAACGAAGTTCGCCGTGTACAAGGACGGCGAAATCATACTGGAGAAGAAGCTGGAGCACACAGTGCAGGACCTCTCCAAGTTCGCCGATGTGATGGATCAGGATATGATGCGCACGAACGCTATTCTGGATGCGCTGAAGGAGTGCGGGATCAAGCTGGAGGATATCGACATCGTGATGTGCCGCGGAGGATTGTTCACGCCGTGTATCACCGGCGTGTATAATGTGAATGCGGATATGCGCCTTGTCCTCAGCGAAAGCCGCGAAGGCAACCACGCCTGCAACCTCAGCGCCCTGATCGGCGACAATATCGCCATGGAAATCAACTCCCTGCGCGAAAAGGAAGGCCTCACGCCCCGCTTCGGCAAGTGCGTGGCCTATGTGGCCGATCCTCCCATGGCCGATGAAATGCTGCCGGAATGCCACGTGGGCGGCCTGCCGGAGTTCCCGCGCAGAACCCTCTTCCACGCACTTAACACCCGCGCCATCATGCGCCGTTACCTCAAGGAAACCGGACGCAAGGCGGAGGACACAACGGCTATCATCTGCCACATGGGCGGCGGCGTAACCATCTCCACGCACCGCGGCGGAAAGGTTATCGACACCTCCCACGGTCTTGGCGGCGACGGCCCCATCACTCCGGAGCGCGCAGGCTGCTGTCCTCCCTACCCCCTCATCGACATGTGCTTCAGCGGTAAGTACACCAAGCAGGAAATCAAGAAGAAACTCATCGGCAAGGGAGGCGCCGTGGCCTATTTCGGCACCAACGACATGAGGGAAATCGTGAAGAAAGCCAAGGAGGGGGATCCGGAGTACGTCGTGTTCATGAAGGCATTCGTCCTGAATATCGCCAAATACATCGTGGCCCAGGGCGCTCTTGTGGAAGGACACGTGGACGTGATCATTCTCACCGGCGGCGTGGCCTACAGCCAGGACATCACGGACGCCATCACGAAGAAAGTGAGCTGGCTGGCCCCCGTGAAGGTGTATCCTGGAGAGAACGAGCTGGAATCCCTGGCGGAGAATGGCTACATCATCCTGGCCGGAGCCACCAAGATCCACACCTACAACAAGGACCGCATCATCGAAGACTAACAATAACCACAACACATAATTAATAACATGGCAGAAATCGATTATTCAAAGCGTTCGTTCAACTATTATCCCACAAACGCGATTGTCTATGCCCAGTGCATCGACGGAAGATGGACGAAACCCACGGCCACCACTGACTTCAACTTCAGCCTCCACTGCTTTGCAGGCGTGTTCCACTACGCTCCCTCCTGCTTCGAGGGCATGAAGGCCTATCGTGGAGCGGACGGCCGCGTGCGTCTCTTCCGCCCGGACGAGAATGCAAAGCGTATGCAGTCCAGCGCCAATTACCTGGACATGCCGGCACCCACGATGGAGATGTTCATCGACATGTGCGTGATGTGCGTCCAGGAGAACTGGGACTACCTTCCCTCATTTGAGAGCGGCGCGTCCCTGTACCTGAGGCCCGTGCTGTTCGGCATCAATCCCCAGCTGGGCATCAAGTCGGCAAAGGACGTGATGTTCGCGGTTATGGCATCGGCAGTTGGAACATATTCCGGCGGCAAGAGCCTCTCCCCCGTGAGCGCGGTGATGTCCCGCAACTACGACCGTGCGGCAACCTACGGCTCCGGCGGATACAAGCTGGGCGCCAACTACGCACAGTCCCTGCACGCATACAACCTGGCCCACAGGATGGGCTACAAGGAGCTCCTGTTCCTGGACAGCGCAACCCACTCGCACATCGAGGAGTTCGGTTCGTCCAACTTCTTCGCCATCAAGCACGGCTGCTACATCACCCCCAACTCCCCCAGCGTACTGCCTTCGATTACCAACAAGTCGCTGCGCAAGGTGGCTGAGGAGTTCGGCCTCAAGGTGGAGCGCCGCACAATCTTCATCGACGAACTGGAAACCTTCGAGGAAGTGAACTCCTGCGGCACTGCGGTGGTGATTACGCCTATCTCCCGCATCGACGACAAGGTTACCCTGGAGAGCGGCACCATCACCCGTGAGTACCACTATGGGGAGGAAGCCGGCGCCATCAGCACCAAGCTCTACAACCGCATCGTGGGCATCCAGAAAGGCCTGGAGGAAGACACCTACGGATGGTGCATGTTCGTGAACGATCCCAAGTGATGAAGGAAAGGATCAAGGCTATGCTGGATGAGCATAAGGCCGATGACGTCATCGACCTTATGGAAAAATTCCGGGCCGACGGAGGGTCGATGGACGATGAACTCTTCTACCTGCTGGGCAACGCCTGGCGCAAGAGGGGGAACTGGCAGATGGCGATGAACAACTATCTGGAAGCCGTCCATCTGAATCCGGAAAGTCCCGCAAAGCAGGCCCTGGACATAGCCAATGAGATCCTGGACTTCTACAACAAAGATATGTACAACCAATAAACAATAACACTGTATGGCTAAAATGAAAGGTGCGACAGTTGTCGACATCGAACGGTGCAAGGGCTGCGGCCTTTGCGTCGTTGCCTGCCCCCTGCACGTGCTTCAGCTCACAACCAAGAGCGTGAACCAGAAGGGGTACAATTATGCAGAAGCCGCCCTGGAAGACGTGTGCACGGGATGTTCGTCCTGCGCAATCGTGTGCCCGGACGGATGTATCACAGTTTACCGTAAAAAGGAGGAATAGCTATGGCAGAGAAAGAAGTCACCCTGATGAAAGGCAATGAAGCCATTGCCCACGCCGCCATCCGCTGCGGTTGCGACGGATACTTCGGCTATCCCATCACCCCCCAGAGCGAAGTTCTGGAGACCCTTGCCGCTGAAAAGCCCTGGGAAACCACCGGTATGGTGGTGCTCCAGGCGGAAAGCGAGGTCGCGTCCATCAATATGGTGTACGGCGGCGCCGCAACCGGCAAGCGCGTGATGACATCGTCCTCCAGCCCGGGCATCTCCCTGATGCAGGAAGGCATTTCCTATATGGCGGGCGCTGAACTCCCCGCCCTCATCGTGAACGTCTCCCGCGGCGGCCCCGGACTCGGAACCATCCAGCCCAGCCAGGCCGACTACTTCCAGACTGTGAAGGGCGGCGGCCACGGCGACTACCGGCTCATTACCCTGGCTCCGGCATCGGTGCAGGAGATGGCCGATTTCGTCGACCTTGCATTTGAGCTCGCTTTCAAATACAGGAATCCCGCGATGATCCTTTCCGACGGCGCCATCGGCCAGATGATGGAGAAAGTTGTGCTTCCTCCCTTCAAGCCCCGCCGCACTACGGAAGAGATTGCAAAAGAGTGTCCCTGGGCCACTACGGGCCGCATCGGCATGCGCCAGCCCAATATCATCACTTCCCTTGAGCTGCGCTCGGAAGAGATGGAGCAGAACAACCTGCGCATCCAGGCCAAGTACCGCGAATGCGAGAAGAACGAGGTACGTTATGAGGAGTATATGTGCGACGACGCCGAATACCTGATCGTGGCATTCGGCAGCGCAGCGCGTATCGCCAAGAAGGTTATCGCCATCGCCCGTGAGCAGGGCATCAAGGTGGGCCTCCTGCGTCCCATCACCCTGTGGCCCTTCCCGTCGAAGAAGATCGGCGAGCTTGGCAAGAAGGTGAAGGGCATCCTTTCGCTGGAAATCAACGCCGGCCAGATGGTGGAGGACATCCGCCTGGCCGTGGAGTGCAACGTCCCCGTGAAGTGGTACGGCCGCCTCGGCGGTATCATTCCGGAGCCGGAAGAGGTTGTATCCGAGATCAAGAAAATGACTCTTTAATCACATCGCCTTATGACAAAAGAAGAAATAATCAGGCCCGAAAACCTGGTATACCGCAAACCGGAACTTCTGAACGACGTGCCTATGCATTACTGCCCGGGCTGCAGCCATGGCGTTGTGCATAAACTGGTAGCGGAGGTCATTGCCGATATGGGAATGACGGAGAAGACCATCGCAATCTCCCCCGTGGGTTGCGCTGTGTTCGCATATAAATATATAGATGTAGACTGGCAGGAAGCGGCCCACGGCCGCGCACCCGCGCTGGCATCGGCAGTCAAGAGGCTGTGGCCGGACCGCCTGGTATTCACCTACCAGGGCGACGGCGACCTTGCCTGCATCGGCACGGCGGAGACCATCCACGCGCTGAACCGCGGCGAGAACATCACCATCATCTTCATCAACAACGCCATCTACGGTATGACGGGCGGCCAGATGGCCCCCACCACCCTGCTTGGCATGAAGACTGTCACCTGCCCCTACGGCCGCGATCCCAAACTTCACGGCTACCCTCTGAAGATTGCCAATATCGCCGCACAGCTGGAAGGCACCTGCTATGTAACGCGCCAGAGCGTGCAGAGCGTGCCCGCCATCCTCAAGGCCAAGAAGGCTATCCGCAAGGCATTTGAGTACTCGATGCAGGGCAAGGGCTCCAACCTGGTGGAAATCGTCTCCACCTGCAACACCAACTGGAGGATGAGCCCCGAGAAGGCAAACAAGTGGATGGAGGAGAATATGGTTCCCTTCTACCCGCTGGGAGATATGAAAGATAAAGGTTAAGAGCTATGACACACGAAATTATCATATCCGGATTCGGAGGACAGGGAGTCCTGTCGATGGGTAAGATCCTGGCCTACAGCGGCCTTATGGAAGACAAGGAAGTGACCTGGATGCCGGCATACGGCCCGGAGCAGCGCGGCGGTACGGCAAACGTCACTGTGATCGTGAGCGACGAGCCCGTATCGTCCCCCATCCTCAGTTCCTACGACACTGCCATCGTCCTTAACCAGCCCTCGCTGGAGAAGTTCGAGCCGAAGGTAAAACCCGGCGGCACCCTCATCTACGACGGCTACGGCATCAACGTACCCCCCACCCGCAAGGACATCCACGTATACCGCATCGACGCCATGGACAAAGCGGCCGAGATGAACATGATCAAAGTCTTCAACATGATCGTCCTTGGCGGCTTCCTGAAGGTTCATCCCATCGTTTCCATCGAAGGCGTGCTGAAGGCTCTCCGCAAAACCCTCCCCGAGCGTCACCACCACCTCATTCCCATGAACGAGGAGGCCATCCGCCTGGGCATGGATATCATCAAGGAGCAGTAAAACGCTAGTAGGGGTCCACACGCTGGACCCCTACTGTCAAAAACACGGTAATAATGCGAGTAGGGGTCCATAATCGTGGACCCCTACTTGCATCGTTTATTCTCTGTACTCCAGCAGGTCTCCCGGCTGGCATTCCAGGGCCTGGCACAATGCGTCCAGGGTAGATAGTCGTACGGCTTTGGCTTTGCCGCACTTCAGGATTGAAAGGTTGGCGGGGGTGATGCCGACTTTCTGGGCCAGCTCGCCGGAGGACATTTTCCGGCGTGCGAGCATTACGTCTACGTTTACAATTATCGGCATAGGACCTCCTTATTCAGCTTTTTCCTGAGGCTGCTCTTCCGCTACCTTGCCCTTCAGATAGGAAGGCAGTTCCATACCGGCCATCTTGAACAGGTCCTCCAGCGGGGGAACGCTCTTCATCATACCGGAGATGAAGTTGGAAGTGGCGGTTTTGCCGTTTTCGCCGCTGCCGGTGTCCCATACGGTCACCTTGTCGATGTTGATGCCCTTGACGGCCTCCACCTGGGTCTTCACCAGTTCGGGGAGTTTGTCGGCAATCATCATCAGGACGGCCTTCTGGGCGTCGCCTTCCGCAGCACCGACGAGGTTCTTGAAACCGTCGGCCTGCTTGGTGAGGATTTCGAACATACCGCGGGCCTGTGCGTCCATCTTGGCGTAGATGGCGTCGGCTTCACCCTTTGCCTTGCGGCGTGCCTGCTCGGCCTCTGCTTCGGCCTCGATGATCTTCTTCTCCTTGTCAATTTCGGCTGCCACAACGATGTTGGCCTGCTGGGTTGCCTTCTCACGTTCGGCACGGGCCATTTCGGCGTCGCGCTCGCTCTGGTATGCCTCCTGCAGGGCCTTAGCGGCCTGCACCTTTTCGGCGGCGACTGCAACGCGGTCTGCCTCTGCAGTCTTCTGACGGCGAAGGGCGTCGGAGTTGGCGATTTCGATCTTGGCGTTGTTTTCACCCTTGACGGCGTCGGCGTCGGCCGCAGCAACGTTCACACGGGTGTCCTTGTCGGCCTGGGCCTTACCGGTTTCACCGTAACGGTTCTGTTCTGCAACACTCTTCTTGGCGTCGTTGATGGCCTTTGCGGCGGCTTCCTTACCAAGAGCCTCGATGTAACCGGACTCGTCGCGGATATCGGTGACGTTCACGTTGATGAGCTTGAGGCCGATCTTGCGGAGTTCAGCCTCCACGTTCGCGGAAACGCTCGCCAGGAACTTGTCGCGGTCCGAGTTGATTTCGTCGATGTCCCTCGTGGCGATGACAAGCCGGAGCTGATCGAAGAGGATATCGCTGGCGATGCTCTGGCTGCTCTCGGTGGCCAGGCCGCGGAGACGCTCTGCGGCGTTGGTCATAACCTCGGGCTCGGTGCTGATACCCACGGTGAAGCGACAGGGAACGTCTACGCGGATGTTCTGCTTGGAAAGTGCGTTCTGAAGGTTGCACTCGATGGAGATGGGCTTGAGGTCCAGGTAGGAGAAATCCTGGAACACGGGCCAGATGAAGGCTGCACCGCCGTGGATGCACTTGGCCGATGATTTGCGGCCTGTTTTACCGTAGATTACGAGAATCTTGTCGGAGGGGCAGCGGCGATAGCGCTTGAGGATTGCGGAAAGGGTTACGAACACTACCGCAACGATGATGAGAATAAGATAAACTGGATTCATACCTTTATACTATATAGTTGTTGATTTCTTCCACAAGGAGTGTATTCGAGTCGATGACTTCCACGACGCGGATGGATGCGCCGGTCTTGAGTTCTTCGTCCTCCGTGACGGCGTCGTACTCGCGAACGGCACCGTTGATGGAAATCTGAACCTTGCCGGCACCTTTCCTCTGGCCGGGAATGGTGAGATAGACCTTGCCTTCGCAGCCGACGGCCGATGTCTTCACATCGATATTGCCGCTGGCCTGCATGGACGACAGCCATTTGAACAGGTACATCACCAGGGCCACAAGGGCGACGGCCACCACCACCGACACCAGGATGAGCACCGCGGTAGACTTGATGCTATCCTTCAGGATGATGATGCTCCAGCCGAATCCCATGAAGAAGTTCACGAAATTGCGGAATGTGTAGAGGTTGGTGCCCGTGTCGATGTTGGAAAGGTCGCTGCCGTCGGCCGAAAGGTCCACGTCGGTGTCGAAGTCCGCATCCACATCCGCACCAATGAATGTCATTACACTCTGGATTATGAACACCAGCGTGGCAACCAGTGTAACTATCCAGACGATTCCCATAATCGGGCTAAGGGAGGCCCACCAATTTGCAATCATATCTCGTTAGATTTGGTTTCTTGTCGCAAATATATACATTTTTTCTGAAAAACAATAATTTTTTGCAAAATTTTTGATTTTTTTATCGAAACTCCCGGATTGGGCCTCTTGGGATGAGGCAGAACTTGCAAAAGTGAGTGAATATAATTAACTTTGAAGGTTATAAATGACATAGACTATGAAAAGAGCCACTTCAATCTTCATCAGTGCCGCGATAGTTGCCGCGTGCTGCAGCGGCCAAAAGAGCAACACCCCCACCTATCTGGATCCCTCGAGGCCTCTGGAAGAAAGGGTGGAGGATGCCCTGCAGCGGATGACGCTGGAGGAAAAAGTGGCCATTACGCACGCTCAGTCAAAGTTTTCCAGCGCAGGTGTCCCGCGCCTTGGCATACCTGAGCTGTGGCACACGGACGGCCCCCACGGCATCCGTCCGGAGGTTCTGTGGGACGAGTGGGACCAGGCCGGCTGGACAAACGATTCCTGCACAGCCTTCCCCGCCCTGGTGAACCTGGCTGCAACCTGGGACCGCGAGCTCAGCGCACTGTACGGCAGGAGCATCGGCCAGGAGGCAAAGTACCGCAAGAAAGACATTCTGCTGGGCCCCGGCATCAACATGGGCCGCACCCCGCTCAACGGACGCACCTTCGAGTACATGGGCGAGGATCCGTATCTGGCGGCACAGCTTGTAGTACCTTATATTAAAGGAGTGCAGGAACAGGGCGTTGCCGCATGCGTAAAGCACTTCGCGGTGAACAATCAGGAAACCCGCCGCACCAAGACGAACTCCAATGTGGACGACCGCACCCTGTACGAGATCTACTTCCCCGCATTCAAGGCCGCCGTCCAGGAAGGCGGCGCATGGGCGATCATGGGTTCCTACAACCTTTGGAACGGCCAGTACAACTGCCACAACAAGCGCCTGCTGCAGGAAATCCTCAAGGACGAATGGGGTTTCGACGGCGTTGTAATCAGCGACTGGGGCGGCTGCCGCGACGATGACGAAGCGGCCGCCAACGGCCTGGACATTGAGATGGGCACCTGGACAAACGGCCTTCAGGGCGCCGCTTCCAACACCTACGACATGTACCACCTGGCCAACCCCTATCTGGAGCGCCTGAGGGACGGCCGCGCCAGCGAGGATGGCCTCAACGACAAAGCCCGCCGCGTGCTGCGAACCATCTTCCGCACTTCGATGGGGCAGGAGCGCCACTTCGGCAGCTTCACAAGCCCGGAGCACTTCGCCGCATCGCGCAAGATTGCCGCGGAAGGCATCGTCCTTCTGAAAAACTGCGGCGCACTGCCTCTGAACGTGCCTCAGGGCGGCAAGATTCTCCTCGTGGGCGAAAACGCATACAAGATGATGGTGGTGGGCGGCGGTTCCTCCAACCTCAAGACAAAATACGAAGTCATCCCTCTGGATGCCCTCAGGGAAGCTTTTGAAGGCAAGGCCGATGTCGCGTGGGAGCGCGGCTACGTGGGAGACACAACCACCGACTACAACAAGGTGGTGACCGGCCAGGACCTCAGCGAAAGCCGCAGTGCGGATCAGCTAAGGGCCGATGCCGTAGCGGCCGCGAAGGAAGCGGACTGCGTAATCTTCATCGGCGGCCTGAACAAGAGCAAATTCCAGGACAACGAAGGCACGGACCGCCTGGACATCGTTCTCCCCTACGGCCAGGACCAGCTCATCGAAGCCCTTGCCGAAGTAACCCCCAACCTCATCGTAGTGAACATTTCCGGTTCCCCCGTCGCAATGCCGTGGGCCGATAAAGTGAATGCCATCGTCCAGAGCTGGTACGGCGGCTCGGAGAGCGGCCACGCCCTTGCCGATGTCCTTACCGGCGAGGTGAACCCCTCCGGAAAACTTCCCTTCACTATGCCCAGGGCCCTTGCCGACGGTCCCATCAAGACAGAGCGCCAGTACCCCGGCATCCAGGTTGACGGAGTTCCCTACTGGGAAGAGTACTACGACGAGGGCGTTTTCATCGGCTACCGCTGGTACACTACGCAGGAAATCCCCGTGCAGTATCCCTTCGGCTACGGCCTCAGCTATACCACCTTCGAGCTCAGCGGCGCCTCCCTGTCCAAGGGAAGTATCAAGGCCGGAGCCAACGTAACGGTTAACGTTACAGTGAAGAATACCGGCGACAAAGCCGGCGCCGAGGTTGTCCAGCTCTATGTAAACGATGCCGAATCATCCGTGGAGCGCCCGGTTCGCGAACTCAAGGGCTTCCAGAAAGTATACCTGGAGCCCGGCGAGGCCCGAAAGCTCAGCTTCACCATAACTCCCGCCGACCTCAGTTTCTTCGAGGCCGAAGCCCACGACTGGAAGCTTGAACCCGGCGACTTCCACATTCTCCTCGGCACTTCCTCGGAAGACCTCCCCATCGACCTTCTTCTAATCGTAAAGTAGAATGAAAACAAAAGCCATCATAACTTCGGCGCTGGCGCTTGTGACGCTGGCGGCATCGGCACAGGAAAGCCCTTCCTGGATACGCCGCAACGCCATCTCTCCGGATGGAAAAACCATCGCTTTCAGCTATAAGGGCGATATCTACACCGTTCCCTCGGCCGGCGGACAGGCCATGCAGATAACCAGCAACGGCTCCTACGAAAGCGACCCTATGTGGAGCCCGGACGGCAAATCCCTGGTGTTCTCCTCCTACAGGGAAGGCTCCAAGGACGTGTTCGTGACTTCTCCCAAGGGCGGGACTCCGACAAGGCTCACCACAATGCCCGGGAATGAGACTCCCCTAGCAGTTTCGCCCGATGGATATGTCCTGTACACATGGAACTACGCCGCCCTGCTGGACCCGGAGTTCGACGGTTACCCGGGCACGGCCCAGTTGTACAAGACTCCTCTCACAGGCGGAGCCCCCGTGCAGGTTACCTGCCTCCCGGTAAGCGCCCTATCCATCGGCAAGGACGGAAAGATTCTGTACGAGGATTACAAGGGCTATGAGGATCCGCTCCGCAAGCACCATACTTCATCGGTCACACGTGATATCTGGCTGTACGACGGCAGTAGCTTCACTAAGCTGTCAACCTACAATGGAGAGGACCGAAATCCCGTTTTCGCAGCCGACGGCGACACCTTCTACTACCTAAGCGAGCAGGACGGCAAGACTTCCAACGTATACCGCAGCTCCGTTTCCAAGCCCGGCGAAAGCGTGCAGCTCACTTTCTATGACAAGAATCCCGTGCGCTTCCTCTCTGTTGCTCAGGACGGCACCCTCGCCTTCTCCTACAACGGCGACCTGTACACCCTCAAGGACGGCGGCCAGCCGGTCAAAGTGGAAATAAGCCTGTACCGCGACGAAAGCGACCGCGAAATGTACCCGCTCAGCTTCTCCTCCGGCGCCACTTCCATGGCCGTTTCCCCGGACGGGAAGGAGATAGCCGTGGTGGTGAGGGGCGAAGTATTCGTTACTTCCATCGACTTCAAGACCACCCGCAGGATAACCAACACTCCCACCCAGGAAAGAGGCGTGTGCTTCTCCAAGGACGGCCGCAGCCTGTACTATGCCGCCGAGCGTGACGGTGAATGGGGCATCTGGTGCACCTCCCTTGAGAACAAGGACGACAAACTCTTCACCTACGCCACCCGTTTCAAGGAAGAGCGCATCACCCCGGAAGGCCAGACCTGCTTCCAGATGGTGGTATCCCCCGACGGCAAGAGCCTGGCCTATCTTCGCGACCGCACCGAACTGGTTGTGATGAACATCAAGTCCGGCAAGGAAAAATCCCTCCACAAGGGCGTGAACTACTCATATTCCGACGGCGACCAGAGCTTTGCCTGGAGCCCGGACAGCCGCTACATCCTCTGTAACTGGCAGGCCGACGGAGGCTGGAACAATAGCGACATCGCATTGATAGAGGTCGATTCCGGAGAGATCGTGAACCTCACCCGCAGCGGCTATTCCGACGGAGGCTTCCGCTGGGCGATGGACGGCAAGGCCATGACGTGGACTTCCGACAAGCAGGGCTACCGCAGCCACGGCAGCTGGGGCTCTGAGGATGACGTCTTCATCATGTTCTTCGACGGCAAGGCCTACACCGACTTCCTCCGTGGCAAAGAGGAGGAAGAACTGGACAAACTCCTTTCGGGAGAGAAGCCCAAGTCGGAGAAGGCCGATACCACCAAGCCCGAAAAGCCGGAGAAGATCAAGCCCGACCTGGATCACCGCGACGACCGCATCATCCGCCTTACCCCCCACGCAAACCGCATCGGCGACTATTTCCTCACCAATGACGGCAAGAAACTCTTCTTCACCCAGGTTCTGGAGAACGGCATGGACCTTTGCGTCCGCGACGTGCGCGAGGGCAACGTAACTGTGGTCAAGCGCGGAGTTGGCGGCAGGATTCTCCCGTCGGCCGATGGAAAGTACATCTTCATCGGCGGCAGGGGCAGTTTCATGCGCATCAAGACCGACAACAACAAGATCGACAACATCACTTACAGCGGTGAGTTTGAATTCCACCCCTCGGCAGAAAGGGAATACATCTTCGAGCACTGCTGGAAACAGGTTCAGGAGAAATTCTATGTCCCTGACCTTCACGGATGCGACTGGCCGTACTACCACGACAACTACAAGCAGTTCCTCCCCCATATCAACAACAACTACGACTTCCAGGACCTCCTGTCGGAAATGCTCGGCGAGCTCAACGGCTCCCACACCGGAGGCAGGTACCGTCCCGGCTCAAGCCTTAACATCGGCCACCTTGGAATCCTTGTCGATCAGGAATACAGCGGCAAAGGAATCAAGATCAAGGAGCTTCTCCCCGGCGGAGTGCTCTCCAACGTGAGCAGCGAGATTGAGGAAGGCGACGTGATCCTGGCCATCGACGGGCACGAGATAGCCAAGGGAGAAGACTGGCTGCCCCTGCTGTACAACAAGGCCGGAAAGAAGATTTTCGTCACCGTCAAGCACAAATGCAAGGAGCACGACTATCTTGTCACGCCCTCCGGTTCGGATTCAGGACCACTGTACCGCCGCTGGGTACGCCAGAGGGAGAAGATGGTGGAAGAACTGTCCGGCGGCCGCGTGGGCTACGTGCACATCCAGGGCATGAACTCCGCCAGTTTCCGCGAGCTCTATTCCAACGCGCTTGGCAAGTACCGCAGCTGCGAAGCTCTCATTGTCGATACCCGGCACAACGGCGGCGGATGGCTGCACGACGACCTTGTAACCTTCCTGGGCGGCAAGGAGTACTGCCTGTTCACTCCGCGCGGCCAGTACATCGGCCACGAGCCGTTCAACAAGTGGACAAATCCCTCGTGCGTGCTCATCGGCGAGGACAACTATTCCGACGCCTCCGGCTTCCCCCTGGCCTACAGGAATCTGGGAATCGGCAAGCTTATCGGCGCCCCCATCCCCGGCACGATGACCGCCGTGTGGTGGGAGACCCAGATCAATCCGGACATCGTCTTCGGCATCCCCCAGGTGGGCAACTGGGACACCAAGGAGAACAGATACATTGAGAACAATCAAATAGAACCGGACATTTTCATACTGAACGATCCCGCCTCCACGCTCAAGGGTGTCGACATCCAGCTGGAGACCGCCGTCAATGAAATGCTCAAGGAAATACAGAAATAGCGATGGACAAAAAACTGGTCATAATCCCCACTTACAACGAAATCGAGAACATCGAAGCCATCATCCGCAAGGTGTTCTCGCTGGAAGGTGAATTCAACGTGCTGGTGATCGACGACGGCTCGCCGGACGGCACGGCTGCGGCTGTGAAAGCCATTATTCCGGAGTTCCCGGAGAGGCTACACATCGTGGAGCGCAGCGGCAAGCTGGGGCTTGGAACCGCATACATCACCGGCTTCAAATGGGCCCTGGAGAGGGACTATGACTACATTTTCGAGATGGATGCCGACTTTTCCCACAATCCGGACGACCTCATCCGCCTGTGGAAGGCCTGTGCCGAAGAAGGGGCCGACCTGTCGATAGGCTCGCGCTACTGCAAGGGCATTTCGGTTGTGGACTGGCCCATCGGCCGCATCGTCATGTCCTATTTTGCATCGACCTATGTGAGGGCCGTTTTGTGGATGAAGATCTTCGACACCACGGCCGGATTCGTGTGCTATAGCCGCAAAGTGCTGGAGAGGATGAATCTGGACGATGTGAGGATGAAGGGCTACGGCTTCCAGATTGAGATGAAGTACACCGCCTACAGGCTCAAATTCAAGCTCAAAGAGGTTCCCATCGTGTTCGTCAACCGCCAGAAAGGCACTTCCAAGATGAGCAGCGGCATTTTCGGCGAGGCGTTCTGGGGCGTTCTGAAACTCAGGAGAAGAAAGTTCTGATATGGCTGCGGAGATGATTCCCACTTCCGTGAAGGAGGTGAAGGCGCTTGGCTGGGATTATATCGACATAATAATCTTCAGCGGGGACGCCTTTGTGGATCATCCCTCGTTCGGCACGGCCGTCATCGCCCGATGGCTCCAGAAACAAGGCTTCCGCGTGGCAGTAGTCCCCCAGCCCAACTGGCGGGACGATCTGCGCGATTTCCGCAAACTGGGCACGCCCAGGCTGTACTTTGGCGTGAATGCAGGGGCCATGGACTCCATGGTGAACCACTACACGGCATCCAAGCGCCTCCGCTCCGACGATGCCTACACCCCGGACGGCAAGGCGGGCGCCAGGCCCGATTATGCCGTCACCGTCTACACGAAGATTCTCAAACAACTGTACCCGGACATTCCGGTTGTCATCGGCGGCATCGAGGCATCTCTGCGGCGCCTCACCCACTACGACTACTGGCAGGACCGCCTCCTCCCCTCCGTCCTGGTCTCCTCCGGCGCCGACTGGCTCTGCTACGGCATGGGCGAGCGCCCTATGCTGGAGCTCACCAAGGGGATCGAAAAGGGCTGGTCTTTGCATAAAATGCAACAAATTAAGCAAATAGCTTTTTTAACCAAAGGTAAAATTCCTGATAATTGCTTAATATTGCATAGTTATGAAGAGTGTTGTAAGAGTAAGATGGCGTTTGCGGAGAATTTTCACGAGATAGAGATTCATGCTAATCTGGCGTGCCCGGATACTATAATCGAACCTGTGGGCGATGGGTACGTGCAGATCAATCCGCCATATCCCACCGCCACTACCGAGGAGATGGATTCGTTCTGGGACCTGCCGTTCACGAAGCTGCCGCACCCTCGCTACAAGGGCAAGAGGATTCCTGCGTACGATATGATCAAGTTCTCAGTGAACACGCACAGGGGCTGCTTCGGCGGGTGTAATTTCTGCACGATCGCGGCGCATCAGGGCAAGTTCATATCGTCCAGGAGCGAAGGGTCTATACTCAAGGAGGTGAAGGAGCTGAACAATCTGCCGGATTTCGCTGGGAACATATCGGATGTGGGCGCGCCCACTGCAAATATGTACGGGATGCACGGAAAGAACCAGGAACTTTGCGCTAAGTGCCGCAGGCGCTCCTGCCTGTTCCCCGCCCGCTGCCCGAACCTTAACTGCGACCATACCCGGCTGATGGAGCTCTACCGTAAGATCGACTCAACCAAGGGCATCCGGCACAGCTATATCGGCAGCGGCATACGCTACGACCTGTTCCTCACCGAGAACGGTTTTGTGGACGACAGCTCCAAGAAATACCTGAAGACGCTGGTGCTTGACCACACTTCCGGCCGTCTGAAGGTGGCGCCCGAGCACACGGAAGACCACGTGCTGCAGAAAATGGCCAAGCCTTCGTTCCGATTATTCGAAAGGCTCCGAAACGAATTCGACAAAGTGAACCGCGAGGCCGGAACACACGTGGGCCTCGTCCCCTACTTCATATCGTCTCATCCCGGCTGCCGCCTGGCCGATATGGAGAAACTCGCCGCCAATCCCGCCTTAAAGGGCATCTGGATGGACCAGGTGCAGGATTTTACGCCCACGCCCATGACGGCTTCGTCCGTGATGTATTATACGGGACTCGATCCAAGAGACTTTTCCGAGGTGTTCTGCGAGCACGATTTGGAGAAAAAAAGACGTCAGAAATCCCTTTTCTTCAAAAATTCTTCAAAAAAAAGTGAAAAGCGCTTGCAAGGTTCAAAACAATCCCGTATTATTGCAGGGCGAAACCTAAACAAGAAATAACTAGATATGGCAGACAACAAGAAAAGGCATGTAGTGAGTTTTGAGAAAATGTCCCAGCACCCGGATCTGGCGGCGGCATTTGCGGAGAAGTATCCCAAAGGCTTTTCGGATTATCTGAACGACGTGATGAAGTATCCCAAGCCGGACGGCACCTGCTTCTATGCAGTAACCGTGGAAGTTCCGGACGCCATATATCTGGTTAAGATCAACATCAAGACAGATGACCTGGAGGACGTAGCCCGCTGGCTGGAAGGCGAGGAAGATGCGGAAAACGAAGCCGTGGCAGGAGACAGCGCAGATGCAGCCGACAGCGCAGGAGAAACCCTTCCGGACGACAATATCGCACAATACTCATCCGGAGCGGAAGACGAATAATGACAAACCGCAAGGGAATAAAATATCTCTGGGGCCCTTTCCGGGCCCTTTTGCGTAAGCTGTCCCAGCGGGACACAGTGCTTGCGCTTTCCCTTGTCACGGGCATTCTGTGCGGCCTTGCCGCCGTGCTCCTCAAACTGAGCATACACTGGATATCCACCGGCTTCGACACCCTGTTCCAGGGTAACCGCTGGCCCTGGCTCTTCGTGCCGGGCCTGGGTATGCTTCTCAGCCTTATTATAGTAAGGTATATAATAAAGGACAACATCGGCCACGGAGTAACCAAGGTGTTGCAGGCCGTGTCCAGAAACGAATCCAGGATAAAGGCTCACAATACCTGGTCGTCGATGCTCACCAGCGCCATCACCATCGGGACGGGCGGTTCCGTGGGTGCTGAGGCGCCTATAGTTTACACGGGCGCCGCTATCGGCTCCAACCTGGCCAGATACTGCGGGCTGGACTTCAGGGGCATGACTCTCCTTCTTGGCTGCGGTGCAGCCGGTGCCGTATCCGGCTTTTTCAACGCTCCCCTCGCCGGACTTCTGTTCACGATGGAAATCCTGTTCTTCAACAACGCGATGAACAGCGTGCTTCCGCTTATGGTGAGCTCCATCAGCGCTACGGCCGTGTCCTATCTCATTCTGGGGCGTGAGACCATCTTCGACGTAGCCATCGTGGCGTTCTCGCTGAAGAACATTCCTTGGTATCTGGTACTGGGCGTTTTCTGCGGCCTGTGCTCGCTATACTTCCTGCGTACCACCTTGTTTATGGAGGACCTTCTGGGCAAGCTCAAGAGCCCCTGGGTCAAGTGGATACTGTGCGCCGCTTCTCTGGGAGCGATGATATACTTCCTCCCTCCCCTCAAGGGAGAGGGCTACGAGTC
>JAILDI010000022.1 GCA_024689525.1 Bacteroidales bacterium
GCGGACCAGTTTGAAAAGCACGTCACCCATTTCTACGATTTCATCGGCGACAAACTGATTATCGGGAAGTTCTGCGCCATAGCTAAAGGCATCGAGTTCGTGATGAACGGCGCCAATCACAGAATGGATGGAGTGACTACCTACCCGTTCTATATAATGGGCGGAGACTGGGGTTCAGCCATTGCACCGGTGAAGGATGAACTTCCCTTGAAGGGTGATACAGTTGTGGGAAACGATGTCTGGATTGGCCAGAACGTAACCGTGATGCCTGGCGTCCATATCGGAGACGGAGCCATCATCGGTGCCAATTCAGTTGTGGCCTCTGATATTCCTCCTTATGCTGTCGCTGCAGGCAACCCGTGTAGGGTTATCAAGAAGCGTTTCGATGAGGGCTTCATCGCTTATCTCCTGGACTTGAAGTGGTGGGATTGGGACATCGAGAAGATCGAGGCCAACTTTGAGGCGCTGTCCAGCGGTGACCTGACACTTATTAAGAAGATAGAGAGGTAAATTCTGATCGTGACATATATGCGACCAATTGACATACTGGACATATAGGTCGCAGATTTGAAACTGGGGAAGAACGCCCTGCAGGTGATTGTAGGGGGTCTTTGATAGGGCGGATAGAGATAATCGTGTCTGCGGGCAGGTGACCCACTCCCGCTACCAAAACACAACATACGCAGGCGGACAAGTACAACGTCCCTTGCAACTGAAACAACTCACTATATGCTTCCGGCGCACTTCGATGCAGCGGTTTTTTCGTTTTGCCGAAGCCTTACAGCATCGCTTCGCAGGCGGACAGAACGTCCTGGAAGGTCTCTTCGAAATCGCCGGTGTACCAGGGGTCGGCGACATCGCGGCCGATACCGGTGTATGACATCATGAGGTGGATCTTTCCGGCGGGATCGGCAGGAATGATTCTCTTGATCAGCCTCAGATTGGAAGCATCCATGCAGATGATGCGGTCGAAGCGGTCATAATCGGCCCGGGTTATCTGGCGGGCGCGCTTGGAGGGGTCGAACCAGACACCGTGCTGGCTCAGGCAGCGCTTTGCAGGCGGATAGATGGGGTTGCCAATCTCTTCGGCAGAAACGGCGGCCGATTCTATATAGTACTGATCCTCAAGACCTTTCGACTTGACAAGCGCCTTGAAGATAAACTCAGCCATGGGACTGCGGCAAATATTGCCGTGGCAAATGAATAAAACCCTTGTCATAGTCCGGCTATAAGTTGTGCACAGATTCCAGCATAGCGCAAAAATACAACATTTTTCTCAAAATACAGCCCTGGAACCAATTGAAGTGCCGTGCAGGTAAAGTGATGAGATCGCTCTACCGTTTCCACCATACTGGAAACACCTGTCCATCGGCACATCCGGGGTGGGCCCACCGGTCCATCGGGCTGGACCTGTGGGCCCGGAAAGGCCCGTTTTTGAGCACACCCTGCTACTTGAATGGACCGGTGGGCCCGCTCAACAGGCCAAGCGATGGCCGACTGGCCCGAAGAAATGGCGGAGGCCACAGCAGACCACAATGGGCATGCCGTCAAAGAGTTCCTGGATATCCTGAATACCGGCTATGTCTATTCCCACGCCCTAACGGTTCCGTCAAGGACCGTGAAATGGATGTCCCGGCCGGCGTAGGAGAGGCCATACACGCGCCCCGGCCCGGATGCACCGGCATGATAGGCCGGGCGGGGATCCTGCGCGAGAATCTCCTTGAGGGCCTCCAGCTGAGGTTCTGACAGGGAAGAAGCCAGCGCGGGGTCTATTTCCACCTCCAGCAGAACCTGCGGATGCGCCCCGACAAAACCGTCGGCGGCTTCCGGATGGGCATCGACGCCCGGCAAATAGGGCTTGATGTCGTAGATGGGCGTACCGTCCATGAGGTCCGCGCCGGTGACCACAAGGACGAGACCGTTTTCTCCCTCTGCCTCAACGCTTTCCAGGCGTACGCACGACAGGCCCAGCGGATTGGGCCGGAACGGCGAGCGCGTGGCGAAAACGCCCATCCGTACGTTGCCGCCCAGCCGGGGAGGGCGCACCGTAGGCGACCACTGCCTTCCACCCTGCTCCGGCGCCGAAACCTCGGAGAAGCCCCAGATGAGCCAGATGTGCGAGAAACCTTCAAGGCCGCGGAGCGCCTCCGGAACACGATAGGCCGGCTCGAAGACAATTTTCGAGCGCAGCGACGGGGCAAGGCCGCTCTGGCGCGGCAGGCCGAACTTCGTCGGAAAATCGTTATGGATCCTGGCTATGATTTCCATTCTTCGGATGAATTGACAAGGTATTTACGCTTCCGGCCCTTGGGGACCGTCTTTCCGCCCGCCGCTGCCGGCCCAGATAACGCCTCCCAGAATGGCCGCGCAGCCGATGGCCGCCAGCGGCGTCATCCTCTCGCCCAGAAGGATCATGGCCGATATAAGGGTAAATACCGGATTCAGGTACACGTAGTTGGTGGCGGTGACGTTGCCCAGCTTTTCCATGGAGAGGTTCCAGGCGATAAAACAGACGAGCGACGCCACCAGGCCCAGGAACAGGAGGTTACCCCATACGGCTCCCTGGCACAAGATGTCCGGCGAGAAGGAGGAGCGGTATCCCCCGAGGAATGGCAGGATGGTGAGGATGCCGTAGAAGAAGACCTTCCGGGTGGCCGTCACCGTGCCATAGTCCCGGGTCATCTGCCCCATGAAAAGACTGTACACCGCCCAGCAGAGCGCCGCCCCGATGGCCAGCAGGTCTCCGAGGGCCGATAATTGCAGCCGGGCGCCGTCAAATACCACCAGCGCCATGCCGGTGAGCGCCAGCACCGTACCGCCAGCAAGCGGCCAGCCCAGGCGAACGTTTTCCAGGCCTTTGGCAAAGCGGCTCTTTCCGAAACGCTTGTATATCAGCGTAAAAATGGCAGTTAAGAGCGGTGCCGAACTCACCAGGAACGCCACGTTGCTGGCCTGCGTGTGCGCCAGCGCCGTGTTCTCCGTAAGGAAGTAAAAAGAGCCGCCGGAGATGCCCAGCACCAGAAAAACCAGTTCCTCCTTCCAGCCGTACCACAGCCTCGCCTTCTGCCCGGACAGGCCGATATACACCCAGATGCCGGCGTAGGCCAGCATGAAGCGGACGAAGAAAATGGCCACCGGATGCATTCCGGCGCCGATCAGCACCTTGGTAGAGACGAAAGTAACGCCCCACACGGCCACCACCGCCAGGGTAAGAAGATGATACTTGAAATTCTTTCCGGCCATTCCGGCCCCAAAGTTACGAAATTTTTACGCTATCTTTGTCTCATGCGAAAAGTACCTCATACCTATGTGATCATCGCCACCCTCCTGCTGCTCTGTGCGGCCGTCACCTGGTTTGTCCCCGGCGGGGAGTACGTAACGGCGGAAGACGGCACGCTTTCTTACAAGAGCGTGGAGTCCGTG
>JAILDI010000027.1 GCA_024689525.1 Bacteroidales bacterium
CCCATGATGAAGAACGGAGTCCAGTTGTCGCCGGCAGTGAGCATAGGAACGAAGAGCATCATAAGGATGGTGCCCAGAGTAGCCGCTGCTCCGCCGAGTCCGGCGAGGGATCCCACGCTCTTGCCGGTATACATGTCACCGGGAAGAGTCTGGATATTGTTGATTGTGAACTGGTAGCCGAACAGAATGATAGCCATCACCAGGACAGCCGTCACGGGGTTTTGGACAAATGCTACCCAAACCAGCGAAGGGAGCAGGATCGATGCGCCGATGACGATGGCCGCCTTACGGGCGAATCCCACGCTCTTACCTTTCTGGAGAAAATGGCTGGAGGTCCAGCCGCCTACAATGGAGCCAAGCGCGGCACCCACATAAGGGATCCACATATGGGATGCGAGCTGCTTAATGTCCATACCGTACTTCTGGCCAAGATAAATCGGCAGCCAGGTTACGAACATCCACCAGATTGGATCGAGGAAGAATCGGCCCAGAATGACGGCGAAACTCTTCCTGCGGGAAAGAAGCTGCCCCCAGCTGAGGCCTTTGTCGCTCTTGACCTTGCACTCCGGCTGGCCGCTTATGATATAGTCTTTTTCCTTGTCGGTGATCCAGGGATGCTCCTTGGGCCCCTTCTTATTGATAATAAGCCAGGGAATAACCCACAGCGGGGCCAGGATACCAATGGTGATGAATGTCCATTTCCAGCCGAAAGAGGCATAGATGATTCCTATCAGGATAGGCGCCAGGATTGCGCCGATCGATGCGCCTGCGTTGAACAGGCCCTGCGCAGTAGCGCGTTCCTTCTGCGGGAACCATTCCGCATTGCTCTTGACGGTACCTGGCCAGGGGCCGGCGACACCGAGGCCGAGTCCTGCGCGGAAGCCCATGATACCCTTGACGCCGGTTGCCAGAGAAGTCAGCAGGTCGGAGATACCCCAGATAATGGCGGAGATCGAAAAACCTTTCCGGGTGCCGATCTTGTCGTAAAGCTTACCGGAGAACAACTGGGAAAGGCCGTAGAAGACCATGAACACCATGTTGATGTCGCGGAAAAGCTTCTTGCTGAGGTCGTTGTATTCGGCCTCGCTGAGGCCGTCGGTATTGATGAGGCCCAGGTCTTCCACAATCTTGGCCCACATGATGCCAAGAGTGTTCCTGTCCAGGTAGTTAATGATGGTAACGAGGACTATGAGTCCAAGTACCCACCAGCGTAAACCTTTTACTTTCATCTCTTTACAGCTTCAAAAAGTCCGCCCTTACGGGAGAGAAAGTGTCGATGAGGATCCCTTCCTCCAGGCAGATGCAGCCGTGAAGCTCGTCGGGAGCCACATAATAACCGTCTCCGGCCACAAGGACTCGTTTTTCACCGCCGATTGTGAGCTCGAACTTACCGCTTGCAACGTATGTTGCCTGGCTGTGATAGTGTTCGTGCATGGTTCCCACGGCACCTTTTTCAAAGTGAACTTTTACCAACATGAGCTGGCCGTCGTAGGCCATGATCTGACGGGTGATTCCGGGGCCCGGGTTTTCCCAGGGCATCTGCTCCGCAATCTGGAATGTTTCGCTTCTTGTTTTCATATCAATTAAAATTAACAGTTGCTTTCTGCGAAGGGCTCACAGTGAGGGTTACGCTGTGAGAGTTGATGAAATCATATCGGACGGTAATGCCGTTTTCGTCATCGGACAGGATGGTTATGCCTTTGCACGAGTGCACGAGGTTTGCCGACTGTTCCACCTGCAGGTCATATTTTCCATGAGTCTCCAGGCAGGAGGCGAAAACGTGGTTGCCTGCACTATTCTCCCTCAGCATGTACATAGGCTCGCTCCTGAGGTTGAAATCGGGATCCGACGCACCGCTGCGGCAGAGATAGACTTCCGTTGCCGCTGTGGTTGCCGTGGAGACGGTGTACATCCTGTAACCGGTGAGCCAGGTGTAAGAGGTCATTCCGTCACCGCCTTTGGCAGTTGCCTCGGTCCAGATATGCTGGTAGCCGTTTTCCTTGCCA
>JAILDI010000040.1 GCA_024689525.1 Bacteroidales bacterium
ATTTTGCAAGAATAAAAACTTTGTTTATATTTGCACTCACTTACTCTAGCTACTAAAGAAGACCTTCTTCGATAAGGTAATACACTACTAACTAACCAGGTTAATGGCCCGCAGTGATGCAGGCCATTAAACATATATAACAAGATGAGGTGTCTCGTCCTTGATTTTGCCCGTTTTCAAGGACGAGATGGCGAATTTCCCGGGTTCGTCCTTGTTTTTGCCAGAAAACGTGGATGAAAAATCATCGTTCCGCGGACTAAAACTTTTCTAGGCTAAAAAATGCCGTCGAAAAGTTTTGTCCGACTCCACTTTAGATTTTTCATCCACTTCGAAAAAGTTTTGTATCTTTGCAGTCCAAAAACAAGGTGGGACGATCTGTCGCGCTCCGCTCCGGCGGGGTGAGGAAAGTCCGGACAGGGAAGGGCACCCGGCTGTGGAAAGCACAGAGGGGAGTAATCTTCTGGATGCCGTAACAGAGAATAACCGCCCGCAAGGGTAAGGGTGAAAACGCGAGGCAAGAGCTCACGACGCCGTGGTGGCGACGCCCGGCGGGTACGGCACCCGGGCCTGCAAGACCAAATATACTGGCAGATGAGGGCTGCCCGCCCGATGCCAGGGGGTAGGTTGCGTAGATAAATGGCAGATTCAAAAACAGAACCCGGCTTACGGCCCCGCCTTCAGCTTAACGGCTTGTCTTTATGGCAGGCCGTTTTTGTTTTCCCGGAATAATAACTATATTTGGGCAGAATAACATTATAACTCATTATGAAACGCATTATTATCCTTACGGCATGCGCGCTTCTGCTGCTTCCCGTGAACGAGGTCAAGGCCGCTCCCGTCACAACTACCCCTATCGGCATAAACGCAACCGACGACAATCCCTTTGAAGTGTTTATGGATGTCCTCAAGGACATGAAAGAAATCAAAGAGAATCTGCTGGCTGTCAAGGCCGATACGGAAAAGCCCAAGAAATTCATTAACCAGGCCGAAATGGATGCCGCCGCACAGCTCTTTGTAGAATTGTTAAGACTCCAGGAACTGCAGGATAAATATGGGGAAATTCCGGTTTCTGGAGATCAACTCTCCAGACTCACCGACTTCCTTTTGAAGAACTACGAACTGCTCTCAGATAAACCACTTACCAATGAAGCGGAAGAGGACCTGTATACAAAAATACACGCAACTCATACGATAAATGATTTGATTGATTTTCTGGTAGCTAATTTTTAAACGCACTTGAAAACTAAGAAATTTTTCAGCATCGCCGCGGCGGTGTTGCTGGCAGCCATTCTGGGCGGCTGCATTTATCTGAATAGTCTGATGCCCATTATCACGGGCTATGCGGCAAAGAATCTGGCTTCAGGCGTATTTGTATCCGGGAGGGACCAGGCCGATGTGGAGGCCCTGGACCTGAACTTCTCGTTCATCAAGTTCACATCCAACAAGGTGGACAAGGAAAATGGTACAGTTACCAGCCGCTTCCTCTGGAGCAAGTCCGTTGCAGTGTTCCGTGAGGGATACGGAGTAACCCTGCTCAGGGGCAAGAAGGTGGCCCAGCTGCAGGCGGAGAAATATCCCCTGCCTGCCGAAGCTCCTGTGGAAGATCCGCTGATGCCGGGAGATTCCGCCATTACCGCCAAGTTGGAGCCCATTGCCAAGGCATTTGTCGATGACCACTCGTATAACGGAACCCCGTTCGCATTTGTCGTCCTGTACAAGGGTGGAGTTGTAGCGGAGCGCTATCGTGAAGGCATGAACGCGGAAACCCGCCTCCTTAGCTGAAGTATGGCAAAGAGCTTTACCAACGCTCTCGTGGGCATTATGGCCTACGACGGCCTGGTGGACATCTGGGAGCCGATGGACATTCCCGAATGGCAGGTCGACGGCCGCAAGGACATCACCCTCAAAGACCTCATGCAGATGCAGAGCGGCCTGGAGTGGAACGAGGACTACGGCAACCGCTCTGACGTGAACTTGATGCTTCACCGTGAGAAAGACATGGGCCTGTTTGCGCAGTCCAAACCTCTTGCGCACGAGCCAGGAAGTTTCTGGTATTATTCAAGCGGCAGCACCAACATCGTGATGCGTTATCTGCGCGGCAAATTCGCTTCGGACGCCGAATTCCTGGGATATATCCGTGAGCGTCTGTTCGCCCCGCTGAGCATTACCGGCGCATACTGGGAGCCAGACATGAGCGGCACACCCGTAGCCTCTTCCTATTTATATGTAACTGCGCGCAACTATGCCCGCTTCGCCCAGATGTATCTGGACGACGGCTGTGTGAACGGCGAGCGCATCCTGCCTCAGGGATGGGTGGATTTCACCAGGATGCCGGCATCGGCCAGCGAAAACAGATACGGCGCATTCTTCTGGCTGAACAAGTGTCATGTGCTGCCCGATGTTCCCGAGGACATGTACTCCTGCAACGGCCACGACGGCCAGCAGATTTACATCATCCCCTCCAAAGATCTGGTTGTCGTCATTCTTGGCTACTCGCCAAAGCCGGACCGCGTGATAGACTTCAATTCGCTGTTGCGGGACATAATCGCGGAACTTTAGCGGTTTACTGAAAGGGTTTGATTTTATCAAATCCTTTTTTTATATTTGTATGATTATAGAATCTAAAACTAAACACCATATGGATAAACTCCAGGAACTCACTCAGAAACTGTACGAGGAAGGCCTTGCAAAGGGCAAAACGGAGGGCGACAGGATACTTCTCAACGCCCGTGAACAAGCGGACGCCATTGTGAAGTCTGCCCGCGCGGAGGCCGATGCAATCGTG
>JAILDI010000046.1 GCA_024689525.1 Bacteroidales bacterium
CGGCGTGCTCATGGCCTCCGTGGGCTTCCTTGAAAGCATGCTCGGATTTACGCCGGAGATGACCGCCCTTCTAATGGCCATCTATCTGGCCCTGGACGGCTACGGGCCGGCTTGCAATGTGACGGGCGACGGAGCCATCGCACTGGGTGTGGATCGTTTTTTCAGAAAATAGTATTTTTGTAAAAAACTCCAGTTATGAGGAATTATATTCTGTCTCTTCTCCTGGTTATTCTCTTTGCTGGCTGTGACAAAAATGTCATAACAATGGAACAGAAGGGCGGGTACACACTTATCCTCCAGACCCAAGGTCCTACCCTTGGATATACCTCTGCCCCCATTCTGACAGTGGACGGTTACGCCTTTAAAGATTTGAACCGAAATGGTGACCTGGATGTGTACGAGGACTGGAGGAAGGATGCGAAGACAAGGGCCCGTGACCTGGCCTCGCAGCTCACACTGGAGGAAATCTGCGGCCTCATGCTGTATTCCAGTGCGATAGATGCCAACGATACGGTGCTGGATGACAAGGCACGACGGCTCCTGGCCGATGACCACATTCGCCACATGCTGGTGCGCAATGTGGACTCTCCGGCAATTGGGGCAGGCTGGTCCAATGCCGTGCAGGCTTTCTGCGAGGGAGCCCGTCTGGGCATCCCGTCCAATAACAGTACGGACCCGCGAAATTACACCAACGGCACCACCAATATCAACAATTACAAGCCGGAGCAGGACGGCGAGTTCGACCCCACGGGGGAGAACGATATTTCCAAATGGCCGAGGGAACTGGGCCTGGCCGCCACCTTTGACATGGATATCATCCGCACTCACGGAGAGGTGGTGTCGGCGGAATACCGGGCATTGGGCATCACTACTGCCCTGTCTCCGCAGGTGGATATTGCCACAGACCCCCGCTGGCGCCGCTTCTACGGCACTTTCGGCGAGGATCCGGCCCTTTCCCGTGACATGGCCCGTACGTACTGCGAGGCCTTCCAGAACACACCGGGCAGCAAGGCGGGCTGGGGCTCGCAAAGCGTCAACTGCATGGTGAAGCACTGGCCGGGCGGCGGCTCCGGAGAAGGCGGCCGGGATGCGCATTTTGGTATCGGTAAGTATGCCGTGTATCCTGGGAACAATTTTGAGCAGGGGCTGATTCCTTTTGTGGACGGCGCCTTCGCCTTGCCCGGAAAAACACGGATGGCATCGGCCGTAATGCCCTATTATACTATTTCCTATGGGCAGGACCCCTCCGGACAGAACGTCGGAAACGGCTTTTCCAAGTATATCATCCAAGATTTGCTGCGGGACAAGTATCAGTATGAAGGCGTAGTGTGCACGGACTGGGGAATCGTTAAGGATTACAATGTCCCTTGGGAGCACAAGGGTACGCCCTGGGGGACGGAAACGCTGAGCGGCCCCGAGCGGAGGTTGTTATGCTTCGAGGCCGGCGTTGATCAACTGGGGGGAGCAAAGGACAATGCAGTTAGCATGGCTGCCTATGAACTGTGGTCGGAAAAATATGGCGAGCAGAGTGCAAGGGCCCGTTTTGAGCTCAGTGCAATACGTATCCTGGTTAACATTTTCAATGTAGGCCTTTTTGAGAATCCTTACGTTAGCCCGGAGAACGCTGCCGCGGTTGTTGGATGTAAAGAATTTGTGGCCGCAGGCTACGAGGCCCAGCTCAAGAGTATCGTTCTGCTGAAAAATGCCGGAGGCGTGTTGCCGTTGAACGGAAAGATGCGGGTGTATGAACCGCTCCGCCATGTCCCTGCCGGCATATCTCATTGGCAGAAGCCGACACCTTCCTACGACGAATACCCGATTCCCAAGGAATTGCTCGGCCGTTATTTTGAGGTGGTGGATACTCCGGAAGAGGCAGATGTGGCCATTGTCTCCATCAAGAGTCCTGTGGGCCACTGGGGCTTTGTGATGCCCGACGAGAAGTACCCGGAAGGCCATTACAACCCCATCAGCCTGCAATGGGGACCCTATACGGCAACGAACGCCCGTGCGCACAGTATTGCCGGCGGAGACCCGCACGAGAGCAGTGCCAATCGCAGTTACCGGGGCTTTACGGAAACATCATCCAACAGCACCGATGCCTTGCTGGTACAAACTACCAAGGCGGCGATGGGCAATAAGCCGGTTGTAGTCCTGGTAGCTGCTGAACGCCCTTTTGTCCCTGTTGAGATTGAGCCATGGGCCGATGCCCTCCTCTTTTTCTGCGGTGTTTCCAACAATGCCCTCCTGGATATCATGAGCGGCGTAGCAGAGCCTTGCGGACTGCTTCCCTGCCAGCTGCCTGCCAATATGGAAACGGTAGAGGCTCAGTGCGAGGATGTTCCCCGGGACATGGAATGCTACATAGATGCCGAGGGTCATGTGTATGACTTTGCCTTCGGCCTGAATTTCAAAGAACAGATTAACGACTTCCGTGTAAAAAAATATCAATAAAATGAGAAAGATGATTCTTGTGGCCGGTATGGTTCCTGGTTAAGCTCCTGCTCCTTCAACTCTCTCTCCTTTGCTCTCCGCTCGTAGGCTTCCTCCTTCGTTTCACCAAGGCGAGGTCTTCCCCCTTAATCCCGTGTTCTCCACCCTTTCAGCCGTGCTCTCTACCTTTGCAGGCATCGTCATACCTTTTCTTCGCCGCTTTGAGATTAAGCTTCGCCATTTCCAGGAAGGCTTCAATCACAGGGTTTTCGCTATGCGCATCCTCACCTCTGAGCGCATAGTCTCTCAACAACAGGACAAACTTACCGATATCCTCCAAGCTCAATGCTTTTTCAGCAGCAGACAGAAAACTGCCGTACATAACAAAACTTTCTTTTGTGTTCTCCATTTTTAAGATTAGAAGGGCCCCTGAAAAGCTTTGGAGGGTATGGGAACTCCGCTGCCAGTCAGGGGCCGTTTATTCTTCATTATTCTTACTTCAATCCCATACCGAAGTCGTTGATTATCTTCTATATATAAGATACAAAAAATATCCGGGAAACCCAAATCCTGGGAGCTTCCAATAGCTAAATAGTAGTAGATAGAGAAAAATACTTGTAGGCAGAAAAAAAGAGCCCCGGACTTCACAGCCGAGGGCTCCCCAAAATTGTATAGTTTAATATGAAAATTACTTCAGCGATAAATAGTTTCTCAATTAACAAATACGATAAGCTTTAGTTGGTTATCTCGCAAAATAGTGCTTTATTTGTGTCAGCGTCATTTGTGGCAAGGCTTCCTTTCCAGACCAAAGGCATGATTTTGAGCCTCTTATAGCGGAGCGCAGGACGAGTCTCGTTTTCCGCTCAAAATGAAGGGTGACGCCGTTGAAGCGCCACCCTTTTTTGTGTCTTTATGCCAGACCGGGAGGGCAGGGTTTGCCTATGGAGCGGCGATAGGCGAAGTAGAGCTCTTCCGTGGCGAGGGCCATTTTGGTGACGGCGAACTCCTGATCCGGTTCCGGGTAGGTG
>JAILDI010000100.1 GCA_024689525.1 Bacteroidales bacterium
CCCACGAGCATAATATGATGTATATGCCCATCATAAGCGGCATCGAGCACGGAGAATCCGAACTCTTCCAGGAGTACATAGACGCTCCCGAAAAGCAACTGGCCTATGAACTCTGCTTCACCGAGCTCAACGACAGCGCCCGCGCAGTCATCGGCAAAGTGTATGACTCCGGCGCCAAAGTGTGGGTGAATACCATCTGGGCTTCACTCTGCGGCGGTTACGAAGACGACAAAGCCTACGACAGCGCCGACCCTGCAGAAGTGTACGACGTAATCCTGGACCTTGGCACCTCTATGATCCAGACCGACCGTCCCGAGTTCCTCATCAAATACCTCGAGAGCAAAGGACGCAGATAACCAATTTGAAGTATGAAAAGTATTCGTTACGCCATTTTAATTGCAATAGGATTGCTGTGCGTTGTGCCGTCTCAGGCGCGGAAGCCCAGGAAGAAGAGTATGTTCGACCGTGAGGCAGTGGCCATTCCCGCAGTGGAGCCGCGCGTGATTGCCATCGAGACGGACAACACGCAGCTGGTGCTGCTGGTGAATGAGAAGGGAATCGTGAGCACGGTGCATTACGGCGCATATGCGGGAGACCCGAACCAGTTCCTGTCGTTCTACAGCGGGGAGCATCACAACTACGGTCCGGCGTCGGCTTATCCTGTTGTGGGCGGTACGTTCAACGGGCTTGAGGCACTGCACGTGGAGTATGCCGACGGCACTCAGAATACGGAACTGTATTACACTTCGCACGAGGTTTCATCGGCCAGCGGCGTAACTACGACCACGATTCACCTGAAGGATTACGTTACCGACATGGAGGTGGCGCTGGTGTATGCGGCCTGCCTGAAGGAGGACGTGATCCAGATGCACAGCGAGATTACCAACAACGGAAAGAAGGCGGTGAAGTTGCGCAACTATGCATCGGCCTCGCTAAATCTGGATGCCGACGATTACCTGCTCACGCACTTCTACGGCGGTTGGGCCACGGAAATGCAGATAGACCGCGAGCTTCTCACGCACGACACCAAGGTGCTGGAGAGCCGCCGCGGAACGCAGAACACGCAGGATGCAAATCCGTCATTTATGGTTTCGCTGGGCAAGGCATTCAGCGAAACGGAGGGCGAGGTCATCGCCGGTGCAATGGCCTGGAGCGGCAACTTCCGCATCAGCTTTGAAATCGACCAGAGTGATAATCTGAACATCGTTTCCGGCATCAATCCCTTCGCATCGGCCTATCCGCTGGCGGCGGGGAAGACTTTCGTCACCCCGGATATGATTTACACCTGGAGCGGGGAAGGCGCAGGGCAGGCGTCGCGCAACCTGCACCGATGGGCGCGCAAATACAGCGTGTGGCACGGCGGGCAGATCAATCCCACGCTACTGAACAGCTGGGAGGGCGCATACTTCACTTTCACCACGGAAACGCTTCTGAGGATGATCGACGATGCCGCTTCGATGGGCCTGGAAATGTTCGTCCTGGACGACGGCTGGTTCGGCCTCGAGCATCCGCGCAATTCCGATAATGCCGGCCTTGGCGACTGGGAGGTGAATACCAACAAGATTCCGGAAGGCATCGACTATGTGGCTTCTTACGCACATTCCAAAGGCCTCAAGTTCGGCATCTGGATCGAGCCGGAGATGGTGAATCCGGATTCCAATCTGGCAGCGGAGCATCCCGACTGGATTGTGAAGAGCCCCGGACGCGAGATTTACCAGTCCCGCAACCAGTGGATCCTGGACCTCAGCAATCCCGCCGTGCAGGACTTCGTCTTTGGCGTTTTCGACCGCACAGTGTCGCTCTCGCCCAACATCGACTATGTGAAGTGGGACTGCAACCGCCGCATTATGTCCTTCGGCAGCCCTTATCTGGATGCTGAGCAGGACCGCTTCTACGTGGAGTATATCCAGGGCCTGTACAGTGTGTGCCGGAGGATGAGGGAGAAGTACCCCGATATCATCGTCCAGTGCTGTTCAGCCGGCGGCAGCCGTGTCGATTACGGGTCGATGCGCTGGTTCAACGAAGTATGGGCCAGCGACAACACCGACGGCATTTCGCGCGTACGCATTCAATATGGAACGTCGCTGATCTATCCAGCCTGCGTGATGGGTTCCCACGTATCGACAGTTCCCAATCATCAGACCGGGAATGTGACGTCGCTGAAGTTCCGCTTCGACGTGGCATCAGCCGGAAGGCTGGGAATGGAGCTCCAGCCCAAGTCTCTATCGGCCGATGAAAGGGCGCTGGCCGACCGCTGCATCAAGTCCTACAAGGGCTACAGGGATCTGGTCTTCAACGGCGACCTGTACCGCCTGGCATCACCCTATGACGGTGATTACTACGGGCTTATGTATGTGTCGCAGGACAAGCGACGCGCCGTTGTGTTCACCTACTGCCTGCGCTTCCAGAACTACTCCATCGCAGCACACAGATTCCGCCTCCAGGGGCTGGATCCGAATGCCAGCTACAAGGTGACGGAATTGAATGTCGACAACAGCCGCTGGTGGGGCGACGGGCAATCCTTCACGGGCTCGTTCCTTGCCGGTGGCGGCTTCAACCCGCTGTTCCGCGAGTCCAACACCTCCGCGGTGTTCCTGCTGGAAGCTATATAAAATAACATCTGAAACTATGAACCTGGACCCCCACTCTGAACAATTGCTGGAGCAG
>JAILDI010000140.1 GCA_024689525.1 Bacteroidales bacterium
AGCAGCGTGTACAGCAGCGGATCCAGCATCTTTTCCGGAATCCCCTCCCTGCGGAAGAACCACTTGAAAATGAACCATCCCAGGATGAAGCCGCTCACGAAAAGCAGCGAGTACCACCTGAGTTCGAATCCTCCTATGTGAAAAATCGCGGGGTTAACGTTCCACCGCACTACAAGTTCTAACATAATGCAAAGATAATATTTTTGCGCTTTATCTGTTCGCCCTTACATAAATACTTAGAGGCAGAACCTTGCCGAAGGAGTCGGAGAGGCAGAGTTCGCCGGATTCCATGTGTTTGACGCCCGTGGAGAAGGCCTGCTGGAGGACGGTTTCGCCCAGGGTGGCGGAATAGCCGTTGGAGTAGAGGTTCAGCACCACGAAGGAGTCGCGCGGGGAGAGGATTTCGCCCACGTTTTCCATCATGCCGAAGAGGAGCTCGTCCAACTTCCATTTTTCGCCGTCGGGGCCATGGCCGTAGGCGGGCGGGTCCAGGATGATACCGTCGTAATGGTTGCCGCGGCGGGCTTCGCGGCGCGCGAACTTGAGGGCGTCCTCAACCACCCAGCGGATGCCGTCCAGGCCGCTGCGTTCCATGTTTTCGCGGGCCCAGGTCACAACTTGCCGTACGGAATCCAGGTGCGTCACATCGGCCCCGGCGCATTTTGCCGCCAAAGACGCCGCACCGGTATATGCAAACAGGTTCAGCACCTTTGGCGAGGGAAGCCCATTGGCCTTGTGGATACGCGCAAGGCGCGATGTCTCGCGGAAAATGTACTCCCAGTTGGGTGCCTGCTCCGGGAACACGCCAACGTGCTTGAACGCGGTGAGGCCGAGGCGCAGGCTTAAGTGCAGGTCGGATGCGGCGTGGGTATCGGCCTCCGGCGCACCGTTATACGCTATCCCCCACTGGTCTTCCATCTTCTTCAGGCGGTTCCATGTGCCGGAATCCTCCTTCCCCGCCTTGCCGAATCCCGCCCCGGGCGTGAAGTTCACGTGCGCAAGTCTGTGCCAGTCGGAATCGGCCATGGAAGGCCTCCAGAGCGCCTTAGGCTCCGGGCGGCGAAGAATGTACTTTCCGAAGCGCTCCAGTTTTTCCCCGTTTCCGGAGTCCAGGAGCTCATAGTCTTTCCAATACGCTGCGGGATATTCGATGGCCATTGCGAGAAAACGATTAATCAAGTGCAAATATACTGATTTTCCTTGAAGGGGCTATAAATTATTAATAAAATAATTATGTTATATATAAAATAATTTTTACCTTTGCACATGAGAGTAATTGCTATATCAACTTTAAGGGACTATTGGAGCAAGCACGCGGAAACCAAACAGCCGCTGAGCGAGTGGTATGTCAAGACCCGCAATGCACATTGGAAATCGCTGCGGGATATGAGGAATGATTTCAACTCGGTGGATTATGTGGGAAATCAGCGCTATGTTTTCAATATTAATGGTAACAACTATCGGCTTGTCGTTGCCGTTAAGTTTACACCGGAACTGGTATATATCCGGTTCGTGGGAACACATGATGAGTATAGCATAATTGATGTTTCAACGATATAGAACATGGCACAACTCAAGAACGAACAGCAATACAGGGCGATGATGCACCGTATTGACGAACTCTTTTTCGACACGGATGAGAGTACTCCTGCAGACGATCCCCGCCTGCAGGAACTTGACGTTTTGTCCGCTCTTGTGGAGGAATACGAAAAGGAGCACTTCCCGATAGAAACTCCGAGCCTGGCGGACACGCTGCTTGCCCGCCTTTCCGAACTCAGTATTACTCAGAAAGAAATGGCCTTGCTTCTGGGGATGACTGCCTCCAGGCTTAGTTCAATCATCTGCGGAAAAACCAATCCCACTTACGAACAGGCCAGGGTAATCGCCACCCGTCTGAACATCTCCCCCGCAATCGTCCTTGCCTGCTAACGGATTCCGTAGCGCCGTAGGATCCTCAGAACCGGCTTTCTGATGCTGCGGGCCCAGAGGGTGTAACCATAGTCGCCCGGATGGGTCCCGTCCACGGAAGTGTAATGGTCCGGGGAGGTGGCGTTGGTGCTGGTAACGAAATACACGTCTTTGTATTTGCGTCGCGCCTCCTTCATAAGGTCTGCGACAACCTTGATGCGGCCTGCCTCGTATTCATCGGCCTTGAGGTTGAAGTTCCTTCGCTCCCGGTATATTGTCTGCTGGAATATGAGAGGCTTTCCGGGATGGGCTGCCTGAAGTGCCTCGATGAAGGGGAACAGTCTCTCGCGGATTTCCTCCGGAGTGGGGTTGGAGAATGTGTCGAACAGGAAAGCATCCACGTCTGGCGCTTCGGAAAGGGCGGCGGCAAAGTAATCCTGCATCCGGCAGCGGCCGCTTACGCCGAGATTGAGGAACTGGATTCCGGTTTCGCGGGAAAGGATGGACGGATAGGCCATCCCGGCTTTGGAGGTGGAGGCTCCGTGAGTGAAACTGGAGCCGAAAACCACAACCCGATGGCGGAATGGATTCTCCAGCGGTTCCAGCATATAACCGTCCTCGACGCCGATTTTTACCGACGCCATCTCGCTGCGCACGGGAAGATACAGAAGACACTCCTTAACACTGGTATCCATATCCTTAATGAGGTTCACGGGTTTGTCCAGAGAGTTGTCGTTCTGAAGCCCCGCGGCCGCCCACAGCCATTTGCCGTTTTTCTTTATATACAGGTCAAATCCCCTGCCCGCAAATCCGGTTGTTCCTCCGCCGAAATAAGGCCTCACATATACAGGAAGCACTCTTATCGAGGGAGAGTCGGTGCGAAACGCCACCGCAATACCGGCCGACTCCGCCACAAGCGACAACTCCTGGGTGGTGAAACCGTGGAAACGGGCCGTGTCGATACGGTGATAGGGATTAGGCGTATCAGGGAAAACCTTCCCCGTGAGCGTGAGTGCCGACGCCTCAACGTAATTGTATTCCTGTCCCATTAATGCCGATGACACCATAACCAGCGCCAGCAGCACGAGCATTACTTTTCTTGCCATATGAAAAAGGGGCCGGCCGGCAAAGCCAGCCAGCCCCTGAGCAATAACTAATAAGTGCTTATTCGATGGTAACAACGTATACCTTACCCGCATTCTGGTCTGTCACATACAGTTTGGAATAATCACTGTTAAACGCCATACTGCCGACACAATTCAAAGCAGCATCAGCGCCATAACCATCTTTTGGAGTATTTGTACCGTTAGTGATGATTGTTGTAACCACGGCGTCGTCCCATCCGCCAGGGCCAAATGTAATCTTTCTGATGGCAAATCCATCACCTACATACAGGTTACCATCGCCATCGAAAGCAAGGCCATAAGTGTTAGCAGTAAATGTAGCTGTTGATACAGGGCCGTCCACTAAAGTAGCATAATTGGTTGCCTTTGTGCCATTTCCGGCAACCGCCACCGGTGCTCCGCCGGCACTGGATTCTTTGAACAGCTTAAAGCCATTATCTGCAGTGGCAATAATAAAGTCACCATTGCCATCAACGGTAAAGCTAATCGGCTTGACCTTGGAAAGAGAGCCAGAATTGAAGTCGGCAAACTTTGTCTTTGTTCCTGTTATGCCACCTTCATACTTAAATAGGCCATAAGCATCTCTGATGACAACATATGCATCCGAACCGCTGAATTGAATCATCATGGGGCTATATTTGCCGGTTGAGATGTTCGAATAAGTGATTTCTTTTGTAGTCAGATTGCTACAAGTATAAAAACGTCCCAGACTCTTGTCTACTATGTAAAGGACTCCGTCATGATAGCATCCGCCCCAAGGCACGGCAGTTCCAGAATTATATGATACTTTCTCTACCGTCTGTACGTTAAGGTCAACGAACATTACGGCGTCGTTCTGATCGAAAACTACTGCTTTATTGTCGGGAAGCATTACCATGCCACGTGGAGCATATAATTTTGTTTCAGCAAAAGAACCGGTCACATGAGAAGAGGTATTCGCGGCTCTTCCAGCCGAACCAATCAGCGTTGTCAATTTATATTTCGTAAGCGTAATCGCTGGCATGGGCTTGATGTGTCCGCGCTCGATCTGGACGTTAGTGGCAGTTTTGAGCGTGCCGGGGACAACGGTGTTGTCGTCAAAGGCAAGCCAAACGTTCAACTGCGGGTAGACATTCTTGCCGCCGACGGATACCGGGCCCACCGGAAGAGGAACATAAACCGTAATACCCTCGCTAGAAGCCCTCTGGGCAGCCGTGGCCGCGGAAATAATCTCGGTAATTTTGTACTCGCTTTTGTGATCATAGGCCTTTACGTACGGGACGTTTGCCGGGTCCGGGTCGAAACCACCACCTGCCGTTGTCCAGTTGTAAGTCTGATTCATCGTCGAGCAAATCTTGTACGTTTTTTTGTCTGCGGCAATAAGGTCCGGATCCACCACCGGGGCGCTCACAACAAGTTTCGTGGCCTTCGGGGGCACATTCTTGTAGGTAACTTTCAGAACACCGCCAAGGTGCTTGAATTCCAGAGGCTGCCCTGCTTCAACGCGGGCGAGCATCGGCGCTTCCACATTGCCTTCCGCCCAGGTATAAGTATCCTTGAGAACAACTTTGAGCGAGCCGTCCTCTTCGCGGGGATAGGCCTCTGCGCCAGAACCGCTTGTCTTTGCAGGATAAATAGCGAAAGAACTCTGTCCATAAACGATGGCGTCATCTGTATTAGGCGCAAATTCAGCCTCACCGGCAGTGGGGTCGCCAGTATACTTGTACGTGGTAAATCCATTTGCGTTGTCACTGCGCACAACGAAATTGTCATTTGTTTTCCACATGTACACACTGCCAACGAACGCGGTCTTGGTGTCATCGGCAGAAATGCGGGCGACGAGTGTCGGAGCTTTGACTGCCTCGGGAGCATTCACGTCATTTGAGGAAGGAACTTCCTTGTTGCAGGAAACTGCAGCGACGGCGAAGGCCGTCATAAGAATCAAAGAAATCTTTTTCATAAGGCTGTCCTCCATTATGACCACTCACCTTCTTCATCTTCAATCCATTCTTCGATTCCGTCGGAAGCCGGTGTCGAGAGATTTGTCGCACAGTAGTTCGAGTCCTGTGCAATTACAAGCAACTCAGTCTCGGGCTGCAGATACATTTTTCTTTTCATAGTTTTATTGTTATTTGTGTTGTCAGTCAATTGCAAAAATCACCATCAGCGGCCAATGGTCGGATGTATAGTATCCATTGTACAAATCATCTATCACTTTGTATTTCACCACATCCAGGCCACCTTTGAAGTACAGGTAGTCGATGCGGTGATACCATTTGCTGCGCTGTTCGTCTTCGTAGCTGTAGGCGTTGTATGTAGCCACAGGGCCCTCTTTTACGCCAAGGTCGGCACTGCGGTAATAGGAATCGGTGAGCTGGACCTTGAACCAGTCGGTGTGGGTGGCCTCGGTTGTGGGACCGTTCATGTCCCCTCCGAGTATCACGGCATACTCGCCTCCGGTATTCAGGGAGGCAATCCTGTCGCAGATTAGTTCGGCCGATTTCGTGCGGATTGTCAGTGCCTCATCCTCCGAAATGGATGTACCCGAGCTTGTAACCTCCAGATGGGTGTTCAGCTGCAGGATCTTCCTTCCGGACTCACGGTCTTCCAGCTTCACCCACTGGCAGAGCCTCTTGCGGCCCGGATCGGTGGATACCCAGCCGGGATAAGGGCTGCTGGCCACATCCGGAGTGGCGGAAAGATAGAAGTATCCGCTTTCAAGCAGCACGAACTTGTCTGTTTTCCATGCCATGCAGGGCTCTTCAGGAGTTTCAAAGAAGGTATATGCGGGCAGATTGTCCTTCAGGTAAGTCCTCTGCTCCGGACGGCTTTCCTGGAAGCCCACGATATCGAAACCGTAGTCCTTGATAAGCTGTACCACTCCGGTTTTGCGGCTGGTCCAGCTTCGCTCATCGGTATCCTTGTCCGTGACGAAACGGATATTGAATGTGGCCGAAGTCAGGCGCGGCTTCTCAACAACGGGAGCGTCCGGGTCGCCTATATAAAGCTCGCGGATCTGTCCTACGCCCTGGTCGGAAATATACAGCACCGAGCCGGTGCTGTTCAGCAACAGGCCGCCAAGCTGACGGAAAGTGGCCGCCGTTCCTATGCCGTCGGCAATGGCGCCGATATTAGCCGCCTGCGTACTGCCTGCCACAGTGGTTACCACGGCATTCTGATAGCCGAGGTCGCCTTTGCGTATCCGGCGGATACGGTACCAGTCGGCAATATAAATGTCGCCGTTGGGGGCAATCGCCAGGTCGGCAAGGTTTGCCGAAAACTTGGCCGTGAGCGGGCTTCCCGCCGTGCCGTCATCAAACGACTTGGCATCCTGAATACCCGCAATCGCCGTAAATGCGCCGGTAGAGGGATTCACATTAAGCACTTGACAGCCGTTTGTGGCAACAATCAAATTTCCGTCGGCATCAAAGGCCATTGCATTTGGCCATTTGCCGATGTTGATGGTAAGGGAAGGACTGGCCGTAACATCTCCGGCGGCATACTTGTATATAGTATTCTTGTCCCTGACTGCAACATATGCATTTCCATCGGCATCGAATACAATATCCATAACACTCTTGCCGCTCCAGTCGCTTTGAGCCGCGATTTCCGAAATCGCCTGTGTGGAAGTATCGAATGTATAAATCTTGGCCTTGGCCTTCTCTGCAAACCATACGTTGCCGTTATGATAACTGCCCAGCCAGGGAACATGGTTGGCATCCCCATATGTAATAGGGGCAGAAACAGTGCCGGCATCAAGATCCCACACGCGCAGGGTCTGTGCCTGTTCCAACAGCACGGCCTTCTTGTCGGCCTTGATCCATTCCATACCGCGCAGGGCGCCGAATACGGCCGTCGTCTTGTCTCCGCCCACTTTGTTGGCAACGGCGTTCTGGATGCTCGAAAAGCCGAACAGCGTTGATACCGTATAAGGGGCCTTCAAATCCGGATATGCCTTCGTCTCCATGGGTTTGATATGCGCTCTTTCAATAGCAATATCATGTGCGGTGCTCAAGGTCCCGGAAATCGTGTTGCCTGAGCTGTCGGCCAGGTAAACCTGAATCTCGGGATAAGTATGCGAAGCTCCGGGGCCGACGGGAAGAGGAATGTAAAAGACCTTTGACACGGATGATCCCGGGGTGAAAGAAAAGCCTATCAGCCCATCATCTCCGGCATACGCCTGAACATAGGGTGCTGCCGATGTGAAAGAACCAGACCATCCCTGCACTTCCATATTCTCTGTAATAACGTATCCTGGAGTGCGGACCATAAGTTTCGCCGCGGTTGCCGGGATATTTGTCATGGTGATTTTGAGCAGGCCGCACAGATGGGTGAACTGCAGGTGTTCTCCCTCTCGGACCTTGGAAATCATGGGCGCTTCGGCATTGCCTGCGCTCCACGCATAATTATTCTTAAGGTTAAGAGTGAGCGCAGATCCGGAAAGGACGCAGTTCGATGCTGTCAGCGAGGGATAAACCGCGAAACCGGCATCGCCGAACAGCACTGCCGATGACGGCGTTTCAGTCTGGGTAAAAGCGGCCGTGCTGGATGTGTTCTCTCCGGAATAGCGCATGTCCAACGAGCCTCCTCCGGTAAGGGCGACGCGGATACGGTCTCCCGTCCGCCACTCGTAAGTGGCACCATTGAACCCGGTTTTGGTGGCCGCAGACTCGCCGAAATCGGCATACAGGACAACTTCTTCGGGAACCACGGGATCCGGATCCGTGTCGGGTGTGGGGTCGGGCTTCACTTCGGGCTCCTTCGCGCAGGCGAACAGCAGAAGCGCCGGAATAAGATATAACAGTCGTTTCATATTGGATCAGAAGTTAAAATCTACAATGATCGGAAGATGGTCTGAAGGATGGAAGAAACCGGTTACCACCTCGTCCCTGACTGGGTCGGTATAGTTGTCCCTGACAATCCGTGCATTCGTGACAGCAGGATACAGATCCGGAGTGCAGTAAACATAATCGATACGGTTGTTGCTTGCCGTCGAAAGAATCACCTCTTCGGGATAGAGACACTTTATGATATCCTTGTATGGTGTATGCTCATGGATATAATCCTGGGCCTGGAACTTGGAATCATCGGCAGGGAGTCCGTAATAGGCGTTATCCGTACGGGAAATAGAGTTGAGATCGCCCATCATGAGCCAGTTCCCGTTTTGAGCGCTGCCGATGGTGTGTTTGCACACATACTCCACTTCCAGTTTCCGGTAGGCATCACCGCCATGAGCTGCTTTGGACGCTTCCTGGTCCGCCGCATTATATGCATAGGGATGGGGCCAGGGATGCAGGGCGACCAGATTCAGGGTTTTTCCCGCCACCGTCACCTGCGCCCATGTTGCGCCATGGGCGACCAGGCTGTCCGGCTCCTGCCCCACTATCTTAGCCATTCCGTGGATGGGCGTCTTTGATGTTATCACCTGGGGATAATTGTCTCTCATACCGCCGACATACACATATTTATGTCCGTATCGGGCGGCGAGCTCCGGCCAATGATCCACCAGATACTTCTCCTCAACGGGCATTTTATCACGCGTACCGGTGTAATAGATAGTTCTGGCCTCGCACCAGACGCACACATCGGCATCCTGGTCCGAGACCCATTTTACAAAGTTGTCGTAATTATTGCCCTGATCGCTCCACATTCCGTTCTGGATGTTCCAGAACAGGAGGCGAAAAGGAGTTTTAGCTTCGGGCTTCACCTGTGATGAACAGCCCGCAATCATAATTACTGCGAACAGAAAAGCAATCTTTCTCATTTTACAGTAACTTTACGTATCAGGCAATTCTGGGAGTCGCAGATATACAAAGTATTCTCGTCGTACACAAGAATGCCGTCCACTTCGTTGAACTTTGCATTCAGGCCCTTTCCGTCGGCATAACCCTTCGTACCGCCAAGGATGGTTTCAACCTTACCGGAGGCGTAGTTCCCGGTCGCGTCGGGCGTAAGTTTGCGGACGCAATGGTACGCGGCATCTCCTACGTACATTGTTCCGTCGGGAGCGATGTCCAGACCCTGGCAGGAACGAACGCTGGTCTTCAGCGGGTCTCCGTCGGGGTCGTCATACATGGTTTCCACTTTCTCGCCTGTGCCCATTATAGTCGTCTGATTCCCTTCCGGATCAATTGAAATAAGCCTGTAGCCATGCTGCACCGACACGATCATATTGCCATTGGGGTCGAATGCGATAAATGCCGGGCCGTCATCGGGTATCTGCGCGAATTCCGTCTTCTCAAGGGTGGCGGGGTTGAACTTGTATACCACCTTGCCGTTACGGCAGGGGACATAAATGAATCCGTCGGGGCCAACGGCCACATTCATGGGATTGTCCAGCCCGGAAGCCATCATGGTATTTGTCTTTGTCGACGGCGTGAAGCGGTAAAGCTTGCCTTTAGCCTTGTCGTTGTACCAATAATTGCCCGAAGCGTCGAACGCTCCCTGCCACACAGCAGCACCCGATTCGGTTATCTTGGCCTCTGTCGTGACCGTCATGTCTGCCGATATGTGGCGAATTGAATTTCCGCCGCGGTCGGTGAACCAAAGGGTGCCGTCGGCAGCCTTGTTGATGCCCGTTGGCATATATGTAGTTGCACCTGTTCCAACTCCGTCGGTACAGGTACGGACGCCCTGCTGGCCGACTATAGTGGACACGAGGTATTCTTTGTCGGGAGTCTTCAGGTAGTTGAACTCCAGGCCTGAAGCCTCTCCGGCAGGACCTTTCACAGAAATCAGACGGATCCCGGGAGCGTTGTCGGGAATGATTATCAGAAGCCTGTCCTTATAGGCTTCCAGCACTCTTGCCGGAACATCACCTACGGTAACTTCATTCTCCGCCGGATTCGTGGAAAAGTTGCGTCCAAGAACAGTTACCAGATCGCCGGGATATCCGTTCTTGGGATCGACCGACACCAGGCGCAGGTCCGTTACCCTGGCCACATACCCATCCCTCTGGCAAGAGGCCAGAAGGACAAGAGGAATCAATATGTATAATAGTTTTTTCATGACTAGTCGATTACGATTTCACGGATAATGAACGCGTTGTACTCGGTTACGATAAGCCGCTTGCCGGAAGGATCCATGCGGATTTCGCCAGGAGAGTTGAATTTTGCTTCTGTTCCCACGCCATCGTCCTTGCCGCTTTGACCGGAGGTGCCCGCTATCGTGGTAATTACAGCGTCTTCATAACCATGCTCACCGCGGGCGATGAGTTTGATGATCTTGAAGGAATCATCGGCCACATAGATATTTCCGTCAGCATCCAGGGTGATTCCGAAGAGGTTGGAACCGAACTTGGCGGTAAGGGGCCGGCCGGGTTCTCCGTTGTCATCGCCCCTTCCGGCACGTATTCCGGCTATTACGAATTTCTCTCCGGAAGGTTTGATGCCGATTATCTGGCAGCCGTTGGTGCTCACGATAAGATTGCCTTCGGGGTCGAATTCCATGGCCAGGGGGCCGTCGTCGAAGGTGGCGAAGGTGTCCATGGTGGAGAAATCGGTGCCGTTGGCCTTGAAGATGGCCTTGGAACCGTCACGCACAAGCACATAGCCATTGCCGTCTTTGTCGAAGCAAACGTCCATGGGAGAGGTGCCGGTGAAGCCTGCCTCTACAGTTTCGGCAGCATCGGTCTTGTAATTGTAACGGACAATCTTGTTGTTGCCCTTACTGGCCATGTAGATCCAGTCACCATGAATGCTTCCGCGCCATGCCGCATTAAGCAGCGACTTCGCCGCGATTGAGGAACCACTCACCTCCCACGTGGCGGGATTCATGAAGCGGATTGCATTGTTGCCGTTGTCGAATATTGCTATCCTTCCGTCCGGGAGGAAACAGACGCCGCGTGGCTGACGGAACTTGGCCACAAGAGGACCGCCGTCAACTACGGTATTGGCATCTGCGGCGCGTCCTGCGGAGCCGGACATTGTCTTCACAGTATAAGTATGTGTCTTGTCCACATACATGAATGCGGGGCCTTCAAAGGTCTTGTCTCCCACCTTTACTACCACCGGATAGGAGCCTTTTGGATTCTCAGGAATCTGTACGGTGAGTTCCGTAACAGTGGAAGAAAGCACAGTGGCCTGCACGCCGTTGATTGTTACAATGTTCTCTGAGGGTGTTGCGCTGAAGCATATTCCAGCAATCTTTACAATGTCACCTGCGGTTCCCGTATTGGGCGTAACCGAGTATACGGTGAGTTCCGGCGGCTTATTGTAAGTGAAGTTGGGACCGGTCACCGATTCCCCGTCAACAGTGACGATGAAAGGGTACTGTCCTTCCGGATTATCCGGGAGAACCACAACCAGACGGGTATCATTTGCACTCACTATTTCGGCCGCCTTGCCGTTGATGGTAACGCTGTTGCGTTCCTTCTTGTTGGAGAACAGCTGCCCGCCGATGGCAATCTGGTCGCCCACCACGCCCGAAGCAGGAGTGTAGGAGAAAATCGCCAGCTTTTCTTCCTCTACCGGCTCCGCATAGCGGAACGAAAGGCCTTCCAGCGTAACATTTGCCGTTGTTACCGTTACAGGTGCATTGCCAAGCGCATGGGCGGGCATTGTAACAATGATTCTGTCGTTGGTGACAGATTTCACCGTTGCGGCAACCCCGTCCACGGAAACGCTGGCCGGTTCTTCGAATCCGTAACCTGATATGATCACTTCAGTACCCGGGTAGCCGGCCTTGGGAATAAGGGACAGCAACTTGGGCGCGGGTTTTTGTTCATTATCGGGATGATCCTGGCATGATAAGGCCGTCATAGCCATGAATGCCAACATTATATAGAATACCTTTTTCATGGCTACGGTTCGTTTACAGTTACCATCCAAGTGTTTACGACAGGGCGCTGGGCGCCGTCGGAAGCGCGGTTGCGGAGCATGTATATATCGGCAGAAGGGTGACGTATAACAAGCTGAGCACTGCCGCCGCCGTCCAGGTTGGATGCCCAGCTGCAGCCGAGGCTCTTCATTATTTCACCCATCTCCCAGTAGAGCATGCCGTCCGACCACAGCGGCTGGCGGCCGTCCACAATCATGAAATAGACGGTTTTGCCATCGGCTGTATAGCCAACCACATTGCGGGGATGCCGGTTGGTGGAGTATCCGGAGAAATCGCCCGGAACCGCACCGTCCTTTAGAACAATCACACCGCTGCCGGTGACGTCACGAAGGTCCGGAGCAAGAGTACGGTAAGTGACAGTGTCGCGGATTACCGGGACGCCGTCAAAATCCAATCCGAAAAAGCTTATCGCCTGGTCGGTGAGTGTACTGGAATACACGAAAGTGTCTTTCAGCACCCTGCCATTGCGATGGATGGGGCCGCGGATTTTGCCGTTGGACGTATCCCAGAAATCGGCATTTACTACGGCCACAACCCTCTGGCCTGGCTTATCCACGTATTCAATCATGTCGGACGGTGTCTGCCGGCTTCCTATGACATATGAGTCGATGTCGAAAGGCATTCCGACCTTCATTTTGAGACCCGGAGTGGACAGGTCGATCCGGAGGATGAAGACATGCTCCACCTTTGCCGTCGAGGTTTGAAGATGGATATCGGTCTCGTCCACGCCCATGGCGATGACGAAGGTGGTATCGGCATAAATATGTCCCACAGATGCCGCCCCAGCGACCATTCTACCCAATTCGGTACGGGGCTGATACTTGGTATCCGGAATATCATCCGGACCGGTGGGAAGTTTCTTGCAGCTCAGGACGGCTACAAGAATCATAAGGAAGTATACGTATCTTTTCATATCACTTCTGCCCTTTATTCCCCGGCGGGTGTGGCCACCCAAAGGGGATTCTGCTTCAAGAGTTTATTCAGTGTGAGTTCCCTGGAAGGAATGGGGAATACAGTGAACTTGGTGTCCACGCCCACCACCTGCTCGTATTTGCCTGTACGGACAAGGTCGAACCAGCGGAATCCCTCGCCGAACAGTTCCAGACGGCGTTCGTTGAGAACTGCATCCTGGAAGGCCGCCTCCGTAGCGGGTGCAACGTTGGGAAGCCCGCGGAAACGGCGGAGTTCATTCAGACGGTCGATGCCAAGGGCCAGGCCCTTGCATTCCGCGCTAATCAGGTACATCTCCGCAAGCCTTGTGATGTAGATGGGATCGTGCCCGGCATCACCCTGACAGTACTTGTTCACCACATTGTTGCTGCCCTGGATGTCCACCGACACCGTGCGGCGCTTGTCAATGTGCTGGAACATGTCCATTGCCTCCTGCGTGGGGCAGAAAGTGTAGCTTCCGCCCACCGGGGACTCTTTTGTATAATAATAGGAGCCGATGTTGTAGCTGCCTTCCTCCAGCAGGTTCGCGAAAGTGAAGATTTCTTCGCGGTTGTACTTGCCTCTGAAGATATCCGAAAAATCAGCCAGGGCAAAACGGCCGCAGGTAATGAGTTCCTCAGCCAGCGCTGCCGCTTCCGCCTTTTTGCCGGTAGCGAGATAAGTCCTGGCCAGGAGCGCCTTTGCGGCGTCTTTTGACACGTAATTCTTGTTGCTGAAATCAGGGGCCATCTGCGCAGCCAGCTTGAATTCGTCTTCCACGAACTTCCAGCAGTCGGCCTCGCTGTCCTGGCCCACGTCTTCAGTGATGGGGCCGGTGACAATAGGCACTGAACGCCAGCGGGTCACAAGATTATAATAGTACAGTCCGCGGAAGAAGTGTCCGACGCCCAGCATTTCGGTTTTACGGGCCGAATCGGGAATCTTCTCCACGGAATTGATGAAGTTGTTTATCTGATACAGACCGGCGTAATAACCGTTCCAGGGACTCGACACCATGCTGTTGTCGGGGGCGATGGCGCCCTGGACAACCAGAGCCGGGGTATTGGTGGATGTTGCGCCGGGACGGATAATATCACCGCCGATGATGTCGAACATCGCCCAGCCGTTGAACGTGGGCTTATACTGTGCAATATTGTATGCTCCCACCATGAGCAGTTCGGCGTCCTCTTCAGTGAGATTGTCGCTGGACACCGCATTGTGGGGGTACTGGTTCAGGAGTTTGTCGCAGGAAACCAGTGCCAGGGCCGCAGCCAGGTATATGATATACTTTTTCATAATCTCTAGAACTTAAGGTTGATACCGAATGTCCAGCTGCGGGGCTGGGGAATCCACATGCAGTCCAGGCCCATCTTCGTGGCGTTCAGGGAAGTGTTCACTTCCGGATCCAGGAAACGGAACGGGCTGTACAGCCATATATTGTCACCCTGCACATAGACGCGGAGCTTGTCCACACCGATGCGTTTTGTCAGTGTCTGCGGCAGGGTATATCCAAGCGACAGGTTTCTCAGACGGATATAAGAAGCGTCGTGGAGGAAACGGGTATTCTTGAACATAGTAGAGTTCCAGGTATAGCCGTAAATGGCACGGGGCGTAGTGTTCGTGGTGCCGGGGCCTGTCCAGCGGGCGAGGGCTTCCGACTCCTGTGCGGGCCAGTTGCCGTTTCCAAGACGCAGGCCGCCGGTCCAGTACTCATAGAGTTTCGCACCATAGGAGAACGTGAAGAAGATATTGAAATCCAGGCCCTTGTAAGTAATGGAATTGTTCAGACCTCCGGTGAACTTCGGATTGGGAGAGCCCACGAACTGGCTGTCATAGGCCGATGAAATATCGCCGTCAGGTTTGCCGTCCGGACCGCCCACATCCTCATAGATGCAGTCTCCGGCACGCACGCCATAATTCTCGTACAGGTATGTGGGCACCTCTTCATCGCTCTGGTATATACCTGTCATCTTTATCATGTAGAAGCTGCCCACCTCTTCGCCCACTTTCAAAGCGTGATAGTCGTCGGTGCGCAGAATTTCATCCTCACCGATGAGGGCGGTGAGTTTGTTCCTCACGAACGAGATGTTGAAATCGCCCTTCCAGTGAAGGTCGTGCTTGCCAAGATTGCCCCCGATTGCGAATTCAAGACCCTTGTTCCTCATCGAACCGATATTGCTCGTATAGTTCGTAAAACCTGTAGTTGCCGAAACTGGCTTGTCGTAAAGCAGGTTGCGCGTATCCTTCAGGAAAGCGTCGGCCGTTACGGTAAGGGCTCCGTCGAAGAATGACAGGTCCGTTCCGATGTCGTACTGGTCGGCCTTTTCCCATTCCAGGTCGCGGTTGCCCTGGGTCATTACGGCCAGGCCGTTCCGGTTCATGTAGTTGTATCCGCCGTTGGCAAGGGACTGATAGGCGTAGCTACCGATACCGCCCTGGTTTCCGGTTGCACCGTAACTTGCACGGAGTTTTGCCTTAGTGTCCTTCCACTGCCAGAACGGTTCTTCCGACATATTCCATCCCAGGGAAACGGACGGGAAGAAACCGTAACGGTGTTCGGGGGCGAACTTTGAAGATCCGTCGAAACGGGCGTTCACCGTAATCAGGTACCGGTTCTCCCAATTGAGGGTTGTTCGGTGCATGAACGACTGAAGGGCCCACGTGGACAGACCGCTGGTCACATCGGTGAATTCCGCCGCAACCGAGTTGACGTCAAACGACTTTGACGGGAAGCCCTGGCCCTTCTGCAACGCAGTGGAATTGTTGTCCATCTGGAAGGAGTGTCCCAGCATCGCATCCAGGGTGAGTTTCCCGAACTTGTGATTGTAGCTGAGAACGTTATCCACCACAATAGAGGTGAAATTCTTCCTCGAGTCGATGAGCACGCCCACCGAGTTGCCGTACATGTGCTCCGAAGTATACTGCACGTGGTCTTCCGCCGCCATGATATCACCTCCGAAACTGGTCTTGAAATTGAGGTCCTTGCTGAAGTTCAGCTTCATATAGGCCGATCCGTACATGCGGTAGCTCCTGTTGTAGACATGCTGCTCGTTGATAGCCTGCACAAGGTTGTAATGTAGCAATTCCGCGTTTATGATAGTATATGATCCGTCGGGCTTGAACGGCGTATCCCAGGGCCTGTGCTCCAGGCCGTGGGTGAGCATGGACGTACCGATGCTTCCGTCAGGGACGCGGTTTGCGTTGGTGTAGCTGAAATTCATCGCCGCACCCACCGACAGCCATTTCCGCACATCGGAATTCACATTTGTCTTGAGAGTGTATTTCTCGTAAAGGCTGCCGATACCCACGCCTTCATTCTGTTTGGCGTTGGCCGAGATGTAGTAGTTGGCGTTCTCGGATCCGCCGGATACCGACACGGCCGCGTTCCAGCTCTTCGCCACGCGGAAAACCATGTCCAGCCAGCTGAACTGGGGCTTTCCCGGATAAGGATTCTCCAGACGGGCGATGGAGGAGCCTGTCTGGATGTTGTAATTGTCGATGGCCTCGTTCTGAACCTCCAGGTACAGGTCGGCATCGGCCACTTTCAGTTTGTCCAGATTTGCAAGCCAGCTTAGACCGAAACTTGCATCGGCACTGAGCTTGGGAGCGCCTTTTGCACCCTTCTTGGTGGTGATGATAATGACGCCGTTGGTTCCGCGGGACCCATATATCGCCGCCGATGCTGCATCTTTCAGTACCTGGACGCTTTCGATATCGGCAGGATTGATGTCGGACAGGCCGGTGAGGGATTCACCTCCCCATGCACCGGTATCGCCCGATGTGTTGCTCATGGGAATACCGTCGATAACATAGAGAGGCTCGTTGCCAGCCGTGAGGGATCCGATGCCTCGGATGCTCACGCGGCTTTTTCCGCCCGGTGTACCGGATGCGGCGGTTACATTCACGCCCGCAATGCGGCCCTGAAGCATTGCATCGGGGCTCAGCACCTGGCGCTCGCCTTCTTCGGCAGGCCTGTATGTGGTAATCGCCGAGGTGATGTCGCGGCGCTGCATAGAGCCATATCCCACCACAACCACTTCTTCAAGAAGGTTTACGTCTTCTGCCATGACGATTAACAGCCCTTCCGTGCGGGTGCCCGTGATAAAACTTGCATCCTGATAGCCCAGCATGTTTACAATAAGGGTATTTCCCTTATCGGCCTGGATGGAAAAAGATCCGTCAAAAGATGTAATCACGACCACATCAGTATCCTTGACGCGAACTACCGCGCCGATCAGCGGGCCGTCTTTGTCCACCACAGTACCGGAATAGGTCTGTCGCCTGGGGCGGTCCTTTTCCTTTTCGACAATCAGAATCATCTTGCCGCTTATCCGCGCTTCGGCATTGGTGCCGTCAAGCAGGACCGGAAGAAGCTCGGTGAGCGTTTTCCCGCTTGGCGTGGAAACAGTCTTTCCAAGATCAAGCAGGTTTTCGTTGTATGCTATGGAATAACCGCTCTGCTGTTCAACGACGGACAATGCCTGAGCCAGGGTCATCTGTCTCTGGGAGAAACTGATGACCGGGCTCTGGGCACGCGCCGCTATTGGAAGCAGAAGGCCCACAAGCATACAGACAAGGAATCTTGTCTTTCTCATAGGTCTTTAGCTTATTTAATGTAAATGGAATTGTCTGTGTGTGTGAATTGCATGTGAGGCACGACAACGCACAGGGCCTCCATCAACTCATCCACGGTTTCACCGTGAATGAATCGGGCCGTTATCACCGCGCTGTCGTATTTGTCCGTGGCCAGATACACCTGGACGCCGTAATGGCGCTGGACTATTCTTAATATTTCGTGTATGGACGCCGAACGGAAACAGAGTTCTCCGCTTGTCCATGACAGGGATTCAATGGAATTTGCCTTCTCCTTTATAATGGCGCCAGTGGCCTTTTCATAAGAGACTCTCTCTTCCGGTTCAAGTTTTACCAGGCGTTCGGGAGCATCGTTGGGCCACACTGAAACAGACCCGCGATTCAGCGTTGCAGTGACGGTGGGAGAATCGAAATAGGCATTTACGTCGAACATCGTTCCATAAACCATCACTGTTATATCCGAGGTCTTCACCTCAAATGGAGATGTCTCCGATGCCGTCACATCAAATACGGCTTCTCCTGAAAGGAAAACACTGCGCTCTTTCCCGAAAGATTCCGGATAAATGAGTACCGACTGGGAATTCAGCATAACACGTGAATTGTCCGGCAGAACCACATCCGTAGTTTCGCCGCTTGCTGTGGAGCACTGGATGTAATTCACCGCAACGGGCTCTGCCTGAGAGGCCGAACGACTTGCATACCATATTGAAAGTGCCGGAACCAGAATAAGCGCAACCGCAGCCGCAGCGGCCAGAAGCGAACGCTTCCAGATTACTATCCTGCGCCGTTTTTGCCCGTCCAGATATCTTTCAAGGGCGTTTGCCCTTGACATTACCACCTTAAATGCCGCTTCAACCTCCGCATTGGAAACGGAGGAGCCGTCGATATTGTCCCAACCGGGAAAACTTCCGAAAATCGCCATAATTATGAAGTTTTACATAATAATGACGAAAAAGCGGCGCGTTGCACCCAATACATACTATATAAATAGTGCAATGCAGGATGAAATCTTGCGGAGCTCCTTCAGAGCGGCGTTAATATGATTCTCAACAGTTTTCTTCGAGATGCCAAGTCTGCAGGCAATCTCGTCGTTCGAAAGCCCCTCCTTGCGGGAAAGCATAAATACTTCCTTGCGCTTGTATGGCATACGACCCACTGCTTCCTCGTACTGTTTGCGACGCTCGGCGGCAAAGTAGTCTTCGTCAAGGGGATATGTGGCGGCGGTATCGTGCTCGGAAGTAAAAGGAATCTTCACCCGGTTCGTGCGGCCGTAATCGATGGCGGCGTTCCTGCACATGCGGTAGAGATATGCCCCGGCAGAACGCAACTTCCCTATCGAGGAACGAATGAGCCACAACTTCACAAAGATGTTCTGCGCCAAATCGCTCGCATCGGCCTCGTTCTCAACAAGAGTAAGCATAAAAGACTTGACCTTCGGATAGTAATACCCGAAGAAGGTGCGGAAAGCGCTCTCATCGCCCTCCGAGATGCGGCAAAGAAGTCTCTCTTCATCTGTGAGCATAGCACCGCGAATTTAGCAATTTTTCCAAGGTTTCGCAAAAAGTTTGTATCTTTGTGGACTGGAAAATTCTTAAAACCTAAACAGAATATGCAACAGTTTATCGACAAGTACGACTTCACCGGCAAACGCGCCATCGTGAGAGTCGACTTCAACGTTCCCCTGAACGAAAACTTCGAAATCACCGACGACACCCGCATCCGCAGGGCGATGCCCACCCTCAAGAAGGTTCTTGCAAGCGGCGGTTCCGTAATCATCATGTCGCACCTTGGCCGTCCCAAGAAGGTGGATCCCAAATTCAGCCTCAAGCACATCGTTGGCCGCGTGAGCGAATGCCTCGGCGTTCCCGTACAGTTTGCCGATGACTGCATGAAGGCCGATGCACAGGCTGCCGCCCTCAAGCCCGGCGAGGCCCTCCTGCTGGAGAACCTCCGCTACTACGCAGAGGAAGAAGGCAAACCCCGCGGCCTGGCGGAGGATGCTTCCGACGATGAGAAGAAAGCCGCAAAGGCTGCCGTCAAGGCTTCCCAGAAGGAGTTCGTGAAGAAGCTCGCCAGCTATGCCGACTGCTACATCAACGACGCCTTCGGCACCGCACACCGCGCACACGGCTCAACCGCCCTCATAGCCGAGTACTTCCCCAACGACAAGATGTTCGGCTACCTGATGGAAGGCGAAATCGAGGCTATCGACAATGTCCTCACTAATGCAAAACGCCCCCTCACCGCTATCATCGGCGGTTCCAAGGTGAGCTCCAAGCTCGCAGTTCTGAAGAACCTCGTGGGCAAGGTGGACAACCTCATCATCGGTGGCGGTATGGGCTATACCTTCATCAAGGCCCAGGGCGGCCACATCGGCATGTCCCTGCATGAGGACGACCTCATTCCCGATGCACTTGAAATCCTCCAGACCGCAAAGGAGAAGGGTGTGAACGTAAGCCTTTCCGTAGCCACCGTGGCCGGCCAGAGCTTCGACAACGACACTCCCCGCCAGGTGTTCGACATCTACAACATTCCTGACGACTGGGAGGGCATGGACGCTTCCCCGGCATCGCTGGAGAACTGGCGCAAGATTATCATGGAGTCCAAGACCATCCTCTGGAACGGCCCCGTGGGCGTATTCGAACTGCCCAACTTTGCAAAGGGAACCCTCCAGATCGCACAGGACCTGGCCGATGCAACCAAGGCCGGCGCATACACCCTCGTAGGCGGCGGCGACTCAGTGGCTGCCGTCACCCAGATGGGTTTTGCCGATAAGGTGAGCTATGTTTCCACCGGCGGCGGAGCAATGCTGGAAGCCATCGAGGGCAAAGTCCTCCCCGGCATCGCAGCAATCAGGGACTAGTCTCCCAGACTAGCCCGGAGCCCTTTAATCATCGCCGACAGATCGTCGGCGATTTTTGTTGCCAGGTCGATGTCGCCGTAGTCCTCAAGGACGTCTTCCAGATAGTAGAGAGCCTGGTAGGCGGCCTCGAACTCCGGCTGTCCGAGCGTGGTGTACTTGCCATAGAAGGCCATAGTCTCCAGAAGGAGGTCGCCCATCTTCCCGGCGATCTCCCTGGCCGTGTCCTTCTCGCCCAGGAAGTAGTACAGTTCCGCCATGCGGATGCCCATATAGTCGTTGGTAGTGAAGCCTACGGGGATGGTTTCCATCGGGAAAATGTCCTCCGGAACCACTTCCCTGCACTTGTCCAGGATTTCCAGAGCCTTTTCGTCCTCATTCGCGTTAATCAGGGCGTTGGCCACGGTTACGAACAGCTGCCTCTGATTCAGTACACCCAGGAAGGTGTACATATTCTGGTAGTCCACGAAGTAGTCCTTCCGGCTGAGGGCGTCCCAGGTAAAGGTGCCGTCGGTCATCTTGCGGTACAGCTCCAGAGGATCGGCCTTGCCGATATTCTGGCTGGACACCTTGTTCCTGAAGGGGACGAAGCGGTAGCTCCAGCAGTCGTACAGCAGATAATCCTTGATGCCCACGTTCAGGTCCCCGCCCATATTCAGCACGTTGAGGGGGCGGTCCCACTGATAGTTCGACAGCAGGTCGAGCATGAAGAGCTCCGGCTTGGTGAGGTAGTTCTTGTCCTTGGACATACTCAGGACGATGCTGTCCGGAAGGTCCTCCGGCTTGTAGAAGTCCGGATCCAGAATGCCGTATTTGAACACGTTCTCCTTGTTCACCGGCACGCTGATGTTACGCGCGCAGATGAAATTCACCTTCTTGCCCCTCTGGAGCTCGATCTTCATCTTGGGGTTCTTGAACACGTCCATAACCTCCGAGATGGGCATCGTCTCGCCGGTGTCGTCCAGGACGAACACATATTCATTGGTGCCGTAGAGGTAAGACTGCTGAGGGATGGTCAGCGGAAGCGGGGCGCTCTCGTTGCAGGCCCATTTCATCTGGTCGATATGCCAGTCGGTGCCAAGCAGGGAGGTGTTCACCACCCTCACGTCGGTGCGGAAGCTCTCCACCTCCTGTACATACCACAGGGGGAAGGTATCGTTGTCGCCATGAGTGATGAGGATACCGTCCTTGCCCACGGAGTTCAGATAGTTCTTTGCCATCTCCACGGCCGTGGCGCGGTGGGAGCGGTCGTGATCGTCCCAGTTCTCGGCCGCCATAATTGCGGGGACGCACAGGCAGACGGCGGTGATGGCCGATGCCAGGGCCGGCATCGACCTTTCTGATTTCTTCTCCAGTGCCGATGCCAGCCACTCATACAGAGCGGCCACGCCCAGGCCTATCCACAGGGCGAACATATAGAACGATCCCGCATAGGCATAGTCCCTTTCCCTCACCTGATAAGGCGGCTGGTTAAGGTACAGCACCACGGCTATACCCGTCATGAAGAACATCAGGAACACCAGCCAGGAGCCCCGCTTGTCGCGGTCGAACTGGAATACCAGGCCGATGATGCCCAGCAGCAGCGGCAGCAGGTAATAGTGGTTCTTGCCCTTGTTTTCCTTGAGGATTGCCGGAGCGTCGCTCTGATCGCCCAGACGGAGTTTGTCGATGAAGCCGATGCCGCACTCCCAGTTGCCGGCGAACGGATTGCCGGGGCTGGGGCTGTGGATCTCATTCTGCCTTCCGGCGAAGTTCCACATGAAGTAGCGCCAGTACATCCAGTTCAGCTGATAGTCCAGGAAGAACGCCATATTGGCGCCGAATGTGGGCATACGGTATGTGGCTCCGCGCACGCGCTTGCCCTTTCCTCTAGTATAGGATTCGTAAAAGTCGATGTAGCGCTGGTCTCCACCGTTCCACATGCGGGGGAAGAACATCTTGCCCTCCGGATAATACTTCACGTCGGTGGGGCAGTCGGACTTGACGTACTTGCCGCCAAGAGGTGCCCAGTACTTCTCCTGCTTGAGTTCGTACGGGGAATCGTAGTATTGTCCGTAGATCAGGGGGACGCTTCCGTACTGCTCACGGCTGAGGTAACGCACCAGGGTGTAGGGGTTATCGGGCTGATACTCGTTGGTAGGGGTCTTTACGCTGGAGCGGATGATCACTATCGAGAACAGCGAGAAGCCGATGACAAGCGTTGTGACGCAAAGGAGAACGGTATTCCAGAACACGTTCTGCCTCTTGAGCGTGGAGAACAGGCCCCAGAAGCAAAGCACCAGCAGTGCTACCAGGAAGAACAGTGCACCGGTATTGTACGGCAGGCCCAGGCCGTTCACGAAGATACGGTCGAAGAAAGCCGCCAGCTTGGGCAGATAGGGGATAAACAGGAACACCAGCACGAACTCGATGAGTACGCCTATCATGAATATGCCCAGAAGCTTCTTGAAAGGCAGTTTCTTGTCTTCGTTCTTCCTGTAATAATACATGAAGACGAAGGCGGGAATAGTGAGCAGGTTGAGCAGATGGACGCCGATACTCAGGCCCATCAGGAATGCGATGAGCACTATCCATCGACCCGAATGGGGCTTGTCGGCATCCTCATACCACTTGCACATGATCCAGAATACCAGGGCGGTGAACAGCGACGACATCGCGTACACTTCGCCCTCCACGGCGCTGAACCAGGCGGTGTCGCAGAAGCTGTAGGCAAGCGATCCCACGGCGCCGGCGCCGAAAATGGCTATTGCCTGAGCCGTTGTGTAATCTTCGCCCTTGGGTTTTATGAGCCTCTTGGCGAAGAACACGATGGTGAGATACAGCAGGAATACCGTGAGCGCGCCCAGAATGCCGTTGAAGCCGTTGATGGCAACGGCGGCCTTCTCCGGCGGGAAGGGGATGGTGACGATTCTCGCAAGGAGCTGGAACACGGGGTTTCCCGGGGGGTGGCCCACTTCCAGCTTGTACGACGATGCGATGAACTCTCCGCAATCCCAGAAGGAGGCGGTGGGCTCGATTGTGCAGAGGTATGTGATGGCCGATACCAGCGTGACCACGGTGGCCACGATGAGGTTCCAGCGCTTGAATGACTTCTTATCCATCCGGTTCAGGTTATCAGACAAAATAACGTAATATCCTGCAAATATAAGCATTTTTGCGGGGGTTTTCGTATATTTGTGCTTTCGATTATGCCTCAAAAGGAAAAAATACAGGAGATGTTCGATTCGGTGGCACCGTCCTACGACCGCCTGAATCATATCATGTCGCTGGGTGTCGACCGCATCTGGCGGCAGAAAGCCCTAAAGGAAATCGTCGACGGCAGCCAGCAGCGCATACTGGATGTGGCCTGCGGCACGGGCGACAGCACTATCGCCATCGCCAAGGCGGCCGGGAGCGGCACGCGCGTGACCGGCATCGACATATCGGAAGGAATGATGTCGCTGGTGATGCGCAAAGCCAGCCACGAAGGCGTACACGACCGCATCAAACTTCTGAAGGCCGATGCGGAGGCGCTCCCCTTCCCGGACGGCCATTTCCACCGGGTCACCTGCGCATTTGGAATCCGTAATTTCGAGCACAAGGACATCGCCCTGCAGGAGTTCCTGCGCGTCCTGGCCCCAGGCGGCAAGGCCGTCATCCTGGAACTTTCCGTGCCGGACAACCGCCGCCTCCGCCGCCTCTACGACCTGTATTTTATGCACATATTGCCTTTCGTGGGCGGCCTCATCTCCGGCAACAAACAGGCGTACAAATACCTCCCCGCCTCGGTTCACGCCTTCCCCGCCCCTCCGGTCTTCTGCAACATGATGCGCTCCGCCGGCTTCACCAACGTCCGCTTCCGCACCTTCACCCTCGGCCTCTGCCGCCTCTACATCGGCTCGAAATAGCCGTGGCGCTTAACCAGCTGTGCTGCAGCATATTATCAGAGCGTCCCCTGGTTAAAACTCACCAGGGGAGCGCATAGTAAAGCGCTGGCTAACAGCTCATTAGCCGCCACGGGGTTAGGGAACGGGATCGTAGCCGCTGCCGCCCCAGGGGTGGCAACGGAGGATGCGCTTGAGGCTGAGCCAGAAGCCCTTGAAGGGGCCGTACTTGCGGAAGGCCTCAAGGGCGTATTGCGAGCAGGTGGGGGTGAATCGGCAGGCCGGCGGGGTGAACGGGCTTATGCAGAGCTGATAGAATTTTATCAGCAGCACGAAGGGAAACACCAGTATGGACTTCAGGGTCTTATTCATGAGATTCCTCGACAGGCTCGGAATGACAAGAGGCAATAGCCGTGAGGGCGGCGGTCATATCGGCATAGATGGTCTCGAAGGGGAGGACCGCCTTGGAGACATAGACGAAGAGGATGTCCAGGCCGATGGGGCCGATGAGGGATTTCTGCACGCGATACGCCTCGCGGATGCGGCGCTTGAGGAGATTGCGCTTGACGGCGCGGCGGAAGAGCTTTTTGGGGACGGAGACCATAATGCGAGAGGGTTCCTCCCGCGCCACCCATTTGTAGCGCAGGCAGCCCGCCGTGCCTCCCTTACCATTCTCGAGCAGGGCCGACACTGCCAGCCTGCCCGAAACTATCTCTGCTTTGGGTAGGGAGTTGGGCTTCATCGTTTACTTGGAGCCTTCCAGATAGAGTTCGATGGCCTTGGCCACGGACGGGGCTTCCGGGGTGGGGGCTTTCACATCGACAGTGATTCCAGCCTCCTCCATTGCCTTGGCGATGGTTTTGCCGTAGGCCACCATCTTCAGATTTCCCTGCTTGAAGTCGGGGAAATTCTCCAGCAGCGACTTAAGGTCGGCCGGATTGTACATGACCGCCATATCGAACTTCGCGAAGTCGATGTCCCTGATGTCCTGGCTCACCGATTTCACGAAAACGCCGGTGGTGTAATTGAGCCCTTTCTCCTCCATGCAGCGAGCGAGTGCGTCGCTGGAATTGTCCGACTGGGCGATGAGGAAGGTCTCGCCCTTATGTTTGGGGCCGATGAGGGCGACCACGCTCTGCGGAGTGCCGTCGCCGAAGAAGATCTTGCGCTTGCGATAGACGATGTGCTTCTGCAGATACATGGCCACGAGCTCCGTGGTGCAGAAATACTTCATCGTCTCAGGAATTTTCACTCTGAGTTCCTCCGCCAGGGCAAAAAATGCGTCGATGGCGTGACGCGAGGAGAACACGATGGCAGTGTAGTCCGGAAGATTGATGCGCTGGGCGCGGAATTCTTTTGCCGATAACGGTTCGATAAGGAAAAACGGACGGAATGTGAACTCCACTCCAAACTTTTCGCTAACTGCCTGATATTGAGTGAGTACGCGTGGCGCAACCTGCGACACAAGTATGTTCTTTACTGCCATATCTTCTTCTACAATGCTAATGCCGAGGCCACAAATAAGCCGGTCGGCAAGATTTCAAGGGCGCAAAGGTACAAAAAAGTTGTGAAAGGATTGCAATTTGTTAGCAAAATTTGTCCTCTGCGGAAGAAATAAACTGCGTAAAACAGAATTACTTCCACCAGAATGAAGCCCCTGACAGTGGCGTCGCCCGCATTGAAAAGCATTAGGATGCCCAGGGTGAGGAAAAGCACCAGAGACAGCAGGATAAAGAAGGAATAACCCGCGCGATGCGACATCGAATACGCATCGGAACGGCGTGGTTTAAGCCACAGGAAAAGCAGATGCCTCAGCAGCAGATAACCCATAAAAACACCCATCGTCGTCCACAGGCGGGCATTTGGCGCCATCTCCTTCACGAAATCCGGATAGTACAGGCAATAGCGGTACATTATCACTATTGCGGGTATCACGAACACAAGGGCGATGATATTGCGGTCCCTGCTCACGCGCACGCTGCCCTCCAGGGCGGTGCTGCCGCGGGCGCGGAGGATACTGTCGGCCAGATGCGGGATGATGCTCATGAAGTTGCCCATCAGCAGAAGTGCCAGCAGAATGAACGTCACCATCATCACCTCTCCCAGCACCGGGAGGCCGCTCACGGGCACCGGCACCGTGTCTTCAGGCACGGTAGGCAGGAGCAGCTCGCCCAGGTTCTGGAAAATATCGGCCATCAATTACCTCTTTTTGCGTTATATCCCATAGACGTCAGGATGGCTACAACCTTATCGCGCAGGTCCCCCTGGATTGTTATTTCGCCGTCCTTCGCCGCGCCGCCAACGCCGCATTTCACCTTGAGCGTGCGCCCCAGGGCCGCAAGATCTTCCTGCGTGCCCACGAAGCCCTCCACCAGCGTCACTTGCTTGCCGCCGCGGTTACGCCTGTCGATGCGCACGATAAGGCGCTGCTTCTCCGGAGCCGGAGTCTCTGCTTCCTCCGGCTGTGCGGTTTCATATTTAAAGTCCGGATTCGTGGAGTACACTACACCCAGACGCTCTTTCCAGTCGCTCATAACAAATTAACTATAAAGCCGAAACCGGCAAGTGCGCAGAACAGGAAGGTGGACATCACCAGCAGCGGAAGCATAGGGTCCAGATCCCTGTCGTGACGTTTCCATACACCTATAATATGTATGACATAAAGCGGCAGCGTGAGCACGAACAGGTAGTGCCACCAGCTGTGCCAGCGAAGCAGGCAATATGTAATCATACAGGCCCAGCCCAGCACAATGAGTATGGTCTGGTAAATCTTCGCCCTCTTCTCCCCCAGCCTGATGGCCACGGTTACGCGGTTCACGGCGTCCGTCTTCGCGTCACGCATATTGTTCACATTGAGCACGCCCACTGAGAAGAATCCCACAGCGGCTCCCGGAAGCAACAGCCGCCAGAAAATCGTATGCGAGCACACCAGATATGAGCCGATAACCGATACAAGCCCGAAGAACACGAAAACGTAAAGATCTCCGAGCCCCCTGTATCCATAGGGATTGCGGCCCAGGGTGTATTTCATCGCAGCCCAGATAGCTCCGGCGCCAAGAAGCAGCACCAGCGTTGGCGTCCAGTCCATCTGTGCGGCAGGCTTGCCGATATCCAGCAGTGTGCCCCACGAAACATAAACCATCGCAGCGCCGAACAGCATGCACAGGCCCACGAAAATGCCGATGAGCACTTTCATATCGGCCACGGTGAGCTCCCCGCCGTTCAGGCCATAGGAAGGCCCCACGCGCTCCTCCGTATCCGTTCCGTGAAGGACGTCGCCCAGTTCGTTGGACAAATTGGAAAGGATCTGGAGGCTCACGGTCGTAAGCACGATAAGCACTGCGGTGAGCCAGCCGACCTGGAAGTCGGCCACGGCCAGCAGGATGCCCAGCACCACGCCCGCCGTGGAGAGCGGCAGGGTGCGCAGGCGCATGGATTTTATGGCGGATTTTATTTTCATTAGTCTAACTTCAACACGGCCATGAAGGCGGATTGGGGCACCTGGACGGTGCCGATCTGACGCATGCGCTTCTTGCCCTCCTTCTGTTTTTCCAGGAGTTTGCGCTTACGGGTGACGTCGCCGCCGTAGCACTTGGCTGTAACGTCCTTGCGCACCTGACGGACTGTCTCACGGGCGATAATCTTGGCGCCGATGGCCGCTTGTACAGCGATATCGAACTGCTGGCGTGGGATGAGTTCCTTCAGTTTCACACAGATCTTGCGGCCGAAATCGTACGCGTGGTCCTCGTGGATGAGGGTGGACAAGGCATCGGCCGGGTCCCCGTTCAGGAGGATGTCCAGTTTCACCAGCCTGGCCGGGCGGAAGCCCGTCACGTGGTAGTCGAACGAAGCGTAGCCCTTGGATATCGACTTAAGCTTGTCGTAAAAGTCGAAGACAACCTCTGACAGAGGCAGGTCGTAGTTCAGCTCCACGCGGTCGGAAGTAATGTAGTGCTGTCCGGTAAGAGTGCCCCTCTTGTCCATGCACAGCTTCATTATCGGCCCGTAAAAATCCGACTTGGAGATAATCTGGGCGCGGATATACGGCTCTTCGATATGGTCGATGAGCGTCTGCGGCGGCAGGCCGGAGGGATTATGGACATCGACCACTTCCCCCTTGGTCGTATAGACCTTGTACGACACGTTGGGCACTGTGGTTATCACGTCCATATTGAACTCTCGGAACAGCCTTTCCTGCACGATTTCCAGGTGCAGAAGCCCCAGGAAACCGCAGCGGAAACCGAAGCCCAGCGCCAGTGAACTCTCCGGCTCATATGTGAACGAGGCGTCGTTCAGCTGGAACTTCTCCAGCGTGGCGCGCAGTTCCTCGAACTTGGACGCATCCACGGGATACAGGCCGGCGAACACCATCGGCTTAACCTCCTCGAATCCGGCGATAGCCTCCTTGCAGGGGTTCTCCACGTGCGTAATGGTATCGCCCACCTTCACCTCAACCGCAGCCTTGATGCCGGTGATAATATAGCCCACATCGCCCGTGGAAACCACTCCGGTGGGGTTCAGCTTCAGTTTCAGATTGCCGATTTCCTCCGCCTCATACTCATTCCCGGTGGACACGAACTTCACCTCCTCTCCCTGACGGATGGAGCCGTTCACCACCTTGAAATACGCAATGATGCCCCGGAATGCATTGAACACCGAGTCGAAAATCAAAGCTTGTAGCGGCGCGTCCGGATTCCCCTTGGGAGCGGGAATCTTATCCACAATGGCATCCAGAACCGCCTGCACGCCCTCTCCTGTCCTTGCCGATACGCGGTATACATCCTCCGGCTCGCAGCCGAGCAAATCGCAGATCTGGTCCGTGACCACCTCCGGCTGCGCGGAATCCATATCGATCTTGTTCAGCACCGGAATAATCTCCAGGTTATGGTCGATGGCCTGATAAAGGTTCGATATCGTCTGCGCCTGGATGCCCTGGGAAGCATCGACCACCAGCAGTGCCCCCTCGCAGGAAGCGATGCTGCGCGACACCTCATAGCTGAAGTCCACGTGCCCGGGAGTGTCGATGAGGTTCAGCTTGTAGGCCTGGCCATCGCGGAAATAGTCCATCTGGATGGCGTGGCTCTTGATTGTGATTCCCTTCTCCCTCTCCAGGTCCATATCGTCCAGCACCTGGTTTTCCATCTCCCGCTCACCCAGGGTGCGGGTGAGTTCCAGGAGCCTGTCCGCCAGCGTGGACTTGCCGTGGTCGATATGCGCTATAATGCAAAAATTGCGGATATTCTTCATACCCGCAAATTTACGCTTTTTTTAGCTATCTCGAAAAAAAGATTATCTCTCCGGCGCGCCGTTGAAATTATCGGGACGGCCATTGAAGTTGCCGGGACGGCCTGCACCATTGTGGCCGTGGCCGCGTCCGCCGTGACCGCGCTGGTCCATCTGACGGTTCATGAATTTCTCCTCAACGAAAAGCAAGCGTGCA
>JAILDI010000150.1 GCA_024689525.1 Bacteroidales bacterium
ACGGTGGCTTCGATTGTGAAGACTCTCCGCGAGCACGGGGCGATGGATTATACCTGCGTTGTGGCTTCCACGGCGGCGGATCCGGCTCCTATGCAATACTACGCGCCTTTCGCCGGGGCGGCTATCGGCGAGTATTTCCGCGACACCGGCAGGCACGCGCTTGTGGTGTACGACGACCTTTCCAAGCAGGCAGTGGCATACCGCGAGGTGTCCCTGATCCTGAAGCGCCCTTCCGGCCGAGAGGCTTATCCGGGCGATATTTTCTACCTGCATTCGAGGCTGCTGGAAAGGGCGGCGAAGATTATCGGCCAGCAGGAGGTTGCCGCGCAGATGAACGACCTTCCGGAGTCGCTCAAGGGGCGCGTGAAGGGCGGCGGTTCGCTTACGGCCCTGCCTATCATCGAGACTCAGGCGGGCGACGTATCGGCCTACATTCCCACGAACGTGATTTCCATCACGGACGGCCAGATTTACCTGGAGAGCTCGCTCTTCAACCAGGGCGTGAGGCCGGCTATCAACGTGGGTATCAGCGTGTCCCGCGTTGGCGGCAGCGCGCAGCTCAAGAGTATGAAGAAGGTGGCGGGAACGCTGAAGATCGACCAGGCGCAATGGGCGGAACTGGAGGCGTTCAGCAAGTTCTCCAGCGACCTGGACAAGGTGACGGAAATGGCGCTGGACAAGGGCCGCAAGAACAACAAGTTGCTCATCCAGCCGCAGTATACGCCCTGGCCCGCAGGCGAGCAGGTGGCGGTGCTGTATTGCGGCACGCACGCATTGATGAAGGATATCTCCATCGACAAGGTGGGAGAGTTCCAGAACCTGCTTCTGGAGCGCCTCCGCGCCGCACACAAGGCCGATGTGCTTGAGCCCCTGAATAAGGGTGTTATCAATGACGACATCGGCAAAACTATCGAAAAAGAAGCAGAAAGTATTATTTTGGCGCTTAAGTAATTAATGCCAACACTCAGGGAGATAAAGAGTCGCATCGGATCGGTGCGGAGCACGCTGAAGATTACATCGGCGATGAAGCTGGTGTCGTCGTCGAAGTTGCGCCGCGCGCAGAATGCAATTGAGTCGATGAGGCCGTATCAGAGGCAGATGGACGGCATTCTGCAGACGTTGCTGGAGGCTGGGGCGAAGATGCCGGAGGCGCAGGTGAAGGAGGGAGCGCCGCTGGCGATTGTGGCCGTGTCGTCGAATGCGTCGCTGTGCGGCGGGTTCAACGCAGGGGTGATTGCCAAGGTGAAGGCCGTTCTGGCCGATAATCCCAACGCGGTGGTGTACTGCGCGGGCCGCAAGGTGGCCGATGCGATGCGCAAGGCCGGCCACCCCTCGCCGGAGAATCTGAACGCGCTTTCCGAAAAGCCCGCCTACGGCCCCGCAGCCGACCTTGCGGGACGACTGATGGATGATTTCGAGGAAGGCCGCATCTCGGGCGTGGTGCTCGTGTACAGCCACTTCGTCTCCGCCGCCAAGCAGGTGCCCGTGGCGGAGCAGTTGCTGCCGGCCACAGCTGTCATTTCGAGCGAAGCCGAAGGCGAAGTCGAGACCCGAGCTTGCGAGAGATGGCCTCAGCCAAAATCTATCGACAAGGATTACATCGTCGAGCCCTCGGCCCAGGAGATGCTATCGGCCCTCCTGCCCAAATCCATCAAACTGAAGCTCTACACCGCGCTCCTTGACAGCGCCGCCTCAGAGCACGCCGCTCGCACCATCGCGATGCAAACCGCCACGGACAACGGCGAGAACCTCCTCGCGGAGCTCACCCTCATCTACAACAAAACCCGCCAACAGAAGATTACTACCGAGATCCTGGACCTCGCCGGCGGCAAAATCGAAGAATAATTTTGTAGAGAGATTATTTTTACGTAACTTTGCGTAACGTAAAATAACGTAAAAATATGGAAGACGCTCGTAACCCCTTCATTCTTACGCCTTTTGTGCCTGAGAAATACTTCTGTGACCGGGAGAAGGAAACCGCGCAATTATGTAAACACATCATTAATGGAAGGAATGTGGCGCTGTTTGCCAAACGTCGTCTCGGCAAAACGGGACTAATCCGTCACTGTTTCGAGCAGGAGGCCATCAAGAACAGTTTTAATACTTTTCTTGTTGACATATATCCTGCCGGCAGTCTTAAAGAAATGACAGCGCTTTTCGCACAGGAGGTTTTTTCGAAATCCACAACTCTGGGATTCAGGGATAAACTGCTTAAGGGGTTGAAATCCATACGGCCGATACTTGGTTATAATGAGCTTACTTCCACTTTTACTCTATCTGCCGGGCTTGGGGAGATTACCCAACCGGACAGAACCCTCGAGGAGATTCTTTCCGTTCTGGATGCTTTGAAAAAACCCACCATCGTCGCCCTGGATGAATTTCAAAAGATAAGAGAGTTCAAGGAAGCGAATGTTGAGGCGTATCTTAGGACAGCATTTCAGAAATGCAAGAATATTGTGTTTATCTATACCGGGAGTATCGGTCATTCGATGAATAATATTTTCAAGTCCCCGGACAAGCCTTTCTACAACAGTGCGGTTATGATGACCATAGACGTAATAGACAGGAAAGTGTACAGGGAATTTGCCGTACGGATGTTTCAAGAAAGGGGGAGGGATGTAGATCCGGACCTTGTTGACAGGTGTTACGATTATTTCGACGGCGTTACGTGGTATAACCAGCTTCTGATGAATGAGGCATTTGCACAAACTGAAGTTGGCGGCAAGATTACCGAGGACAGTTTTGACGGTATCTATTCATCCATCATAGAGCAGCAATCCTTTTCCTATCAGGAATTGTTCTCCCGTTTTTCAATGAAGCAAAAGCAGCTGCTACTGGCAATAGCTCAAGAAGATAAAGCCGGAGCGATGATAACTTCCCAGGCATTCTTGGATAAATATGGTCTCGGCGCTGCCAGTTCTGTCCAAACCGCAGCCACCGCCTTGAAAAAGTCCAACTTCATCACTGAAAACGGCAAGCGTAAGCAGATAAATGATCTCATTTTCCGTGACTGGCTGAATAAACTCTGGCTTAATGGCTGAGTTGCCATAATATATATGTACCGACGTTTAGTTTTGTAATCACACCGATTTTGCGTATCTTCGCGAAATTCTTTTCGACCACAATGAAGAAAGCGTCTGACAAGTTCGGATGGAGCACCGCCAGTGCGTTTATCATAGCCAATATGATAGGTACGGGCGTGTTCACTTCGCTGGGCTTTCAGCTGGTTTCCACACAGAATCTCATCGCAATTCTGCTGCTGTGGTTCCTGGGCGGGGTTATCGCATTCTGCGGCGCTGTGTCTTACGGTGAACTTGGTGCGGCCATGCCGCGCTCCGGCGGTGAATACCACTATCTGAGCAACATTTATCACCCTGCAGTGGGCTTCCTTGCCGGATGGGTGTCGCTTATCGTGGGTTTTGCGGCGCCCATTGCGCTATCATGCATTGCGCTGTCGTCGTATGTGAGCAATATTTTCCCTGTGGTTAACGCCAAGCTTCTGGCGATTGCGGTGCTCACGCTCATTACGGTGGTTCACGCTATCAGCCGTACGGTGAGCGGTCGTTTCCAGAACGTGTTCACGGCCCTCAAGGTGATTGTCATCATCGGCTTTATCATCGCCGGATTCATACTGCCGGCCCAGTATCAGAGCTTCGCCCCGTCGGTGAAGGAGTTTTCGGCATCGACCATATTCAATACCAGTTTCGGCGTTTCGCTGGTGTGGGTGTACTACGCGTACTCCGGCTGGAACGCCGCGATCTATATGGCGGGCGACCTCAAGAACCCGCAGAAGAACCTGCCAAGGGCTCTTCTGCTGTCGACCCTCACCGTTACCATTCTGTATATGCTGCTGAACCTGGTGTTCCTGCTGAGCACTCCGTCGGCGGAGCTCACCGGGGAGGTTGAGGTGGGCCTCATCAGCGCACGCCATATTTTTGGCACCAGGATCGGCAATATGATGGGCCTCATCATTGCGCTGCTGCTTCTTTCCAGCATCAGTTCGATGGTGTATGTGGGCCCGCGCGTGTCGCAGGTGATGGGCGAGGACTATCGCATACTGGGCTTCCTGTCCCGCAAGAACAAGCGGGATATTCCCATCATCGCCCTGGTATTCCAGTTCGTGGTGGCCCTGCTGCTCATCCTCACGGGCTCATTCTCGCTGGTAACCCAGTACACCGGAATCCTCCTGTCGATGTGCTCGCTGGCAACCGTGGCCGGAGTATTTGTGCACCGCCGCCGTTTCCCCGACGCGGAAAGGCCGTACAAGACATGGGGCTATCCCGTGACGCCGATAATATTCTGCATACTTATCCTGGCCTCCATAAGCTATCTCGTGTATGACGATTATCTGGCCACTTTCGTGCGCCACGACCAGAAAGCAATGTGGATGTCGATCATGAGCGCCGGCACACTGCTGGTGGGCGGCGCCGTTTATTTTGCAAACAAACTCATCAAGAAGAAATGAAACGCATAATCTTCGCAGCGGCCGTAATGGCCATGGTACTTATCCCGTCCTGCAAGAACCGCAGGACCCAGGCCGGCAACCTTCCCGCCGACACAACTGCTGTTGAGGAGCCCGTAGTGGTCCCCCTTCAGGAAGACAAAACCCTGGACGATACCGCCCGCATCCTGGCCGGCATGGACGTGGCCCAGGACAGCCCGCTGGCATCCTGGATGGAAAAAGACTTCTGGAAGAAGCACAAGGAGGAAATGGACCGCATGTGGGCCACCTGCCGCGAGACCCTGGACAAGATTGACGAATTCGCCGCAACCGACATCAAGGACATCAACGACAAGGCCCAGAGCGTGTTCTATCCCTTCAGCGGCCCGGACTTCCCGTATGCGGCGGCATTCTTCCCCAAGCCCACCACCTACTGGTTCATGGCGCTTGAGAAAACCGGCACCATCCCCGTGATGGACCGCATGAGCGAGCACACCTTCAGCATGTACCGCAACGCCATGCGCACCCACCTGAAGAGCAGCTATTTCATCACCAACGCAATGGACAATGACCTTGCGAACAACGTCATCGACGGAACCATTCCCATCATGATGGTCCTTATGGCCAGGATGGACTTCCACATCGCCTCCATCACCTATCAGGTACTGGCCGATGACGGAAGCCTCACCCCCTCCGACAAGCCCACCGACGTGGTTGAAATCAAATACTTCAACCGCGAGGAGAATGTGATGAGGACTGTCTATTACCTGTACGCAAACCTCCGCGACGAATACTTCAAGGCCGGCACCCAGGCCCTCATCGACAAGTTCGATCCCGCCACCACGGCCGGCTACACCAAGAGCTGCTCCTACTGCATGCACAAGCCGCACTTCTCCCAGGCCCGCAACGACATGCTCCAGCACGCTTTCGCCGTGGTCCAGGACGATACGGGCGTTCCTTATAAGTATTTCGAGAAGGACAAATGGGACGTCACCCTCTATGGCGGCTA
>JAILDI010000183.1 GCA_024689525.1 Bacteroidales bacterium
AATGGCCGGAAGTGATTCAAAGTAAACTTTTTCCATTTTGTGCAACTTCTTTTGGGAAGCCACAACCGCCTTGAGCATGCGTTTCCGCTCTTTGAGCACCGCCAGCTCGTCTTCGCACTTTCTTATCTTCTCCTCCAGCGACTCCACCGTCGGGAAATGCTGCTCATCATCCCACAGATTCCGGATTTCTTCCAGCGAATACCCCATACTCACAAGTATGATGATTGCAATCTGAATAAGCAGTACGGTGTTCATCCTTAATATCGGTTCGTCGAATTACCAAAGATCGTCATTTCTGGTGGAATTTTTCGTTTTTTTTGCTAATTTTGCAGGAAATAAGCATTATTGAAATGAAGTTACGTGTGTTACCTGCGCTTGCCATTTTTGCAAGCCTGCTGTTTTCCTGCGATTTGTTCACGGACGGTCCCGGAACGGACGATCCCGAGATAGAGAATTTTCATGTTTTCTCCATAACCCCCGATGCTGTGACCGTGCCCGCGCAGGGCGGCGAGTTTGAAATCACCGTCGTTTCCACCCAGTCGGAATTTGACATCACCATAGTCGACAACTGGATAACCGAAATTACCCGCAGCGGCGACCGGATGAAGGGCGAGACCTTCCGTTTCAGTGCCGCCGCAAACGATGGCACATCGACCCGCACCGGAATTGTATCCGTTTGCACCAATGAGGGCGTCTGCGTTCCCGTAGTGATAACCCAGCCCTCATCAACGTCGTCCACAGGAAGCAAGTCCTTCGTCCACAGGAACATCGGCTTCCGCTTCACGGCCACGTGGTGCGGCTGGTGCCCCTATATGGACGAGGCTTTCCATACCGCAGCTGAAGATCCTTCAGCCAGATTCGATTTCGTAACCTTCCACGCTTCATCCGGTTATCCCCTTTACCTTGCCGACGGAGCGAATCTCGCCAGTTATTATCAAGTACAAGGCTATCCAACAGGAGTGCTGAACGGCTGGATGGAAATCCAAAACTATTCAACCACGTCAGTAACAGTTACGAACATCAAGAATGCCATCACGGAGTTCGAAGGGAAGTTCCCTTGCGAAGCCGGCATCGGCATAAGCTCCACTCTGGACGGCAACAGACTTGACATACATGCTACCGTCGATGCGGTCTCCGGCGATTATCTGATATCGGCCTTCCTGCTGGAAAGCGGCATTGTTGAGGCCCAGACACGGTTCTTCACAACCGGTGGCAGAGAAACTGTCGACGATTTCGTTCACGACAACGTTGCGCGCAAGACCATTACTTCCAGTCCTCGCGGAGTTGAATTCGAGGCAACGGAAGATGCGTCGGTCTTCGACTGGGTGGTCCTGTTGAACTCGGCCTGGTCCAAGACAAATCTTTCGATAGCCGTCCTTGTCCTGAAGCCCTACGGCACACTTTCTGGAAAGAAGACAAATACGGCTTATCCGGATAACTACGTCGTTAATTCCGTGATAGTGCCGATAGGTGCCACAAAAGAAATCGAGTATGCGCAGTAGAATTATCGGCCTTGTATTGGCCACCTTTATGACCACGGGGCTTTTCGCCCAGAAACTCCCTGACGTGAAAGTGGAAGACGCTTCCGGAAAAACCGTAAGCACTCTGTCGATGGTCGATGGTGAAAACCCCTTCATCGTCACCTTCTGGGCATCCTGGTGCAAGCCCTGTCAGATGGAACTCGCCGCCCTGGAAGAGGTGGCTCCGGACTGGAACGGGGGTTTCCCCCTCCGGATCTTTGCCGTGAGCATCGACGACAGCCGTAGCATTGCCGATGCAAAGGCCCTTGCCGCGGCAAGCGACTGGCCGGTAACCGTTCTGTTCGACACCAAGCAGCGTCTCGCGCAGGCCTTCGGCGTTTCCAGCATTCCCCAGGTATTCATTTTCGATAAAGACGGGAACCAGGTCTATACCCACGTGGGGTATGTCCCTGGAAGTGAGAGAAAACTTATGAAAAGACTGAAGAAAGCCAAATGATTTCCAGGTGGAAAGCGGCCGTGGCTGCACTTGCCCTGCTGCTTCCCATAGCAGCCCGCTCCCAGGGACACCTTGACGGCAGCCTGGAGAGCAATACCATCTTCGACGACGACAAGGAGTCGGCCTGGTATGGATTCCACTCAAACAATTACCTCAAACTGGACTATTCAAACGGCCGTTTCGGCGCCGGGCTCCAGGGGGAGTGGTATCCTTCCCCCCTTCCTGGTTACGATCTTGCCCTCAAGGGCATCGGCCTGCCGATGAAGTACGTTCGCTGGAAAGGAAACTCCTGGAGTATCACCGGCGGCGATTTCTACGAGCAGTTCGGCTCCGGTCTTGTCCTGAGAAGCTGGGAAGACAGGAACCTTGGAATCGCCAACTCCCTCGGCGGAATAAGGTTCACCTCGTCATTTCTTGACGACGCCCTCTCCGTCACAGTGCTGTCCGGAGTTCCCCGCCAGGGCCTCGGATATGCCAAATCGCTTGTGAGCGGGGCCGATGTAAACCTGTCCCTTGGGGCTTTTGCCTTCGGCGCATCCGTGGTCGACCGTACGGAATGGGCCCGGGAGGAAGATTTGGCCCTGCTTCTGGGCGATGCCGCCCCGGCCAATGTCCTGATGTATTCCGGCCGGGCCCGATGGGCTGCGAACGGCTTCCAGGCCGATGCCGAATACGTCCTGCGCAGCCGCGATTTCACCGCCGTGCACAATGCAACCACGGGCGATTCATATACGCTTGACGGCGGGCAGGCATTTCTGGGTAACCTGTTGTACTTCAATAATAAGTTCACCGCGAGGCTGTCCTATCGTTACTTGTACAATATGGACTTTGCGCTCCGCCGGACGCTGGGTACAAAAGTCCTGTCCAATACGCTCAATTACCTGCCGGCCTTATGTAAGCAGCAGACATATATGCTGGCCTGCCTGAATCCCTATGAAACTTATTCGGAGGGCGAATCGGGCTTTGCGGGAGAAGTCTATTATCATCCCGTCAAGGCTCTTACCCTGCGTGTTGGCGGCAGTTGGATTGACGGCCTTGGCCGCGTCCTGCCGCTGCGGGAGAAAAACCATCTTGCCTACAGGGACATATACGCCAGTGCCGATTACCGCTGGTCCAAGAAGCTGAAAACGACTCTCTACGTGTCTATCCAGGAGAGCTCTCCCACCCACGGAAACCGCAAGGCCACAAACGCCCAGAATGTGTTTGTACTGGACGGCACGTACAAGTTCTCTCCGGATTTCACTATGCGCGGGGAGCTGCAGTACCTGTACTCGCAGGAGCTCACGAAGGACTGGATGGCCGCCCTTCTGGAATTCGGCATCGCCCAGGACTGGAGCGTTTCCCTCAGCGATATGTACAATCACGGAAGCACTAAAGAGCATTACTGGAGCGTCAATGCGGCGTATTCCGCACCCGGATTCCGGATAATGGCCGGCTACGGCCACAACCGCGAGGGTATGGTTTGCTCCGGCGGTGTATGCCGGTATCAGCCGGAATACAAGGGTGCCTTCATCAAACTACAATGGTTTTTTAACGCGTGAGAAAGTACCTTATTATATTAATGTGCGCCCTGGTCTCCTGCGTGGGCCAGAAAGAGGATCCCGACGATCCGGAGTTTTCCGGCGGTGTCGATGCCGCCCCCGGAATCGTGATGGACTTCACCGCAACCTGGTGCGTGAACTGCCCGCGTATGACCACGGCCATCGAGGAAGCATCGACCCAGAGTGCTTTCATTCCCATCTGCGTCCATTTCCAGGACGATATGGCCTGCGATGACGGCAGGGCCCTTGTGAGCCATTTCGGCGTCCAGGCATATCCCACAGCGGTGATGAATATGGACGCATCCACCCTTATCACCGCGACGTCGAAAGAACTGATCCTGGCCAAACTGAAAGCATCGGCCTCCGGGAAGGCGCCATGCCTGCTGGATGTCTCTTTAGGGGCCGATGGAAAAGTATCCGTCAAGGTAACGGCCGCCGAAGCCGGTGAATACACCCTGTCCGTCGCCCTTCTGGAAGACGGCATCGTCGCCCCGCAAACCGGCGGCTCGGACAGCTACGTCCACAACGCGGTCTTCCGCGGCTTCCTCCAGGAGAACCTCCTTGGGGATTCCCTCGGCGAGCTTGCAAAAGACGCCTCCATCGAACGTACCTTCGATGGAGGCGAATTAACCGGGAATTACCGCGTCGTAGCCTTCGTCTGCCACGACGGTATCGTCAATTCGGCAAAATCGACCCGGATCGGGGGTGTCTATTTTTTATTTCAAATATTACAGAACAATGAAAAGATTAGTTGAGTTCCTTTTTGCCGCATCCATAACAGTAGCGGCATCGGCCCAGGGCCTGCGGTCAAATCCGGTCATAGACGGCTGGTATGCCGACCCTGAAGGTTTTGTCGAGGGCAAAATCGCCCCTGTTGAAATGAGAGGTTCCTGGATTCCGGAGCAGGCGAAGGAGCGTGCGGCCCAGTTGGTTTCAAAGATGACTCTGGAAGAGAAATGCACTCTTATCCACGGAGTTAAAGGAGATGGAGAATATGAGGATGGATTCCACATTATGC
>JAILDI010000193.1 GCA_024689525.1 Bacteroidales bacterium
ATCGAGCAGGAGATATCGGGTCGATACCTTCTCCGCAAGCCCGCCCTCAGACGCGTGTCCGACGAACTGAAGAACAAGCACATCACCCTCATCGGAGCAGGTCCCGTGGGCCTTTCCGCCGCAATCTGGCTGTATCGTGCCGGGGCTCTGGTTACCCTGGTGGATGCATCCCCCAGGATGGGCGGCGTGCTCCGCTACGGCATCCCCTCGTTCCGCCTGGAGCGCAAGTGGATCGACGCCCTTGAGTCGATGCTCATCAAGGCCGGCATCATGTTCGTGCCGGACACAAAAGTGACCGATCTCCTGGAGTACTCCAGAAGGGCCGATGCAGTTCTCATCGGCACGGGAGCCGAAAGGCCCGCCACGCTGAACATCCCCGGTGAAGACAATCCCCTGGTGATTCAGGCCCTCCCCTACCTTAAGAATCCCGAGAACTTCAAACTGGGCAAAAAGGTCATTGTCATAGGCGGCGGAAACGTGGCGATGGACGCCTGCCGCACTGCGGCACGCAGCGGCTGCGACACCTGGGTATACTACCGCAAAACCTTCGAGAATATGCCCGCCAACCCCCTGGAAGTGGAAGAAGCCAGAAAGGACGGCGTGCAGTTCCGCACCTTCCAGGCCCCCGTGGCCGTCATTGATGGCGGCGTCATTTTCTGCGACTGCGAGAACTTCATCGGAGCCGACGGCAAAACCCTCACACGCATCATCGAAGGCACGGAGCACATAGTTGAGTGCGACAATATGATTCTGGCAATCAGCGAAAAACCTGACTTCAGCATCCTGGAAGGCAGCGGAGCCACGTTCAACGTACACGGCTGGCCGGAAGCCGGCCCGGACTACAAGATCAACGGCCTTTCCAACGTATACATCGCCGGCGACTTCGCCCTTGGTCCCAGGACCGTAGTGGAAGCCGTTGCAACGTCCCGCACAGTTACCGAAGCCCTTAAAAACAGTCTCAGATGAAAGCAGTACTGATATATTCCGGAGGTCTGGACAGCACCACCCTCCTGCACGAATACCGCAACGAGATCCAGCTGGCGGTAAGTTTCGACTACGGCTCCAAGCACAACGCCCGCGAAATCGGATACGCCCGCCACAACTGCAACAAGCTTGGCATCCGCCACCTTATAATTCCCCTGGATTTCATCGGCCAGTACTTCAAGAGCAGCCTCCTGGAAGGCGGAGAGCCCATCCCGGAAGGCAATTATGCCGATGAAAACATGCGCTCCACCGTGGTCCCCTTCCGCAACGGAATTATGCTTTCCGTCGCCGTAGGCCTGGCGGAGAGCCTGGAACTTGACACCGTCCTGATCGCCAACCACAGCGGGGACCACGCCATCTACCCGGACTGCCGCCCGGAGTTCATCGACGCCTTCTCCAGTGCCGCAGAGCACGGCACCTACAACGGCGTTAAGGTGGTTTCCCCCTACTGCAACCTGAACAAGAGGCAAATCGCCCTGAGAGGAAAAGACATGGGCGTGGACTTCTCCCTCACCTATTCCTGCTACAACGGCGGCGAAAAGCACTGCGGCCGCTGCGGCACCTGCAACGAAAGAAAAGAGGCCCTCGAGGGCTTCGACCCCACAGAATACGAAGAATAATAATATATGTATTACGTTTGCAAGAGACTTGAGATCTCATCGGCCCACTCCCTGATGCTCTCCTACGAGAGCAAGTGCGAGGACCTGCACGGCCACAACTGGATCGTGAAAATCTACTGCCGCAGCGAAAAACTCAACGCCGACGGCATGGTGACAGATTTCACCCTCATCAAGAAGAAGATCGCCGGCGCCCTGGACCATAAGAACCTGAACGAAGTGTTCGACTTCAACCCTACCGCCGAAAACATCGCAAAATGGATTTGCGACAACGTGGAGAACGCCTACCGCGTGGAAGTGTGGGAGAGCGAGATGAACATGGCGGCATATGAAATATAAGGTAAACGAGATATTCTACTCCCTCCAGGGCGAAGGCTACTGGACCGGCACCCCCATGGTGTTCGTCCGTTTCAGCGGCTGCAACCTCAAATGCCCCTGGTGCGACACCAGCCACGAGAGCGGCGTAGAAATGACTGTCGATGAAATCCTGCACGCAGTCCTTGACGCCTCTGAAGGCCGATGCCACCGCGTCTGCCTCACCGGCGGCGAGCCCTTACTCAAGGTCGATGCCCCCCTCATCGACGCCCTCCACGCCCGGAACCACCTCATCCACGTGGAAACCAACGGCACCCTCCCCCGCCCTGAAGGACTGGACTGGGTGACGATGAGCCCCAAGGGCAAAACCGCCCTCACCAACCCCGACGAAATCAAACTGGTCTTCGAAGGCGGCACCCCGGACCTGAGCAAATGGGAACCCCTCTGCGACAACCTTTTCCTCCAGCCCTGCGACACTGGCGACCCCTCGCGCAACCGCGACATCCTACAGCAAACTATACATTATGTTAAGCAAAACGCCAGGTGGCGGCTATCCCTGCAAACACACAAAATTATCAATATCAGATGAACGAGTTTGACGTAATTGTAATCGGTGGTGGCATTACCGGGGCGGGAACCGCCCGGGATTGCGCCCTGCGAGGGCTCAAGGTGCTGCTCGTAGAGCGGTTCGACATGTCCACCGGGGCAACCGGCCGCAACCACGGCCTGCTGCACAGCGGTGCGCGCTACGCCGTAACCGACCGCGAGTCGGCCGCCGAGTGCATCGCGGAGAACAAGATCCTCCGCAAGATCGCCCCGCACTGCATCGACCCCACCGGAGGCCTTTTCATCACCCTTCCGGACGACGACCTCAACTATCAGGGCACCTTCGTGGAGGCCTGCAAGGCCGCAGGCATCGAGGCCGAGATAATCGACCCCAGAGAGGCCCTCGCGATGGAGCCGTCGGCAAACAGGAATATGATAGGCGCGGTGAAGGTACCCGACGCAAGCGTTGACCCCTTCCGCCTGTGCGCATCCAACCTGCTTGACGCAAAGCTGCACGGCGCCAGCATCCTCCTTTACACGGAGGTCACGGGATTCATTCTCGAAGGCGGCCGGGTGATGGGTATCAAGACCCGAAACAACAAAACCGGAGTGGAAGAAGACTATTACGCCAAGATCACGGTCAACGCCGCCGGCATCTGGGGAATGCCCATAATGGAGAAGGCGGGCATCAACGTGGGGATGTTCCCCTCGAAGGGAGCCCTCCTCATCTTCGCCCACCGCGTGAACCGGATGGTGCTCAACCGCTGCCGCAAGCCCGCCAACGCCGACATCCTGGTACCGGGCAACACCGTGAGCATTATCGGCACCACATCCACCCGCGTTCCGCTGGAAGACTGCAACAACCCTCAAGTAACCCCCGACGAGGTCGATCTCCTCATCGGAGAAGGCGTCAAGCTCTCCCCCGCCCTGGCGGAGACCCGCATCCTACGCTCATTTGCCGGAGTGCGCCCGCTGGTGAGCGCCGACAGCGACCCTTCCGGCCGCAGCATCTCCCGCGGCGCCGTGTGCCTGGATCACGCCAAGCGCGACGGCATGGAAGGCCTTGTGACCATCACCGGAGGTAAGCTCACTACCTATCGCCTTATGGCCGAGATGGCCACCGACATGGTCTGCCGCAAACTGGGCGTCCACGCCCGCTGCCAGACCGCCTGGACTCCCCTTCCCGGGGCCGAGGGCCACAGTTTCAAGGAGACTGCCGATACCATCTGGCGCACCCCCGGCAACCAGCCGGAAAAAACCGACATCTACGGAGACGCCCTCGTATGCGAATGCGAAAACATCAGCGTCGGCGAAATCCAGGCCGCGATCCAGCACCTCGGCGCCGGCAGCCTGGTGGATCTCAGGCGCCGCACCCGCATGGGCATGGGCACCTGCCAGGGCGAGCTTTGCGGCTGCCGCGCAGCCCGCATCCTGGCCGGAGAGGCCGGCACCCCGGACAAAGCCCTGGACGACCTCCGCTCCTTTATGGCGGAACGCTGGAAAGGCATCTATCCCATCGCCTGGGGCGACGCCCTCCGCGAAGCAGAATATACACAATGGGTCTATAAACACGTGCTTGGAATATGAAGTTCGATACCATTATTATAGGTGGCGGCCTTGCGGGACTCACCGCAGGCATCAGGCTCCAGGAAGAAGGACGCCGCACCGCAATAGTGAGCAGCGGACAAAGCGCGCTGCATTTCTTCTCAGGCTCGTTCGAGAGCCTTCAGAACTGCCCGGAGGCGGAAGCCCTTATGGAGAGGGCCGGAGTACGGCTCCACTACTTCCCCAAGGGCAGAAGGCTGCTCCCCGGCGGAGCGTTCCGCGAGGCCGTGCTCTCGCTGGGCGACGTCTCCCTGCTGCCGGAAGGCCCCATCGGCAAAAAAGCCCTCATCATAAGCTTCAACGGCTATCACGACTTCTTCCCGGAACTCCTCCGCGGCGCCCTTGCGAAGGAATACATCCAGAGCACCATCGCGACCCTTGAGATGGAAGAGCTGGAGGCCCTGCGCAAGAGCCCCAGCGAAATGAGGTCGGTTAACATCGCCCGCGTCCTGGACAAGAATCCGGACAAACTGGTTCAGAAAGTGAAGGAACTGGTGGTCGATGAGGATGTAGTGATCCTCCCCCAGGTATTCGGCCTGGACGATGACGACATCCCCCGCAGGATAAGCGACGCCCTCACCCCGCTGAAGACGATTTTCGTGGGCACCCTTCCCCCGTCGGTGCCCGGCATACGCACCCAGAACCAGCTTTGCAGGCGCTACGAGCGCCTCGGCGGCACATTCATCATCGGCGACAGCGTAGTATCGGCCGCAGTGCACGAGGGCGTGGTAAGCTCAATCGCCTCCAACAACCTGGACACCTACCGCCTCTTCGCCGACCACTTCATCCTCTGCAGCGGCAGCTTCTTCTCCAAGGGCCTGCATTCCGGCCCGTCGGCCATAGAAGAGCCCGTCTTCGGCCTGGACGTGGAATACCCCGAAAGCCGTGGACAGTGGTACAAGGCCGATTTCTTCGAAGACCAGCCGTATATGGGCATAGGAGTGAAGGCCGATAAGGACCTGCACCCCAGCATCGGCGGACAGAAAGTGTCGAACCTTTATGTAGCAGGAGCCATCCTGGGCGCATCCAAGGATGGGAAATACGGTACCGGAGCCGGCAAGGCCATCAGATCGGCCCTTGCTGCGGCAAATAAAATCTTGAGCCTATGACATTCCAGGATTATACCAGAAGCGTACACAACTTTGAAGAGTGTATGAAATGTACGGTATGCACCGCATACTGCCCTGTAGTGCCTGTGAACCCGGATTATCCCGGCCCCAAGCAGGCCGGTCCGGACGGGGAAAGGCTCCGCTTGAGCGATCCCCTGTTCTTCAACCGCGCCCTCAAATACTGCCTCAACTGCAAGCGCTGCGAGGTGGTATGCCCTTCCGGCGTGAAGGTGGGCGACCTCATCCTGGAGGCCAGGCTCAAATTCGACAACTCCAAGCCGAAGCTCCGCGACCGCATCCTGGCCAGCACCGACTTCATGGGGTCGATGGCCCGCCCGTTCGCACCCCTCGTGAATATGGGTACGAGCATGGGTATCGCCAAGGCCGTGATGGACGGAGTCCTGGCCGTGGACAAGCACCGCACCTTCCCCAAATACAGCAGCAAGGGATTCGAGAAATGGCTGCGCAAGCAGGAGTCAAAACAGGGCTCCTACCCCCGCCAGGTGGCATATTTCCACGGCTGCTATGTGGAGTACAACAACCCTCAGCAGGGCAAGGACCTGGTGAAGGTAATGAATGCGCTTGGCGTCGGCGTGCAGCTGCTGGAAGGCGAGAAATGCTGCGGCGTGGCCGCCATATCGAACAGGCTGGAGAAACAGGCCTGCAAGAATGCCCAGGCCAACCTGGAGGCCATCGGCAAGGCCGTGGCCCAGGGGCTCACGGTGGTGAATCTCTCATCGACCTGCACCTTCACGATGAAGGACGAGTATCCGTCGATACTGAAGCTGGACAACTCCGCGGTGAAGGATTCGGTGATGCTTGCAACCCGCTACATCTGGCAGCTGCTGGAAAGCGGAACGGTGGAGCCTCACTTCAAGAAAGACCTCAAGCCGCTGCGGATTGCCTACCACACTCCCTGCCACATGCAGAAACTCGGCTGGAGCATGTTCAGCAAGGAACTGCTGAAGCTCATCCCGGGAGTGGAGCTTATCCCTCTTGAGCAGAACTGCTGCGGCATAGCCGGCACTTACGGATTCAAAAAGGAGAACTACGAAACATCGATGGCCATCGGCGAAAAACTGTTCGAACAGATCAGGAAGGCC
>JAILDI010000013.1 GCA_024689525.1 Bacteroidales bacterium
GGCTCACGATGGGCTTCCGCCTGGAATCGACCATCGGGGTCATCGGCTCCGGTCTGATTGACGCAATTCCGGATGAAGCAATCCGCGAGCAGTACAGGGCGGAGGCTCCCTATGTGGAGCTGAACTCGTCCTTCTGGGACAGAGCCGCCAATGATTTCGCTGCCAGTGCATATTATGGCAACTTCCAGGCTGGGGCAAATGGAGACGGCATTCTGGCCGATGGAACGCGTGTGGCGCGCGGGGAGTTCAAGCCCGTGAAGCGCTTCACCTACGCTATGACCCGCGGCACGCTGCAGGATGGGGCAGGAGCCAACGCAATCTGGAACATCACCAACGTAACGCGTCCGGACCGTCCGTTCCTTTACACCACCGTGGCCTGGGCACGCAAGATGTCGGAGACTCCGTCCGTGATTGCGGCAATCCGTGCCGAGGGGGCATCATCGCCCTATTATGTCGATGTTGACAAGAACGGCACAGTGACCGATGCCGAGATCTCCGAAGCGGTGCTGGCTCTTCTGAGCCCATCGACCAATCAGTTCGACAATGGCTATCACAATTTCACACCGGAGATGACGGCCGACCAGTTCTACGACTTTATGGTATGGCACCGCGGCCTGGCCATTCCCCGCGCACGTAATCTACAGAAAGCGAGTGTGCAGAGGGGTAAGGAAGTGTTCACTCAGATTGGCTGCGCAACCTGCCATAAGCCCTCATGGAAGACTGGTTCCGACAACTACTGGTCGCCTGCTATGAATAAAGGCAAGAAGCTGCCGCGCTACGCCAACCAGACCATCTGGCCGTATTCCGACTTCATCCAGCACAGGCTGTTCATGAAGAACGACATCCACGGCACCTGGTGCCGCACCACGCCGCTCTGGGGCAGGGGACTGTCGACACTGAATACCGGCGCATCGGACCGTCTGCACGACTGCAGGGCCCGCACCGTTACCGAGGCCATTATGTGGCACGGATACTCGAAGGACAGCGACGCTTACACATCGGCCGAGAAATTCTATTATCTGCCCAAGGAAGACCGCGATGCGGTGGTTGAGTTTATTGAGTCCATATGATGAAGAGGCCGTTTTTGTGTGGGTTGTTTACCGGCCTCTTGCTCATCATTGCGGGAGCGCTCGTTACGTATTTTGCCGGCAAGAGCGGGGAAATTCATCTCCGCGTGGGCGAGAGCGCTTCCGTTTTTGAGCAGTATAAGGGAGGGACGGTGGAGATGCCCTTTGGGTTGAGGCTGGACAAGTTTTCCATCGACTATTACGATGGGGGCAAGATGCCCAAAGACTTTGTTAGCGAGGTTACGGTTCTGCCTTCCGGGGAGAGCCGTGTCATCAGGATGAATCATATCCTCAAGCGCGACGGGTACAGGTTCTTCCAGGCGTCCTACGATGACGATATGCAGGGAAGTGTCCTGGCAGTGAGCCATGATCCCTGGGGCACAGGGCTGGTTTACGCCGGGTATATTATCCTGCTGCTGTCGATGTTGTTCGGCTTTTTCCGGCCTGCGGGTCCTTTCAGGATGGCTGCAGGGCATTATTCATCGCTTCCGCGCACGTTGAGGATTGTGCTTCAGGTGCTGGCCGGCGTGCTTCTGGTGGGGATTTTCTTCTTTATTTGCAGCAGGTTGCTGTTCAAGCCGCTAATGCCTGTGCTGCGTTCCCCGCTGTTGTGGATACACGTGGTGACCATAATCATCTCCTACTGTCTGTTTGCCCTGATGTTCATCCTGGGCTTCGTGGGGGTGTTCTCTTCCGCCTGGACGGAGAGGCTTCGTGACGTGAGCCTGATGGCGCTGTATCCCGGAGTGTTCCTGCTTACTTTCGGGACGATTATTGGCTCTGTATGGGCAAATATCTCCTGGGGAAACTATTGGAGCTGGGATCCCAAGGAGACCTGGGCGCTGATTACGATACTGGTTTATTCGCTGGCGCTGCACTTCGGTATGATAAAGCCGTTAAGCAAGCCGCGGTTCTTCCACGTTTACGCGATATTGGCCTTCCTGAGTGTCCTGTTTACATATTTCGGGGTGAATTTTTTACTCGGAGGATTGCACGCCTACTCTTGATTTTGAGCTGAGTTTTTGCTAACTTTGGGTTTCAATTCTGATACCCTGTATGAAGCAAGTCGTAATCTACTGCTCGGCCAGCAACACGGCCCCCCGTGAGTTTAATGTCGAAGCCGGCCGTCTTGTGGAAGGCCTGTGCGCAAAGGGTTACGGAATAGTGTCCGGCGGCTCGTACCGCGGTACGATGGGGGCGGTGTCGGATGCAGTGGTCCGCAGCGGCGGCCATCACAAGGGCGTGCTGCCGCGCTTTATGCAGAAGTTCGCGTACGACAATCTGTCGGAAGTCGCCTGGACGGATTCAATGGCCCTCCGCAAGGAGGAGATGCGACGGGATACCGTTGCGGCGATAGCCCTTCCGGGCGGCATCGGCACTCTGGATGAGATAATCGAGACTCACGTTCTGAGGAAGCTGGAACGGTATTCCGGCCGTGTTATCGTGCTTAACCTAAACGGCTTCTTTGAGCCCTTCCTGGCGCTTCTGGACCACTATGTGGCCACAGGAATGCTCACGCCGGAGGACCGCCGTCTGGTGGAATCTTTCGATACAGTTGAGGCTCTTCTGGCTACGATGTAGCTTTGTTCTTGAGGGCGGCTTTCACCAATCCTGCGAACAGCGGATGCGGGTTCTCCGGGGTACTCTTGTATTCCGGATGGAATTGTGTGCCGATGAAGAAGGGGTGTGAGGGCAGTTCCACCACTTCCACCAGGCCTGATGCGGGGTTGTGTCCCACGGCCTTGAGACCGGCCTCTTCGAATGTGGCCAGGAACTCGGAATTGAACTCGTAGCGGTGCCTGTGGCGCTCCCTTATTTCAGTGCGGCCGTAAAGCTTTGCCGTCAGTGAGTCCGGATCCAGATGGCAGTCGTAGGCGCCAAGTCGCATCGTTCCGCCCTTCATCGTGGTCTTCTTCTGGTCCTCCATCATACAAATCACCGGGTGGGCGCTGTCCGGATTCACTTCGGTCGATGCTGCATCGGCCCAGCCAAGTACGTGACGGGCGAATTCCACCACGCACATCTGCATTCCAAGGCAGATTCCCAGGAACGGGATGCCGTTTTCGCGGGCGTACTGCGCCGCGCAGATCTTGCCTTCCAGGCCGCGTTCGCCGAATCCCGGGGCTACGAGGATGCCGTTCGCATCGGCCAGAATCTCCGCCACGTTTGAGGGATTTAAATGCTCGCTCTGAACGGTGCGAACGTGCACTTTGCAGTGGTTTGCGGCACCGGCGTGCACAAAGGCTTCCTGAATCGACTTATAGGCGTCCTGCAGCTCCACATACTTGCCCACGAGGGTTATGTTCACTTCGTGCTGAGGGTTCTTTAGGCGGTCCAGGAACTCCTTCCATCTGGTAAGTTCCGGCTGGTTGAAATTCTCTATCTGGAGCTTGCGGATGGCAAGTTCGTCCAGATGTTCCTCATGCATATTCAGAGGCACCTGATAGATGCTCCACGCGTCGATGCTCTGGATTACATGACCCGGGCGCACATTGCAGAAGAGGGCGATTTTGCGCCTGAGATCCTGGCTAAGAGGATGCTCCGTGCGGCATACAATCACGTCCGGCTTCACCCCGCTGTGCTGCAGGGCCTGCACAGAGTGCTGCGTGGGCTTGGTCTTCAGTTCCTTTGCCGCTGCAAGATAAGGTATATAGGTAAGGTGTATTGTCATGCAATCCTCTTCCGGGAGTTCCCACTGCAGCTGGCGCACGGCCTCGATGAACGGCTGGGATTCCATATCGCCCACGGTGCCGCCGATCTCGGTGAGAATCACGTCATAATCGCCCGTCTGCCCCAGTTTGAGCATACGGCGCTTGATTTCGTCGGTGATGTGGGGTACTATTTGCACGGTCTTACCCAGATAAGCGCCCTCGCGTTCCTTGGTTATGACAGTGTAGTATATCTTGCCTGTGGTAACGTTATTGGCCTTGGATGTGTATACGCCAAGGAAGCGCTCGTAGTGCCCCAGGTCCAGGTCCGTCTCCGCTCCGTCCTCCGTCACGTAGCATTCGCCGTGCTCGTACGGATTAAGCGTACCGGGGTCGATATTTATATAGGGATCGAACTTTTGTATGGTGACGCGCAAGCCCCTGGCCTGCAGCAGTTTGGCAAGCGATGAAGCAATGATGCCTTTACCCAGCGAGGAAGCCACTCCTCCCGAAATGAAGATGTACTTTGTATTCATAACGGGATACAAATGTAACTAAAAATCGGGAGAATATATGTGCCAAAACTTGGCGCGTGCCTAGTTTTGGCAGGATTTACATTGTTTCGAAGGCAGCAGCGAAGTATTTTTCCCCGTTGAAACTCTTTGGTATGTAGAAGAATTCCGGTCGCCGGGGCATTTCCACATTCTTGAGGCGCTCGTCCATTGCAAACACTTTCAATTGTTTCGTCTCCTTCTCCTCTCCAAGCAGATACCATTTGTGATTGAACAGTTTCAGGCAGTACGGGGCAATGTGATATGTCTCACTTTCCGATCCAAAGTCCTGATACGTCAGTATAACCCTCATATCCTTGTTCATACCCTGAACGATCAGCCGCAGGAATTCGTTGTCCGGCTCCTGGTCTTTATCAAAAAGAATCCTGCCCTTGAGCGGTTCGTACTCCAGTTCGGCATTGTTCAACGACAGTTTTGCCAGGAGCGAACGCTTTGCCAGCGACATGTTGATCCAACTCTGAGGATTGATCTGCCACATCCAGCCTTTGGAATAAATTTCAATGTCGAAGATATCCCTTATGGCATTGATGTGGTTGTAGAACGTCCTGGGGGGAAGTTCCAAGCCATAAGGATTCAGGCTTTTATTCATTTCCCAGGCCTTCGTAATGTCGTTGAACGTTATCTCCTGTTTCTCCTTCAGAAGGTCGATTAGCCAGACATAGCGGCTGAAAGTGTCGTTTGCCATAGATGATTTGTTTTCACTGCAAATATAGGAATAATATTCTGTTTTGCCTAGTTTTGGCAGAGATTTCTTATATTCCTGCATTTTAAAAATGAGTATATTTGCAAAACATGCTAAGGAATACTAAAGCTATGAGACTTAGAAGCATCATCTTTATCGCCATTATGGTTATTGCCGCGGCAGTTGCGTGCAGGCAGAAAACGGAGGAAAAACCCAAGCTCCAGAACGGGGACCTCATTTTCGTGGGTCTGCCTATGGACTATGACGCCGAGGGAGGGTCGATGGACGAAGCCATCGTATCGGCCACCGGCGCGGAAGGGGAACTCAACCTCATCCACGTGGCCATCGCCGAGGTGCAGGCCGACAGCGTATGGATCATCGACGCAACAATCAAGCACGGCATCGACAGGCATCCCCTGGACACTTTCCTCACCGATTTCACCTTGAATGACGGTTCGCTTCCGGAGTTTATCATAAAGCGTGTGGAAGGGGTCGATGCCGACGCCGCAGTGGAGAAGGCCAAGTCCTTCTGCGGCCGTGGCTATGACACCATGTTCCTCCCGGACAACGAGGAACTGTACTGCTCCGAGCTTGTCCAGCTCTCATATCTGGACGCCGACGGGAAAGAAGTTTTCGAGAGCAGGCCGATGAATTTCCTGGCATCTGACGGCACGACGCCCAAATACTGGGAATGGCTGTTCGGCCTTCTGGGAATGGAAGTGCCGCAGGGCGTTCCCGGAACCAATCCGCACGATATGTTTGAATCTCCTATTCTTAAAACGGTGGAAACAACGCTATGAGGCGCATTTTTACAGTCCTGACCTGCCTGCTGCTCATCGGATGGGCGGCAGGTGCTCAGACATCCAGGGAGGAACTCCTCTCCCACATCGAACTGACGGCGGGAAATTATTCGAACTATCCTGCCCCTACCGGCCATCTTACCCCGGCACCTGAAGGATATGAGCCTTTCTATATCAGCCACTACGGACGCCACGGCGCCAGATATATGACCAGCGACAAGTCCTACAGGCGGCTCAAGGAGCAGCTGGATTCCGCAAAGGCTCTGGGAATCCTCACCCCTTATGGCAAGGATGTACGACGCCGTATCAAGATTGCGGCGGCTGATGCAAAGGGACGTGCCGGAGAACTCACGGCCCTGGGCGCCAGGCAGCACAAGGCTATCGCCAGGAGGATGTTCAACAACTATCCCTCCCTTCTTGGCCAGCCGCTGCATATCGTGGCGAATTCATCGACCTCCAGAAGGGTTATGCTTAGTATGGCTAATTTCTGCAACGAGCTCAAAGCCCTCAATCCTTCTCTGGAGATTTCGATGGATGCCAGCGAGCACGATCAGTATTATATCAAGACCAACAAGACCATCGTCGTCCCGGAGTCGCCCGCCAGAAGAGACCTGAGACGGCAATACAGTGAATTCAAGAAGAGGATGCTGAGCGGAGAGCCGCAGATGAAGGCCATCTTCACGGACCCGGAGCTGGCCGCGAGATTCATCGACAAGTATTCCTTTGCCGACGACCTTTTCAATGTGGCCATCGATATGTATTGCCTTCCGGAGCTGAACATCAGCTTCTTCGATGTGTTCGGAGAGGAAGGGATGATAAACGGTTTCCGGGCCCAGAACGCCAGCTGGTGCTTCTGGGAAGGCCTTATGCCCGGGGCCGATAAGGAGTATTACCGTACATTCCCTCTGCTGCAGAACTTCCTGGACGAGGCCGATGAGATGATTGCATCCGGGGAAAGCGGAGTGCGCCTCCGTTTCGGCCACGACAGCTCTCTGATAGCGCTTTCCTACATTTTCGGCGTACAAGAGGCTCGCGATGTTGTCGATGACTTTGACAACCTGCACGAGCATTTCGCAACCTTCCGCGTGATTCCGATGGCTGGGAACCTTCAGCTCATATTCTTCCGCAAGGCCGGGAGCAACGACATTCTGGTGAAGTTCCTGATGAACGAGAATGAAACGTCGATACCCCTGTCCACAGACTGCTATCCCTACTATCACTGGAGCGACGTGGAACCGTATTATCGCAATATGATCGAAAACGCAGGCATCGTTTACCAAACCCCCAAAGAAAATGAAGACTAAGCTATTGATTCCGGTTCTGCTGCTTCTTTCCGTGGGGGCTGCAGCACAGACCTCCAAAACGGAGATTCTCAAGGATATTAACCGCACCGGCGGCTCTTATTTCGCCTATCCCGGTCCCACTCAGAAGGCCCTCACTCCCGCACCTGCCGGATATGAGCCTTTCTATATCAGCCACTACGGCCGTCACGGCTCAAGGTATATGCTCGACAACGTCTGTTATGTATATTCCATCGAGAAACTGGATACCGCAGCGCAGTTGGGCATCCTCTCGAAGAAAGGAGCCGCCGTGCTGGAGATACTACGGGCCGGATATGCCGATGCCCTCAAACGCGACGGCGATCTTACCCCTCTAGGAGGCCGTCAGCACAGGGAAATAGCCCACAGGATGTACGAACGCTTCCCTGAACTGTTGTCACAGCCTCTCAAGGTCGATGCCCGCTCATCGACAGTCGGCCGTTGTATGATAAGCATGTTCAATTTCTGCCAGGAACTGCAGGGGCTGAATCCTTCGCTGGACATACGGATGGATGCCAGCAGGGGAGACATGAGGTTCATTGTTGAAGACGACCACATGAAAGTGGAGGACACGCCCCGGAACCAGGGGATAGCCGACCGTATCGGCCGCATGTATGAGAAGGCTTTCAATCCTTCACACCTGATGAAACTGCTTTTCACGAATGTAGGCAAAGCTGAAAGTTTCGTGGACGGAGTGATGCTGATGGACTGCCTTAATAACGTAGCGGAAGACTTTCAGAATGTCCCGGAGCTGGGGCTTTCCCTGAAGGACATTTTCACCAAGGACGAATTGTTTGCCATCTGGAACTATTACAACTCCAGATGGATCCATTATTGCGGAATAATCCCGGGTTCCACACCAAAATACAAGCGTAAGATGGAAGTGCGGGATACCATAATAAGTATTGCCGACAGGGTGATCCG
>JAILDI010000014.1 GCA_024689525.1 Bacteroidales bacterium
GCTATTTTTAATATTATAATATGGAATATCGGCTGGATAATTATTCGCGGAATCCGCAAATGCTGCTGGACCTGATGGCCAGCAATTGCAAGGCCCGTAGGCTGGAGAAGGGTTACAGCCGGAAAACGCTGTCGGTCCTTACGGGCGTCCCGGCCCCTACCATCGAGCGGTTTGAGAGAAGCGGCAAGATTTCCCTGGAGGCTTTCTGTCAAATCGTAATCCAGTTCGACTATTTCGATGAGATGGCGGCCATTCTCAATAGGACCAAGTACTCTACGTCCCAGGAGCTGGAGACCATCAATAAAAACCGTAACAGAAAGAACGGCCGATGATAAACGACATCAAAAAGATAGTGGTTCAATACCGTGATGTGCCCGCAGGGACGTTACAGATGGATCCGGCGAGGGGCGTCTGCGTATTCGAGTACAGCAAAGCCTGGCTGGCGGAAGGCTTTTCCCTGTCGCCTACGGAACTTCCGCTGCAGAGCGGCCTTTTCTATGCCGATAAGGACCGGTTCGGCGGCAGCTTCGCGGCTTTTGAAGACAGCCTTCCGGACGGTTATGGCCTGTATCTGCTGGACCGGATGCTGCGCAGGCAGCATTCCTCGCTCGCCGCTTTGACGCCCTTGCAGCGGCTCTCCATCATCGGAACGGCGGGAATGGGCGCCTTGTCGTATCGTCCCATGATGCCGGGTGTCGGCCTGCAAAATGAATTGGAAGGCACTGCGCAATTGGACGCCCTTCAGGAGGAAGCCATCAAGGTCCTGTCGGAATCGGAGGCTGGCGATGAATCATACCTCTACTACAACAGTGCCAATTCCGGCGGCGCACGGCCTAAAGCGGCCATGAGGGGCGCTGATGGTTCTCACTGGCTGGTGAAATTCCGCCAGGTCTATGATCCTGCCGGCATCGGAAAGACCGAATGGCTTTATATGGAAACGGCCCGCGCATGCGGCATCACGGTCCCTCGGACTATGCTGTTGAAAGACAAGTATTTCGCTATCGAAAGATTCGATTTTGCCCCAGACGGGCGCAGGCGGCATGTCCTGACGGCATCGGCCCTCCTCAAATCCGATTTCCGCGCGCAGGGCGTGGACTATACCAACCTCCTTGCCCTCACCGGTTACCTGACCCAGGACCCTGTTCAGGTGGAGGAGATGTTCCGCCGCATGGTCATGAACCTTGTGGCCGTCAATAAGTATGACCATGCGAAGAATTTCTCGTTCCTCTGCGATGACGGCAAGTGGGCCCTCGCCCCGGCGTATGACATCACCTATTCCCCCCAGGGTTCTAACGGCGAGCATGTTACGTCGCTCTTTTATGATGGCAACCCCGGTCTCGACCTGGTGCTGAAGGCCGGCACCGGCATCCGCATCCCCCGGGCCCGGTGCCTGGAGATCATCGCCCAGGTGGAGGCCGTCTGTGAACGGAATCTGCCGGTGGTGTCGATGTTGACGCGGTGAATGGCATTAAGTAGTATTTGAGGCTAAGCCAACTTTTTGTATTACAATAAGCAAGTATAAACCTGGTATTGCAGTTCTGTAAGGGTGGATTGACAGTCCATTTCCTGATATTTCTAGACTAATAATCATTTTTTGCGATGAAATGGGCTTAATTGAAGATTAACTGCTTGTAATACAAATAAAAAATGTGTATATTTGCGCCCGCTCAACGCGGGGGCAACATCCCCTCAAGAAAAAGCATAATTAGAACACTATCAAATAACTCTCATATTTATGACAAAAATGGTTTATGAAAGCCCAACGGCCAATGTTTTAGAGCTTCAGCCTTGGGGAATTATTCTCTCAAGTGGAGAAAAAGTGAATATTGTCTCTGGTTATAGCTGGGACTCAGACGAAGGATAGGAGGAATAGACAATGAAAAAGTATTTATTTCTCTTGGCGTTCGGCGCATTGACTCTTGCTGCTTGCCACAAAGAAAAGGAAGTTGACACGCCGACTCCAGTCGCAACAACAATTACTTTGAGTGCATCGGGGGAAGCATTTGGTCTTGATCTCAAAGGATCTACTACCAAGGGTACTCTGGACGTGGACGGTAATTTCTTATGGGCCGATGGCGACCAGATTGGCGTTAGGCTCTATAAAGGGACTACTTATAATGGGAAATGGACCTATGGTAATGATTCATATGACGCTTGGGATGCTACTTTCGCACTTGAGAGTGGTGCCGGCAAAGCAAAAGGGACGTTTACTTCTACAACTACTATCAATGATGGATACGTAAACTGGGGATATGCGGCTTTCTTCCCTAGGTTTAGCAACAACGTCAGTAATAATGACGGCAAGGTGTATTTTGAACTAAAAAAGGTTTATGAGAACTACACCTCCAATACTTGTTTAATGCCGATGGTCGCCTATCCCGGCGGTGGCAATCTGGAAACTCGACCGACTGATATTTCATTTAAGCACGTAGGTGCTGGTGTTCGTGTCACCCTTAAGGATGTTCCTGCAAATGCCAATCAAGCATCCCTTACAGTTGCCGGAAAGAATATTGCTAACGGTGATAACTACACTAATTGGTTTGGCGTTAACCCCGCTAATGCTGGAACAGATGCTATTGCTGCTACTGATGGTAATGGTGAAAATACTGTGTATTTACAGTTTGCGACTGCATCAGATAAGCGCGACATTACCTTCATTTTCCCGCTTCCTACCGTTGACCTCAGCGGCGGCATTACTATTAAGCTCTACTACGGATCTGAGCACACCGAGTTCTGGAGCAAAACTGCACATCCCACGAATCCTGCACTTCCCACACTTGGGCGCGGCGATCTCCTTGATATGCCTGACCTTACCGTGGGTGATTGGAAAAAGCTTGGTGTCGGTAAGTTTATTGACAACCAGTTATGGGCAACGATGGACTTTGTAGATTATACCTCTGATGAGGTTGGTTTCGTTGATGTTGTTATTGAGCAGAATATAGTGGATAATACTAAGTATAGAATACGCAACCCGTATGGGCAGGCTTCAACTTATTTGGCGCTTCTAGGATTAACTCAGGGCGATCACTCTGATTATCTCAACTTTACCATTGCCAGCAATGGTGCCGTCACGTTTGATGATTGCGTTACAGGATTTGTAAAGGGTGGTGTCAATTATAGCATCAAGCAGACAGTGGATGGCTCAACTGCTAAGGATCACCTAGTGTTAGGGGATTACACAAGCCCTTCGGTTGTAGAAATTGCCCCTGATTATTATGATGGCAGTTTGAGTACCAGACAAATGACAAGAAATGATCATACTAATGCTGTTCGTATTATATTCCCTTCAATTGTCAACTCTGCCACGGGCAGTACAACGCTTACCGGTAATGCTTACTTTGGAAGCGGCATGACATACACAAATAACGCGGCAAAGATGTCGGTGTTTGTCAGTTCTAAGAGTCTGTTCGAATATTACAACGCGAGATGGGATAATAATGAGACTTGCTATAGTGGTAGTATAGCCGTAGGGACAAAGAGTACTAATAAGACTGCGAGCACCGGCAATTTGACCGCTGGCAATTTAGGTGTAAACACTTCTTTTTTCACTACTTCCGGCATTTTGTATCTCTATTGGTACACTTATACCTCCGATGGCACGTTGTTGATGGAAGGTTGTCGCAGGTTCTATTATTTGATTCCCACTGACGGAACAGCTCTTACAAAGACCTTTACGGCACCTACCTCCGCCGAGTGTAAAGCTGCTGGATCCACAAGGACCCCTGATTTCTATTTTAATAGCACTTACTTCTCCAAGCCGTCAGTGTATTCCATGACGCTTGCTGTCAGTGATGATCTCACGAAAGGTAATGTTATGGTTACCAACTTTGCGGGGGTCTCTGGAAAGGCATATGGCTATTATAATGCAAGTGCGACCTTCTTCACATTGTTTATCAACGAGCCATTCTGTAACGTGAGCGGTACTGATTTCTACCTCAGAGAGTATTATCCGAATGTTGGCACGAGCGATGGCCAGGACTACCGTGGAACTGCTCGTTTCAAACTGAACGGCACATACTATGGCGGTGTCAACAACGGAATCGCTTGCTGGGGAGGATACTTTGGCCTTTATACAGGTAAGAACACTGGCGAAGGCGGAACTTGCGGCATTTCCGTGGCCCCGTTCTTCAACATCGAGTAATATCTTCAGCGTTTTACTTTTTCGGCCTCGCTACGGCGAGGCCGAAATCGTTCTAAATCCCCCTCTTTTCGACAAACCCCATCGCCATTTCAGAAAGTTTCGCTATCTTCACGGCAAATAAAAGAGCAGGTATGGAAATAGGAAAACCTATCCCGGCGGAGAGGCCAGGAACGGCGGAACTCATCGAAGCCATCCGCCAGCGGCATTCGGTGCGGCAGTACAAGGACCAGCCCATAGAAATGAACAAGGTCGCCGTCCTCCAAAGCGCCATCGGGCGTTACAACGCGGAAGGCGGCCTGAATATCCAGCTCGTCCTGGAAGAGCCCAAAGCCTTTTCCAGCAAGCTCTTTACCTACGGAACCTTCTCCGGCGTAAGGAATTACCTCGTGATGGCCGCGCCCAAAGGGAAGGAGACGGAAGAGAAAGTGGGCTACTACGGGGAACAGCTGGTCCTCCTGGCCCAGACCCTCAGCCTCAACACCTGCTGGGTGGGACTCACCTACAGGAAGGTGCCCGGCGCCTTTGCGCTAAGGGCGGGGGACATCGTCCACTGCGTCATATCCCTCGGCTACGGAGCCCATCCGGGCAGGCAGCATCCCCTGAAGCCGGCGGAGAAGTTCTACGAGGCCGAAGGGCCCGTCCCCGCCTGGTTCTCCCAAGGCATCGAGGCGGCGCTTCTCGCCCCCACCGCCGTCAACCAGCAGAAATTCAAGTTCATCCTTCACGGCGGGAACCAGGTGGAAACCAAGACCTTCTTCTCCCCGTGGGGGTATACCCTTATCGATTTGGGCATCGTCAAGTGCCATTTTGAAATAGGTGCCGGAAAAGAAAATTTTGTTTGGAAAATATGAAAAAGTCATTGATCCTGGCGCTTTTAGCCTGCGCCGCCCTCCTTTTCTCCTGCAAGGAACCCGCCCAGCAGCAGGCGGCGCCCTCTTTTGACAGTGTCATCGCCACGCGGCGGAGCGTCCGCAGCTACGACGCCTCCAAAACCATCTCCGAAGCCCAGGTGCGCACCCTTCTCACGGCCACGCAGGAAGCCCCTTCCTGGGCCAATATGGAGCCCACCAAATACTATGTGGCCATAAGCGAAGCAAAGCGCACCGCCCTGCTGGAAATGGTGGGCGGCAACAAGGAACGCGTCAGCGATGCGCCCGTCCTCATCGTCTCCACCTTCGAAAGCGGCAAGTCCGGCTTCTTCCGGGGGCAGCAGACCAACGAGGTGGGGGACGGCTGGGGCGCCTACGACAACGGCCTCAGCAACGCCTACCTCATCCTCCAGGCCCGCGCCATGGGCTTCGACACGCTCATCATGGGCATGCGAGATGCCGATGCCATCCGGGCGGAATTCGGCATCCCCGAAACGGAGACCGTCATGGCAGTCATCGCCCTCGGCTATCGGGCCCAGGAGCCCAGCCGGCCGGAAAGAAGGCCCCTGGACGACGTTGTAAGCTTCTTCTAATCAGGCCGGAATGCCCGGTGTTTCTGGAAGATTGAATTGCGTTGAGCGCATCGGACAACTATGACAGTCATCGTTGCACCGGATTCGTTCAAGGGCTGCCTGCCTGCCGGGGAGGTGGCGGGGACGGTGGCAGCTGCCCTCCGTGAGCGCCATCCGGACTGGGAGGTGGTTCAGCTGCCGCTCTCCGACGGGGGAGAGGGGACGCTGGATATCGTTACGCCGGCCATCGGCGGAACCATCTGCCGGGCGCAGGTGCAGGACCCACTGGGGCGGATGGTCGATGCCCGTTTCGGCCTCTCGGGCGATACCGCCGTCATCGAGGTGGCGGAAGCATGCGGCCTGCAGCGGCTGGTGCCCCGGGAGCGGAATCCCCTGGCCGCATCCAGCTATGGCGTTGGGGAACTGCTCCTTGCGGCCTTCCGGCAGGGTGCCCGGCACTTTCTCATCGGCCTTGGCGGAACGGCCACCTGCGACGGCGGCGAAGGCATGCTGCAGGTGCCGGGCCTCCGGGAAACCCTCAGGGGCTGCAGCCTGGAGCTCCTTTCCGACGTGGACAATCCCTTTGTGGGCCCCCGCGGCGCCGCCCGCGTTTTTGCGCCCCAGAAAGGCGCTTCCCCTGCCGATGTGGAGGTGCTGGAGCGCCGCCTGGAAGCCCTCGCCGGCCAGATGCTGCAGGAGACCGGTGTCGATGTGAGGCACCTTCCCGGCGCCGGTGCCGCCGGGGGCATCGGCGGTGCCCTCGTGGCGTATTTCGGCGCATCCGTGGCCTCCGGCATCGACCGTGTGCTCGGGCTGCTTCACTTTGATTCACTGGTTGCCGATGCCCGTCTCATCGTCACCGGCGAAGGAAAGTCGGACCGGCAGACCCTGGGCGGAAAAGTCCCCCTGGGCGTCCTCCGGCATGCGCGCGGGGTTCCCGTCGTCCTCCTCTCCGGCCGCATCGAAGACCCCGGCGAACTCCTGGCCGCCGGCTTCTCCCGGTTGCTCCAGGTCTCCCCGGAGGGGCTGGCCCTGGAGGAGGCCGTGAAGCCGGAAACGGCCCGTGCCAACCTCCGTCGGGCCGCCGGGCTCCTGTGATGCCACTTGCGTTTCTGCTGCCAAGGCGCCGGTCTGCTGTGTTGTTGGCGCAGGCCTGACGGTGTTCTCACAGACTTGCTCCACCGTAGACTCTGTAATCTCGATTCCCGGCGCCGGTCTGCGGGTTTTTTGTCACCGGTCTGCTGAAATGCCGCAGACTTGCGCCAGGAATCGGCCTATGGGAACGTACGATGGCACCGGTCTGCAAGGTTTTAGCAGACTTGCGCCACGGCCAAGCCACCCATCAAGCATTTTCGGCCATTTTCGCTTATCGTCTGGCATGTTGCGGTGCACGGTGTGGGCGAAAAGTCATGTCGGTGCACGAAATCGGCCCCCGCGGTGTACGGGGTGTTGCAAAAACTGCCTGAGATGATGCACTGAAACGTTTGTTGCAGTCTTTGTAACATCCGTTACAGCCCTTGCGCGTACCTATAAGTACTTTTGTTGCGGGGAACCACTCCCCGAAGCAACTGGAACTTATAACCCAACTATACGTCTATGTTAAAATTCAAAGCAATTCTGACAGCCGCCCTGCTGGCAGTGGGCTTTACGGCCCTGGCGCAGCAGCAGGTGACGGTCACCGGTGTGGTGACT
>JAILDI010000036.1 GCA_024689525.1 Bacteroidales bacterium
GACACCCAGGCTATTATCGAGGGTGTGGGGCTGGATCCCCGCATCGGCACACATTATAACAATCCTTCGTTCGGCTACGGCGGTTATTGCCTGCCCAAGGACACGAAGCAGCTGCTGGCGAATTTCAACGACGTGCCGGAGAACCTCATCAAGGCCATTGTCGACAGCAACCGCACCCGAAAAGACTACATCGCCGACCAGGTTCTGGCCAAGGCCGGCTATTACACCGCATCGAGCGCCTACGACACCGCCCGTGAGAAGGAGGTTACCGTGGGCGTTTTCCGTCTGACGATGAAGTCCAACAGCGACAATTTCCGCCAGAGCGCCATCCAGGGCATCATGAAGCGCATCAAGGCCAAGGGCGCCAAGGTTATCATCTACGAGCCGACTCTGGAGGATGGGACGACGTTCTTCGGCTCGCGCGTGGTGAACGACCTTGCGGTCTTCAAGGCGCAGGCTGATGCCATCATTGCCAACCGCTATGATGCCGTTCTGGACGATGTGGCAGCGAAAGTTTATACGAGAGATATTTTCAAACGGGATTAGCTGCACCTGGTGCTAGTAGCGGTCCAGAGTTTGGACCTCTACTAACAAAAAAGGCCAGAAATTGATAGTAACGTCCCATTTTTTGGACCTCTACAATCACTGAATGAAACGCAGTATCATCATAACAGGAGGCGCTGGTTTTATTGGCAGTCACGTTGTGCGGCTGTTCGTGAACAAGTATCCGGAGTACAAAATCATTAATCTGGACAAACTGACGTATGCCGGCAACTTGGCGAACCTGAACGATATTGAGGACAAGCCGAACTACAGGTTTGTGAAGATGGACATCTGCGATTTCGAGGGTGTGCTGAAACTCATGCAGGAAGAAAGCGTGGATGGCATCATCCACCTCGCCGCCGAGAGTCACGTGGACCGCAGCATTAAGGATCCATTTACGTTTGCGCAGACGAATGTGATGGGAACCCTGAGTATGTTGCAGGCAGCAAAGGCTGCGTGGAACGGTGAGTGGGAGGGCAAAAGGTTCTATCACATCTCTACAGACGAAGTCTATGGCGCACTTGAGATGGACGGTACTCTGTTCACAGAAGAGACAAAGTATCAGCCGCACAGCCCGTACAGCGCAGCAAAGGCTAGCAGTGATCATTTCGTGCGGGCGTTCCACGACACGTTTGGGATGCCTACGATTGTCACCAACTGCAGCAACAACTATGGGCCTTATCAGTTCCCGGAGAAGTTGATTCCGCTTTTCATTAACAATATCAGGCATCGTAAGCCGCTGCCGGTGTATGGAAAGGGGGAGAATGTGCGGGACTGGTTGTATGTTGAGGATCACGCACGCGCCATTGACGTAATCTTCCACAAAGGAAAGATTGCCGAGACTTATAACATCGGCGGGTTTAATGAGTGGAAGAATATCGATATTATCAAGGTGCTTATCAATACGACCGACAGGCTTCTGGGGCGTAAGGAAGGAGAGGATATGGACCTCATTACCTACGTCACCGACCGTGCGGGGCACGACCTGCGATATGCGATTGACTCTTCCAAGCTCCAGCGTGAACTGGGTTGGGAGCCGTCGCTGCAGTTCGAGGAGGGTATTGAGAAGACCGTACGCTGGTACCTGGACAATCAGGCGTGGATGGATAACGTCACCTCCGGCGACTACCAGAAGTACTACGACGATATGTATCAGAACCGATAATCGAATGCAATATCACATTTTCAGCCCCTACAGAGTTTGCCCGCTGGGCGCGCACGTGGACCATCAGCACGGAATAGTGACGGGTTTCGCCATCGACAAGGGTGTGGACCTGGAGTTCGATGTGCGCGAGGACAGCAAGGTTATCCTGGACAGCGAGACTTTCAGCGGTCACGTGGAGTTCGATATCGCCACGCCGTCGCTGGTGAAGCAGGGCAACTGGGGCGATTATGCCCGCGGCGCCAAGTTCGCGCTTCAGAAGCGTTTCACGCTGGAGAAGGGCATCAGCGGCGTTATCAAGGGCTCGCTTCCGGTGGGAGGCCTGAGCAGCAGCGCGGCTGTGCTCATCGCCTATGTGATGGCTTTCGCGAAGGCGAACAACATCACGCTGGCGGCGTTCGAGGTGATGAAAATCGCGAGCGAGGCCGAGCGAGAATACATCGGCCTGAATAATGGATTGCTGGATCAGGCTTGCATCGCCCTGGGCAAAAAGGACCATCTGCTCATGCTGGACTGCGAGAGCAATGAATATCGGCTCATTCCCAAGGCCGATAATATGCCGGAGTTCGAGCTGGGGATCTTCTTCAGCGGGCTCACAAGAAGCCTTATGTCAAGCGATTACAATCTTCGCGTGACGGAGTGCAAGACGGCCGCATGGATTGTCCAGGCCTACGAAAACGTGCCGCTGAAGACTCACGACAAGACCTTTCTGCGCGATGTGCCGGAGAGCATGTTCAAGCGTCACAGGGACGATATGCCGCCGCGCTTTGCCCGCAGGGCGGAGCATTTCTTCGGCGAGCACAAGCGCGTACGCGAGGGCATTACCGCGTGGGAGACCGGCAATCTGGAGTGGTTCGGCTCGCTGTCTAAAGCCAGCTGCGAGAGCTCGATTCACTGCTATGAGTGCGGCTCTCCGGAGCTTATCGCCATATATGAGGCCATGCTCACCACGCCGGGAATCTACGGCGGAAGGTTCAGCGGCGCGGGCTTCAAGGGCGCTTGCATCGCCATCATCGACCCGGCCAAGAAGGAGGTTATTGAGCGCGAGATAACGGAGAAATACCTGGCCCGCTTCCCCCAGTACAAGGATTCCTTCAGGGTTTTCTTCTGCAAATCCGACGACGGAGCAAGATTCGTATGAAAACAATAGTACTCGCCGCAGGCTACGCCACAAGGCTCTATCCCCTCACGGAGAGCTTCCCCAAGCCCCTTCTGGAAATCGGCAGGAACACCATCCTGGGCCGTATGCTGGACGACATCGACTCAATTCCTGAGGTGACGGAGCACATCATCGTGACCAATGCCAAGTTTGCCGGCATCTTCGAGACCTGGGCATCGAACAGGGCGTCAAGGGGTGTTTCCACTGCAGGCAAACCTGTTCGAGTGCTGTCGGACGGCACTTGCACGAATGAGACTCGTCTGGGCGCGGTGAGGGACCTGATTCTCGCCATCGACACATATAAGCTTGACGAGGATTTGCTGGTGGTGGCGGCCGACAATATCCTGGAATTCAGCTTCCGCGGCTTCGTGGAGGCGTTCAAGGAGAAAGGAACGTCGATGATCATGTGCCACAACGAGCCGGAGATTTACAAGCTCCAGCGAACCGGCGTGATAGAGGTCGATGCCGATATGCGCGTCCTGCAGATGCAGGAGAAGCCGGAGGTGCCCGTTTCGCACTGGGCCGTGCCGCCGTTTTACATCTACAAGAAATCCGACCTGCCCCTCATCAAGGGCGCCATCGAAGGCGGATGCGGCTTCGATGCCCCCGGCAACCTTGCCCACTACCTTGTGGACAAGACCGTTGTCCATGCCTGGCCCATGCCCGCTGGCCGCTTCGACATCGGCAGCCTGGATACCTACGAAGAGGCAAAACGCAAATACGGAAATTAATGAAAGGAATCGTCCTGGCCGGAGGCTCCGGCACCCGTCTGTACCCGATTACAAAGGGCGTGAGCAAGCAGCTCCTGCCCATCTATGATAAGCCGATGGTGTATTACCCCATATCGGCCCTCATGCTGGCGGGTATCAGGGACATCCTGATTATATCGACCCCTCAGGATCTGCCGGGATTCAGGCGCCTGCTGGGCGACGGGGCCGATTACGGCGTGCGCTTCTCCTATGCGGAGCAGCCGTCGCCCGACGGACTGGCGCAGGCATTCATCATCGGCGAAGAATTCATCGGCAATGATACGGCCTGCGTGGTGCTGGGCGACAACATTTTCCCCGGCAATGGCTTCGTGGAGATGCTTCGCGCGGCGGTGGCCG
>JAILDI010000092.1 GCA_024689525.1 Bacteroidales bacterium
ATGACATTCGAGATTGTCGCCCCTCACGAGATGGACCTGGAGGCTGGCAAGATTTCGCTGAAATCCCCTATAGGCGCCGCCCTGATGGGCAAGAAGGTCGGCGAAATTGCCGAGGCTCAGACCCCTTCCGGCACCCTCCGCCTCAGGATAGAAAGCATCAGCCTTTGATCGATAACGGCCCGGATTAACCTTTGCCTGTTTTTCGCATCTAATGTTTAGACGCGAATTCAGACAAGCATGAACCCTCATCCATTTTGCACCATTGTTTTGGCACTGGCCTGCCCGCTTATTTGCCTCGAACTGAATGCCCAGCGCATCGTATGCGATGAAAACTGCAAACTAGCCGACGCTCCGCCGGCAGCCTCTGTCCCAGTTTCCGCCCCGGTCGTGAAGGAGGAGCCGGGCTATGCCGTAGTCAGCCCCGTCGGACGGTCCTCCGTGAAAATGATTCAGCAGGCTCCGCGTCTTGAGACGCTGGACGGAAAGACCATCGCCGTTGTGGGCGTGAGTTTTATGACGGGTGTCACCCATCCCGAGATCAAGCGTCTGATCCTGGCCAATTATCCCTCAGCCAAAGTGATCCTCTTGGACGAAATAGGCATTGCAGGGCCGTATCCGGCACCTGGCGTGACGCGCAAGGCAAAAGAGGAATTCCAGGCAAAGCTCAAGGAGATGAAGGTGGATGCCGTGATTTCCGGCAACGGCGGCTGCGGGCTCTGCACACCTAAAGAGACCGGCTCCTGCATCGCCGCCGAATACTTAGGCATCCCTTCGGTCATCATTGCCGGCCCCGGTTTTGTGGACCAGGCCAGATATACCGCCCTTAACAACGGCGTTCCCGTGATGCGGGTGGCGCAGTATCCGGGCGCTTTCGCCACCCATACCGCCGGGCAGCTGATCCAGAACACGCGCGAGATCCTATGGCCGCAAATCGTGGATGCCCTTACCAGGCCCATCAGCGAGGAAGAACTCTCCGCCGGCATTTCCGGGGGCAAAGGCGACATCCGCGATGACGCCTTCTTCGGCACCCTGGACGAAATCAACGAGTACTTCAAAGAGATGAGGTGGTCCGACGGCCTCCCCATCGTCCCGCCGACCTTCGATAAAGTGGAATCTTTCCTGAAGTATACCGATATGAAGTGGGATGAGACCGTGGCAATTCTCCCCATTGCTCACAGGGACACCAAGCTCTGGCACGTGGCCGTAAATGCCGTCATGGCGGGCTGCAAGCCGGAGTATATGCCCATATTGATTGCGCTGACCAAGGGCCTCGGGGACGGCAACTTCCGCCGCACCCTTGCCAGTACGCACGCCTGGATACCCTACAGCTGGCTGAATGGCCCGGTGGCCAGGCAACTCGGCATAGACAGCGGCCAGGGGCAGATAAACGAGGCCGCGAACGTAGCCATCGGCCGCTTCATGAACCTCGCACTGATGAATCTCTGCGGCTATTATGTGAAGCAGGACCGGATGGGATCCTTCGGCTATCCTATGTCCTGGTGCATGGTGGAAGATGATGCCGCCTGCCTGCGTATCGGCTGGGAGCCTTACCACGTACGCAAAGGATTCAACCTGGACGACAACACCATCACCCTGGCCTCCACGCTGCTCTGGGGCAACAACATGGCCCCATCCACTACCAATCCCCGGAAGGTGATGGAACTCATCGCCTGGGACATCTGCGAGCGAAGCCAGTTCGCCCTGGGCAGCGGCCGCCAGTTCACCTTCCGCACCATCCTCATGACAGAGCCGGTGGCAGCAATCCTTGCCGGGAAATACAAAAGCCCGGAGGCGCTGGAAAAGGTGCTGATAGATGAATCCCGCCGGCCGGTGAAAGAGAGGGCCTTTGCCAACTACTACGCCAATCCCGGCGGGGCGAAGGACGGCGGCGCGCACACTCTGAGGCAATATCAGGGCCACATCCGAAGAGATGAAGGCGGAGAGATGACCCCGACCCCCGAGTGGTATGACTCTCCCGAAAGCGAGCAGGTGACCATCCCTACTATGAAGCGCGGGATGACCGCCTTCCTAATCACCGGCGATGCAGCCCGCAACAAGGTGCAGACCTTGCCCGGCGGCGGATATGCCACGGTCGAGATCGAATTGCCCCGGAACTGGAACAAACTGATGGCAGACCTCGGATACCGCCCGCTGAAAGAGTTTTACATCAGCGAGTAGGTGCCTCGTATTCCTTGTACACCTCACCCTGCTCAATCAACGAAGCCCGGAATGCAAACTGCTGTTTATAGCACCGGTTGTCCTCTGTGGTAAAATAGACGTTATCAAACTCCTCATCCGATGCAGGAATGAAAAACATCAGTTTCTGTCCGACAAAAGGGCTCCATGCTCCTGCAGCTTCCGATCCGACTTCGTACCAACCTATGACATTGTCATTATAGCGTTTAGCCCTGTTGGAATAGACAACATAATTCACCCAAAAACAGAACTGGTCATATTTGGTGTTATCAGGAAAAACCAAAAGGAAAGAATCCCCTTTCTGTTGGATCACGGGCCTTTCTACTGAAGAATTATGATTACTATTGAGTTTAACGAACCCGTCAACAGCATTATTCACTTCTTCCTCCGTCATCGTGACCTCGATAACCCGTAATCCTGTCGTGGTTTCATCACTCAAAAGGCGATTCATGGTAGTTGTTGCCTTCTGCTTTTGACCGGAAGAAGACTTGTGTCTAAAGAACAGAATGATAACAGCAAATACCAACGCTACGATTACGATAATTACACCTTTCATATAAAGACATTTTTGTTTAGTAATTGCTAAGATAAGGTTTATTCTCAGCAAATCAAAGGTACTCGCTCATTTCTATCAATCACATAACTGCTCTTTCAATCACTTAACTGACGCAGACCATTTGTCAACCTGGGCGTCGGCAAAGTATCCAGGTGTTCCCGGTCTGCCAAAAACTTGCAGACCAGGAACAC
>JAILDI010000102.1 GCA_024689525.1 Bacteroidales bacterium
CCAACGGAATAAGTGCCGTCATTCTCCTTCAAGACTGTTCCTCCTGATGAATCTACCACAGAGTCGGCCAATTCTGCGCCAGACATGCCCACCAGATAGCGGGGGTTACCGCTTGCGAACTGGCGAGACACCTCGGAAGCGAGAAATTTGTCATAGAACTCCTCTATGGAATAACCATACTTCCGCACACCGCAATCCATCATCACGGCCAAGTTACGCATAGCTCCGTTTAGATATGTCTTTTTATATGCCCTGGCCATTTTTCCAATTGTTTCTGATGATGTCTAGCACATATATTTCGTCTTCCGCCATAGGTTTGGAAGATATCTGGCGGTACTTGGCACGGGCCTCTTCGTCACGAGATTTGTACTTGGCGAAATACTCCTGACGTGGGGCCTCAATTGCCTCTACGAATGTAAGGGCCTCAAATGCCTTCTTTGATTTCAAGACCACCTGTTCACCCAACTTTCCCAACCGCATAGCCTCAGACAAGTCGGAGAGCGAAAGCGTATTGTTTACAAAGTCGCTTGCGTAAGAAAAATATGAGTCGTTGGCACGGTAACCAATGATAATGTCATAGTTCTTATAGTCAACTTTGAAATTCTCCAGCAAATAGTCTTTTGCCCGCTGAGGTAAACCTTCCGCCACATTGAACTTGCGATTCTCCAGCAAGAGGGCCAACCAGTTCAAGATATTGTACTCCGAACCATTAAGATTGAGAACACTAAGTCCGCTGAGATTCAGCTGATAATGATTTGCATAGCCATCACTATTTGATGCACAAGCCCATTCCTTGGCAAGATCAATATGCTCTGTACAATAGAAGCCTCGACCATAGTCGTTATTGATCTTGCCCTCTCCGAAGATAGGCTTTTCCACTATATTAGTGGACCCGTGATAGATATGAATCAAATCAGACATTTCTTTATGATAATTGTCTAATAATTCTCCGGCTTCAGCTGGAAGTAGCTCTGCGGGTGGTCGCACACGGGGCAGATTTCGGGGGCCTTGGGGCCGATTACGATGTGGCCGCAGTTGGAGCACTGCCAGATGCAGTCGCCGTCGCGGGAGAAGACGATGCCGTCCTGGATGTTCTTCAGGAGCTTGCGATACCTCTCCTCGTGCTCGCGCTCGATGGCGCCCACCATCTCGAACTTGAGGGCAATCTCCTCGAAGCCTTCTTCGCGGGCTTCGCGGGCCATGCGGGCATACATGTCGGTCCACTCGAAGTTTTCGCCGTTGGCGGCATCGGCAAGATTGTCGATGGTGCCGGGCACTTTGCCGCCGTGGAGGTACTTGAACCAGATTTCAGCGTGCTCCTTTTCATTTGCAGCGGTCTCTTCGAAGATCTTGGAGATCTGTACGTAGCCGTCCTTCTTGGCCTTGGAGGCGTAGTAGGTGTACTTGTTGCGGGCCTGGGATTCGCCGGCGAAGGCTTCCATCAGGTTCTTTTCGGTTTTTGATCCTTTGAGTTCCATATCAGTGTTGTGTTAAGATTTTACTTTTCCGTTTTATTGTTTTCTATAAAATGTGCCTCTGGCGCATGTCTATGGGCTGTTATCAAAACTTTTGGTGCCAAAATGTATTAAAAACACTGGTTTTCGGCGCAACCAACCTTTGTAAACCATTGATATTTGGCTGTTTACAACTTAACCGTTTCAAATAGTGCTTACACGGATAAGTATTTATATCTTGCTAACCAAAATTGTTAATTATGTTCTCCTACTTTGACGGTAGCCTTGAGGACTACCTGCATTACATAAAAGATGTTAAAGACAACCGACTGGTCAAGATCAAACTCTGCCCCGCAACTAAAATGGAAGATCTAGGCATTGATGATTCATTCCATCACGTAATTGATAACTTTGCCGTAACTCATATTGTTACCAAGCATTCAAATGAAAAAGAAACCCTACGTGGTCAAATTATAGTAGAAGAAATCAGGAATGGGCGCCACGAACTGGCTGGTGTAACTTACTTCAAACGAAAAAGGAAACTCACCGGCGCAAATAGTTGAACTACGCAATTTCCGGATTTGCTTCCTTTTCTATGGCAAAGGTAAGCAATAATCCCTAATTTCCAAAAAAATCTTTAATCTCTCGTGTGTTAAAAAACTATCCTTCCTCCGCAATCCTCAGCAAATACTGGCCATACGGGTTCTTCGCCATCGGGGCGGCCAGGGCGCGAAGCTTTTCCGCGGAGATCCAGCCGTTGCGGAACGCAATGTCCTCCAGGCAGCCGATCTTGAGGCCGGTTCGCTTTTCCAGGACCTCCACGAAAATGGAGGCCTCGGCCAGGGAGTCGTGCGTTCCCGTATCCAGCCAGGCGAAGCCGCGGCCAAGCGTTTGGACCTTGAGGGAGCCATCGGCCAGGAAGGCCTGGTTCACGGAAGTAATCTCCAGCTCGCCACGGGCCGAAGGCTTGATGCCTTTAGCAACAGAGACCACCTTGTTGGGGTAAAAATACAGGCCGACAACCGCGTAGTTGCTCTTCGGCGCGGAGGGCTTTTCCTCGATCGACAGGCAGTTGCCCTGGGCGTCGAACTCGGCAACGCCGTATCGCTCCGGGTCGGAAACCCAGTAGCCGAAGACCGTCGCCTTGCCCTTTTCGGCATCGGCCACCGCCGCGCGAAGCAGCTCCACGAAGCCGTTGCCGTGGAAAATATTGTCGCCCAGCACCAGGCAGGCCGTATCATTGCCGATGAACTCTTCGCCGATGATGAATGCCTGCGCCAGCCCGTCCGGCGACGGCTGCTCCGCGTAGGAGAAGCGCACGCCGTAATCGGCCCCGTCGCCCAGCAGGCGCCTGAATCCCGGCAGATCCTGGGGGGTGGATATTATCAGGATGTCCCTGATACCCGCCAGCATCAGCGCGCTGATGGGGTAATACACCATCGGCTTATCATAGATGGGCAGGAGCTGCTTGCTCACGCCCTTAGTAATCGGGTACAGACGGGTGCCGGAGCCTCCGGCAAGGACTATTCCTTTCATTAATTTCCGTATTTGCGTTTTGCTTCTTCGTAAGTATCCAGGCTGCCGATGTCGAAGCGGCCAGCGCTCATCGGCCACGCGTGCATTGTGGTGTGCTCCACCATATAGTGCGCCAAATTGCCAGGGGCGTCCTTGCCGCAGCCGTTCTCCACAGAGTGGCGTACAAGGTCCAGGTCCTTCTTCAGGTAGATGTAGAAGGGCGGAACGGCCCAGGTGCTCTTGGGAGCCTGCGGCTTTTCCTCCATATTCAGGACCTTCATTTTCTCGTCCACAACTATTACACCTGTGCGCTGCAGTTTCTCGATGGAAGGCTGCTCGTGGCACATAATGCAGGATGTTCCCTTCGCATACGCAAAGTCTACGAATTCCTTGAAGCTGAAAAACAGCAGATTGTCGGCCGCCACCACAAGAAGGTCGTCATCGATATGGAGCTTGTCCATAGCGAAAAGAAGGTCGCACACTGCGCCAAGGCGGGTTTCGTTGGTGAGGGTGCCGTCATCCACAACAGTGATGGGCTTAGTGTAATTCTGCTTTTCTGCCCAGAATTGGAATATGCCCGCGAACTTGCCGTTGGAGATGATGATATGTTCATCAATCTCGGGGATTTTGTCGATATCGTCCAGCATACGCCCCAGAATGGTGCTGTTGCCAATCTGAAGGAGCGGCTTGGGGAAGTTCTTTGTGAGCTCCCCAAGGCGCGTGGCGTATCCGGCGGCAATGACTATTGTTTTCATACGAATCTTGCTCCGTCGTCGGATTTGCAGAAGAAAACCTTGAAGGAATCCTTGTACTGGGGGAAGCGGGCCAGGTATTTCTCCGTAATTTCCCGCTCGATAACTTCCTTTTTGGAAGGGTCGATGATGGCGATGCAGGCTCCCTTGAAGCCCGCGCCGCTGAACCTTCCGCCGTAGATTCCCGGCGTGGTGAGCATGGCCTCATATATGGCGATCAGCTCCGGAGAGCCGCACTCATAGCAGTGAATGCTGGATTCGCAGCTGGCCTTGGACAGCGAGCCGAACCACTCCAGATTGCCGGTTTCCCATGCGGTGATGCCCTCGCGAACGCGCTTATGCTCGCCGAAGAAATGCTCCGCCCTGCGGGCAAACCGCGGCGGCATATCGTCCCTGTGGCGCTTGAACATGCTCTCCGGCACATCGCGAAGGAAAGTCTTGTCGTGGGTTTTCAGCGGCACGTTTTCGTAGGCCTGCACAATCCAGGCGGCCGTTTTGCACTCCGTCACGCGAAGATTGTAGTCGGAGCTCATCAGGCTTCTTGTGAGCCCGCTGAAGAAGATCCCCAGCTCGAACTCCGGCATATTATCGGCCTTGGGAATGAGCCGATATTCATTGCTCTCGCAGTCCAGCATCAGCA
>JAILDI010000106.1 GCA_024689525.1 Bacteroidales bacterium
GATGCGCTTCCGCTCCAGCGCCTTCTCCCCCAGCGTAAACGCCGGGTCGATATTCTCCACGTACAGGCTCACGCCGTACAGTTCACTGTAGTTCACCTTCACCTGCACCAGCACCGTGAGCCCCGCCTGCAACTGCTGCCCCGTTTCCTTCTCGAAGTAGGATTTCAGGCCGAGGTACTTCCAGCTCCAGATCATCGCCCTCACCTGCGCCACCAGCTTGCTCCCCCGGCTCTGGCTCAGCTCCAGGTAGCAGTGCCCGTTGGCCCTCGGGCTCCACGAACTGATCTCCGCCTTCACCCACACGGGCACGGGAAACGCCTCCGCCACCGTATCCTTCACGGCCGCCAGCAGCGTTACCAGATCCACGTATGAAGTGTCACTTCCCATACTTTTGCAAAGATAATAAAAAAAAGCAGATCCGCCATCGATTTTGCCGTGGCGGATAAGTCGCTGTAGCACAGCGTATTAGTGGGGGTTCCCCTGGTTAAAATGCACCAGGGGAGCACTATGCAATTAACAGCAGGACACCACATTAAGCGCCACGGGCCAGATTTCACTCTGCCGATTTTTTTGCTAAATTTGCAAAAATTTTCAGGATATGGCTTTAGTTGCGATAGTGGGCCGCCCCAATGTGGGCAAATCCACGCTCTTCAACCGCCTGGTGGGAATGCGTCAGGCTATTGTGGACGAGACCGCGGGCGTAACGCGGGACCGTCATTACGGCAAGTGCGAGTGGTGCGGCCGTGAATTCTCCGTGGTGGACACCGGCGGATACACCTCCAATTCGGACGATGTGTTCGAGGACGCCATCCGCAGGCAGGTGGTGATAGCCGTAGAGGAGGCCGATGTGGTGCTCTTTATGTGCGAAGCCGCTACCGGCATCACCGACTATGACTCGGAAATCGCAGACCTCCTTCGCCGCAGCAAAAAGCCCGTAATCCTGTGCGTGAACAAAGTGGACAGCGGCGAAAAGATGTACGACGCGTACGATTTCTACGCCCTCGGCCTTGGCGAGGTTTGGAGCATATCGGCAGCCAACGGCTCCGGAACCGGGGACCTTCTGGACGAAATAGTCAAAGTCCTTCCGGACGATGACGGGGCCGATGACAGCCACGCCGACCTCCCGCACATCGCCATCGTGGGCCGGCCGAACGTGGGCAAATCGTCCCTCACCAACGCCCTGCTGGGCGAGGAGCGCAATATCGTCACACCCGTGGCGGGCACCACGCGCGATTCCATATCGACCTATTATAATAAATTCGGCCACGAGTTTATGATTGTCGATACGGCCGGAATGCGCAAGAGGGCCAAGGTGACGGAAGACCTGGAGTTCTATTCGGTGCTGCGGGCGATGCGCACCATCGAGCATTCCGATGTCTGCATCCTGATGATCGATGCGAATCTGGGCATGGAGGCGCAGGACATGAACATTTTCAACATTATCCAGAAGAACCGTAAGGGCTGCGTGATAGTGGTGAACAAGTGGGACCTGTTCGAGAAGGAATCCAATACGATGAAGGAGTACACGGCGGCCCTTCGCTCACGCCTGGCGCCGTTCAACGATATACCTATTATATTTACATCGGTACTGAACAAGCAGCGCATCCTGGATGTCCTTGACGCAGCGGCACGCGTTGCGGCCAATATGGTTCGCAAGATTCCCACGTCGCAGCTTAACGACGCAATGCTGCCGGAGATTGAGAACTATCCTCCGCCGGCCTGGAAGGGGAAGTACATCAAGATCAAGTACGTTACCCAGCTGCCCACCCGCACTCCGCAGTTCGCGTTCTTCTGCAATCTGCCGCAGTGGGTGAAAGACCCGTACAAGCGCTTCCTGGAGAACAAGTTGCGCGAGCACTTCGACTTCGAGGGATGCCCCATTCAGGTTTATACCAGAGCTAAATAGTTTGAAAAACTTGTCGGTCAACGGAGTCGGATAAATCTTTTTCTGGCTCCGCGGACTAAAAGTTTTCTAGCCAAAAAAACGTCGTCGAAAACTTTTGTCCGACTCCGCTATCGAAAAAGATTTATCCATCTCTGTTAATTAGAGCAGTTATGTTTGAAGTAAAGAAAGTGAAAAATGCGTGCGTGCAGTGGATACGCGACTGGTTCGAGGAAAACGGACCGGGGTGCAATGCTGTTATTGGAATTTCTGGTGGTAAAGACAGTAGCGTTGTTGCCGGGCTGTGCGTTGAAGCCCTTGGGCGTGAGCGTGTTATCGGCGTAACTATGCCCAACGGGGTTCAGCCGGATATCGCGGATTCCATCAAGCTTATCGAACATCTTGGGATTAAGCGTTACGATGTGAACATCGGTGCGGCTTTCGAGGCGTTGATGGCGGAGGTGGAGGCGAAGCTGGGGCACGAGGCATCGGCACAGACTCGGATTAATATGGCTCCCAGGCTGCGTATGACGGCGCTTTACGCTATCTCGCAGAGCAATAACGGGCGCGTCGCCAACACTTGCAATCTCTCCGAGGACTGGGTTGGATACAGCACGCGCTACGGCGATGCGGCGGGTGATTTTTCGCCCCTTGGCGGGCTCACCGTGCAGGAGGTAGTCGCCATCGGCAAGGAGCTGGGACTTCCTGTGGAGTTGGTAGAAAAAACGCCCTCTGACGGCCTCTGCGGCAAGACTGATGAAGACAATCTGGGCTTCACCTATGCGGTTTTGGACCGTTACATCCGCACGGGCGTCTGCGATGACCCCGCCACCAAGGCGCTCATCGACCGTAAACACGAATTGAATCTGTTTAAGCTGAAGCCGATTCCCCACTTCGAACCGTGAGCATAGTGCGCCTAAAGGTCCATCGTCAAGCATCTTCAGGCGCAAAAAAGGCCAAAAATGCGCCCAAAGGTGCCTGGCAATGGACCTTTGGGCGCATTATCACTTATATAATGCGCAGCCTTTGCAGGCGTCGCTGTATTTGCCGCTGCACACGCCCTTCTTCTGAGCGGCCAGCATTTCCAGTTCCTCCTCCTTTGCACACTTGATTCCCCGCTTTCTCATTTCCGGATTGGTCGATATCTCCCCGTCGGGGAAGGGCTTCCGGAAGAAAAATATATTCACCCCCAGAAGCAGAACGGCCAGGCCGACAAAAACTATTGCAGCGAGAAAAACCTTCATTTACAGCGGGAACTCGGACGAAATGGGTTCGTAGTTATACACGCGCAGGATCATGCGGGCGAAGGTTGCCGCAAGCGACACCACGCGGAACTTGCCCTGAAGATCCTTCTTTTCGGGATCCAGAGGGATGGTATCGGTAACGTAAACTTCTGTCAAAGCGGAGGAGTCGATGCGCTCATACGCCGGGCCCGACAGCACGGGATGTGTGGCGAAAGCGCGCACGGAATTGGCTCCGCGCTTAACCAGCTCGTTTGCTGCGGCCGTAAGAGTGCCTGCGGTATCGATGATATCGTCAATAATCACGATATCCCTTCCTTCAACCTCGCCGATGGGCTGAATCCTCTCCACGACATTGGCGCGGGCGCGCGTCTTGTGGCAGATTACCACGGGCGCGTGCAGATACTTCGCATAGTTGTTGGCCCTCTTGGCACCGCCCATATCGGGAGCTGCGATCGTGAGGGTGTCCTTGAACTTTCGCTTGAGGCCTTCCAGGATGTGCAGGAAGTCGTAGCTGGCATACAGGTGATTCACCGGGAAGTCAAAGAAGCCCTGGATCTGGTCGGCATGCAGGTCGCAGGTCATAATCGCATCCACGCCTGCGCACTTGAGCATATTGGCCGCCAGTTTTGCGCCGATGGATACGCGCGGCTTGTCCTTGCGATCCTGCCTTGCCCAGCCGTAATAAGGGATAACGGCAATGACCTTGTTTGCCGATGCACGCTTTGCGGCATCCACCGTGAGCAGAAGCTCCATAAGATTGTCGCTGGGCGGGAAAGTGGACTGGAGGATGAAGCAGGTTGCACCGCGTACGCTCTCCGCAAAGGAGGGCTGGAACTCACCGTCGCTGAAACGTGTTACTTCAAGAGGGCCAAGGACGACTTCCTCTTCATCCTCCCTTTTGAGCTTGTTAATCTCCGCGACTACTTTTTCTGCGAAATAGCGGGTGGCGTCGCAGGTGAAAATGGCCATCCGGTGCTTGTGGACATCGTTGATCATAGCGTTTGTAAAACAGATCCTATATAGTTCAGAATATCTTCCTTACCCAGGCCGTTCACGCTGGACGACACGAAGCAGGGCGGCAGTTCCTCCCAGTCCTGGAGGAGCCTTTCCTTGTTTTTGGCGACCTGTGCCTCCAGCACGGTTGTGCCCTGTTTGTCGCCTTTTGTGAATATGATGCCGAAGGGAATCCCCTTCTCTCCCAGCTCGCTGATGAAGCGGAGGTCCACCTCCTGCATATCGTGCCTTGAGTCGATGAGCACGAACAGCATCACAAGGTCCTCCGAATTGTTGATATAGTCCCAGATTATGTGGCGAAGGCGGGCGCGGTCCTTGTCCGGAAGCCTCGCGTAGCCATAGCCCGGCAAATCCACCAGATACCATTTGTCATTGATGAGGAAATGGTTTACCAGCTGGGTTTTGCCAGGGGTCTGGGAAGTCTTTGCCAGGGAGCCGTTGCCGCACAGCATATTGATGAGAGAGCTCTTGCCCACGTTGCTGCGGCCGATGAAAGCGAACTCCGGCAAACGCAGGGCGGGCTTGCCGCCCACCTTCACGCTACTTCCGGAAAAAACAGCTTTCTTGATTCTCATAGCTCTACAAAGATACGAAAAATTATTTCAATTTCGGATACCTGATTACGAAACTGGCACCTCCCAGAGCAAAAGATTTAGTGCAGAATATACTGCCCTGACATCTCTGGATGATTGCGCGGCAGATGGCAAGGCCGAGACCCGAGCCGCTGCTCTTTGTAGTGAACTCCGGCGAGAAAATCTTCTCGCGGTCTTCCTCCTTGACGCCGGGACCGTTGTCCTCCACCACGATGTCGTAGAATCCGTCCTGCTCCGAATTCCTCACCGACAGCAGTATCTTGCCGTCCTCCCTGCCCTCCAGGGCCTGTACGGCATTGGTGATGATATTCACCAGCACCCTGGTAACCTGCGGTTTGGGCCCTTCAATCTCCGCCCCCTCAAGCCCCAGATAACTTATGTCGATGTCGTCCCGCGAGCTGAAAAGGCTCACTTCCTGCCGGAGCAGGGCATCCAGGTCGATGGCAACCGGAGTCTCCGACGACATCTTGGCCAGCGAGGAGAACGCCTCGGCAGTATCGGCCAGTACGTCGACGTGCTCCAGGATGGTCGATGACACCACGTCGAACTTGCTCTCCCACTTGGGATTGCCGGCCTCCTTCATACGGATGAGCATCTGCAGATTGAGCTTGATGGGCGTGAGCGGGTTCTTGATTTCATGGGCGATCTGGCGGGCCATCGACGTCCACGTGCGGTCGCGCTCCGCCTGCGCCAGACGGCGGGTGGATTCCGACAGGTCGGTGACCATACGGTTGTACGACTGCACCAGCGAGGTGAGTTCGTCCTCCTGATTGTATTCGATGTGCTCCAGCCTGTCCACGTCGCCCACTGCCATCTTGCGGGACATTTCGCTGAGCGGGCGGAAGATTCTTTCCACAACCTCGGCGGTGATGAAGCGGGTGAGGAGCAGCAGCAACAGGAACACTGTTATAACTGCCGCAATGTGGGACAAAGCCTCCGTGCGAAGATCATAGCTCTGGTCCGTGTACGGCGAGCACACTATTGCCACCATATCCCCTTCTCCGTTGAACAGAGGAGCGTACAGGGCATAATAGTGCCGCGAACGGATAGTCTCCGGCAGCACGACGTAACGCTTGTGGTCGTAGATTATTCCCTTGTAGGCATCCTCGTTTATGCGGAAGCCCAGGATTCTCCTGTCGAACACCTCCGGCGTGGTGCTCATCACCAGTTTGCCCGTGGCCGAGAACAGGCTCACGTCGCACTTGAGGTTTGCACCTGTCCTGTCCACAGCGGTGCTGATGTCCTGAGAGCGCAGGTCGTCGATCGTATATACATTACGCATACGTGCCTGCAGCATGCTCTGGATGGTGTTGATGCGGGAGGTCATAATGCTCTGCCTGTCGGCATTGTTCCGCCTGTAGACGAAGTACACGCTGAACACGGACATGACTATCAGCGTGATTGTGAGCGACACATACATCACCAGGTTAATCCTGTTGCTGTAGTATGTGCTGTGGTTGCTCTTGCGGGACCTGCGGACACGGAAAGTGAGCAGCGTGAGCAGCAGGAAGGCCAGAATGGCGAACAGCACCGCCTCCACCACGAAAGTTATCAAGCCCGTGGTTTCGCGCGAGATTACAATCACCACGTCGCCCATTACGGCCTTGTAGAAATGGATGTATCCGGCGCTTCTGAAGTTGCCGTCCGGATACTTCTGAAGTTCCTGCGAAAGCCTCGAGGAGATAACCGTAGGATAGGCATATTCTCCCTTGAAGGACACCAGCCTGTCTTCCAGGTATTTGGCGTAGGAATAAACCGACGGAAGCACCGCGCGGCCCGGCTCCGAAATGCCCAGGAGGCTGAGGTAACCGCGGTCTCCCCTATTGGACTTGGCCTCCACCGTAATCATCAGCGACGATACGCCCTGATCGCCCATATAATATGTGAACACGCCGCTGTAGCGGGAGTGTCCATCGGCCCCGGTGCTGTAGAAGAAGCGCGAATCCGGTGCCAGGCGCGAGCCTTCGGTTATGCGGCTGCGGTAGAGATTCTCGTGAGCGGGAGTTAGAATCAGAGGGACGATGTCGTATTCCTGCGACACCCTTACCAGATGAGTATTGGCCAGACGGCCCCTGATGAGCTCGTTGCTGTTGTCCAGCACCGCCAGGGCGCCGATAACCTGATCCCTGGCGATCTGCTCCTCCACCAGCCTAAGCTGGATTTCCAGGGTGATGTCGCGGTCCATCGCAAGGCGGTTGGCCCAGACGTCCACGCGGCCCTGCTCCTTGCGGAAGCCCATAACGGACGACACGCTCACGAAATACGCGGCCACGGCAATTCCGAACAGCACCCGGTTGCCCCGCGAGAATGCGTCGTAACGCAGGCCGAAGAGCCCGCGCACGAGCGGCGACAGCATCTGAAGTATGAGCGGCAGCGTGAGCGACAGCAGCAGGAACGACACGTACACCACCGCAGTATATCTGTCCACGAGCTGGATCTTGAACAGCTCCAGGCATATTTCCGAGTTAAGGGCGATGCTCCCGAATCCGGCGTGCATATACAGGACGATGGCGGCCATCACCGCAATCCCCAGCGCAAGCAGCAGCGCATCGCGCACTTTGCTGCTGCGACGTCTGAGCACGCGGAGGATGCTCCATCGACACAGATACAGGCTCATTACCAGGGCGCAGACCAGCAGATTCACCAGCACCACGGCGCCCAGCGAATAGCGGAAGCCGCCATCGGCATAAAGCAAGGGAGAGAACAGCTGCGAAACGCCTCCGAGATGCCTTCCGTACACATACAGGCCCGCTATTGCGGCTATCTGTACTATCACCACCACCGCAAGGCGCAGCCATCCGGGACGGCTGGACAGGAACTGCAGCGAGCCCAGCAGGAAGAACACTATTGCAAGCCAGAACAGCACGGGATTGTGCCTGTCCGGCTCCGACGCAGTGTCCGTCTCCAGTTTGAACATGGGTGTGCCGTTCACCTCCACCGGCGATCCGGCACTGGCCGATATCGACTGTATGGAATAGCGCGGATTCACTCCCAGGCGGGGATTGATTCCGTTAAGGGGATCGTTGTTTAGTTCATTCACCACCTCCAGACCCGCGACGATCTTGAAGCCGTCGAACTGGACAGACTTCATCATATACCACTTGGGGCCGAAGTTGAGGAACGACAGGCCCTCGCCCACCTGGGTGAGGGGCGATACAATGAACCCGCGGGAGTCTCCCAGTCTCTGGACCAGGGCCGACGGGCGCAGGTCGTCGCTTCTCAGGGGGAACTGGTGGGCCCAGCTCTGGAGCGTATCCTCCACGTACTTGTACACCACCATATCTTCCGGCAGGCCGGGCAGCGACATCCACTCCGCGGCGGGCTGCGAGCCTGCCTGGGCGATGAATCCGTCCAGGATGGACATCCGCCGCTCCACCCTGCGGCCAAGGTCTTCCGCCGCAGCGTTGGAATTCACGTGACTCTGCCCGGAGAGGATGGACACGATCATCAGTACCACCGACACCGTTACCACGGCCAGTGCGCCCCACTGTCTTATGATGTGATGCTTATTCATGGTGGTACGGCTCTCCTTTGATAATGGTGAACGCGCGGTACAGCTGCTCCGCAAACACGGTACGGACCATCTGGTGCGAGAATGTCATTTTCGACAGCGACAGTTTTTCATCGGCCCGGGAATATACGGCTTCCGAGAAGCCATAGGCCCCGCCAATCACGAAAACGATGTCCCTGGAACTGCGGCTCATAAGGGTTTCCAGTTTCTGAGCGAATTCGACGGAACGGTATTCCTTGCCGTGCTCGTCCAGAAGGACCACATAGTCCGCCGGGCGCAGTTTCGACATGATTATCTCCCCTTCCTTTTCCTTGATAACGGCCTCAGAAAGGGCTGCGGCATTCTTTAGATGGGGTATTTCTTCCAGCTTGAAGGGCACATATCGCCTTAGCCTGGAAACATACAGTTCCAGACCCTCCTTCACCCATGAAACGTCGGTTTTGCCGACAGCCAGAAGAGTCATGTTCATATTCTTTGCAAATATAAGTTTTCGGCGCGGAATTTGCAAGAAAAGTGCCCCGATGAAACAGATTTTGATACTCGCACTTGCGCTTGCCGCATTCACCTTTTCCGGAAGGGCTCCGGAGCCGCAGGATGGCGGCTATGAGGTGTTTGTACCCATCGCAAAATACATAAGCCAGGGAGATACCCAGCGCCTGTCGGCCTGGTTTGCCGACAATCTGGAGATCACCATCATCTCCTCCACCCGCACCACATCCAAGTCCCAGGCTATCCAGATCCTGAAATCCTTCTTCCAGAGCTATACTCCCCGCTCGTTCACCATAACCCATACCGCATCCAATGCCTCAATGAAATACGCCCTGGGCCAGCTCAACGCCGGCGGGGAAATGTTTATGGTAACGATTTTCGTGAATATGAGGGGCGACCGCTTCGAGATTCAGCAGCTCAAGATAGAGCGCCAGACGGCGGTTTACTAAGCCGCCCTCCTCTTCGCAGGAATAAGGATCTTATCCAGCGCTGCCAGCACTCCGGGCAGCACGAACAGCACCAGCAGCATAACAACAGCGGCACCTGCCGATATGCTCTTGAGAATGGAGCATATCATTGCGTCGCTCATAGTGAACGACATCGCGAACGGCACCAGGACCAGGATGAGGCCCGATGTCGATATCGAATGCAGCGATCCGTCGTAAGCGGCCGCCAATGACTCCTCCGGCGACATTGTCGCACGCGAACGCGTATAGAAGCCAGTAAACAATATGGTATAGTCGATGGTGGCGCCCATCAATATGCCCTGTACTATTAAATAGGAAATGAAGTACATCGTTTCCCCATTAGCGCCCACGGCCCACACATTGGCGTAGATACCAGTAAGAACCGTCATAATCAGCGGAATGGGAATGAGCACGCTCCGGAACGTCACCGCCACGATGAGGAATATTGCCAGCACCGTAAGCAGCGTAAGCAGAAGCACCTCGCCGGGGAATGCGGCCTTTAGCTCCTTGTACATCTCCGAGCCGCCAATCCAGTAGTGAGGGCCCTCCAGCATCGCATCGGCCTTAGCCTGGGTGCGGTCGATATAGTCGAACGACTCGTCCGATTCCACCTCATAGTCGCTCATCACCACCGCAGCGGAATAGCCCTTGCCGCGCAGGATCCGGGCCGATGACAACAGCGAATCGCGGGCCGATGTGACCGCCGTGCGCAGGCTGTCCGGCAGCATCGGCGCCAGTGCCGGGTCGTTAATGAGCGTATCCGCCACAAAGCCCAGGAACTGCTCCGGCGACATAGTTGCCTCAGGATCCGCCCCGCTCTTCGCCCCCGTATACAGGTAGAGCAGGTCCAGTTCCTCCTTCGTCACGGGAATCCCGGCCCTCGACAGCGCCCTGTAAACCCGGGTCGATGAATACTTATGCCTTGAGAACACCATCTCCGCCAACCGCTCCAAGGGGTTTGGCGGCACGGGCGACTCCTCGGCCACGTCACCGGCGTCAACCCCCGCGTCACTAATCCCCGCGTCAATGATGCCGTCTCGTCCATGATTCTGGTCGTTTTCGTGGATGAGTTCGTCATTTTCACCGTCTCGTCCATGATTTTCGCCGTTTTCGTGGATGAGTTCGTCATTTTCACCGTCTCGTCCATGATTCTGGTCGTTTTCGTGGACGAGTTCCGTCGCGGGTCCCTTCTCGATGGCTGCAAGCAGTTCGCGACGGGTTTCGGCAAGCCGCTCGGCCGCATCCTTCGGAATGAAGGCGGCGTAGCGGCGGTTCGTGAGCACGTTGGCCTCCACGAAGTCCAGCACCTCCAGCGGCAGCATCTTCTGCCCCGCCTTTCCGGCCATACGGTACACCATATTCGCCTGGCTCTTGCTTATCCCCGCAAAAGCCGCCAACTCCTCCGCCGATATTGGCGTCGTCGCCTCCTCGTACGTGAATCGCGTATCCTGTTCCGTCACGGGGCTGACGGCTGATGTATCAGCCTGCGGCTCGTATGCAACAGTATCATCCTGAGGTAAAACCACAGGATTGTCATCCAACTGCGGCTCCAGCTGCTCATCATCCCCCGGCCGGGTACTCTGACTCGAAGGCTCATCCGCCGTCATCAGACTCCCTATATCGATAGAGCGATCCACGAGCCCTTTGGCCCGCAACTCGTCCACTGTGGCCAGCAAATCTTCCAGGCGGAACATCTCGTTGCGCTCCGGATGCGTGCGATAGTAGTACACCAGCTGCAGGAGTTCCCCGTTCACCGGGATATCGTCCCCCGCCATTTCCCTGAAGAACAAAGCCATCTCGGCGGCGGTGAGCTGGCGCTGCACCAGCGAGGGATAGCTCAGGACCGTTGTCACCTTCGGGTCCGCGGCCTTCAGGCTGTCCAAAAGCGCGGGGATGCGGGTGCTGTCGGCATCGGCATATAATAAAAGAAGGTCGTTGTTGTCGGTCTGCTCGGTGGTGGCGGCGCTTTTCCAGTCGGGCGAGAAGGATGTGCGCGTCTTGGTCTGGAGGTAGAAGAAAAGGCCGAACGCCAGCACGAAAAGAATGGCCAGGGGCACACGGAAGCGGTTTTCAAATGCCGCCAGACGCTGGCGGGTATTCGACAGCTTGGGCGGGCGCTTGCGGGTTTTCTCAATGGCCTTGTCGAACCAGATGATCAGGCAGGGCAGGACGGTAAAATTGCAGATCAGCGAAATAGTGACGCCTTTGGCCAGCACCACTCCCATATCGGCCCCTATCTTTATCTTCATAAAGCAGAGCATCAGCAGGCTCACGATTGTGGTGAAGGCGCTGCTCAGGATCGATGCCGCCGCGTGCGAGACCGCATTCTCCATCGCCGCCACGGGGGTGAGACCAAAGGCCTTTTCCTGCCGGAAGCGGTTCATCAGGATTATGCAGTAGTCCATCGACAGCACCATCTGGAGGATGTTTGCCAGCATATGCGTCATCATCGACACACTGGACAGGAGGGCGTTAGTGCCCATATTCAAGGCTACCGCCAGGCCTATGGTGATGAGGAAGAGCACCACCTCCATGATGGACGAGCACATAAGCATCAGCACCACGCAGGCCAGCGAGAAGCCGGTTATCAGCGCCCGGGGAAGGTCTTTGGGGATAAGGTCGTTGCCGTCGGCAAATACGCTTCCGAATTCCCTCAGCTGGGCGTGCATTGCCGGAAGGTCCTCTTCCAGAATGTTCATTCCCTGCCGCATCGGATAATCGTCCGGCAGGTATTTGGTCATATCGGTATTGATGTTCGTATGGGGAATCTGCAAGGCGCACAGCACGGCCAGCACCAGGACGGAGCAGAACAGCACCACCCTGTAGCGAACCAGGAATCGGGCTATGGCGCCCGGGCCTTTAAATTTCTTCATTGAATGCCGATATCCCCTCCGCAACCTCTTCCAGCAGCCATTTAGGGGTCGATGTAGCCCCGCACACCCCTACCCTGTCGCCGTCGCGGAACCATTCGCGCCGGAGTTCCGCGGCACTGCCGATGCGCACCGCGCGGGGATTCGCCCCGCGGCACAGGTCGAACAGCACTTTTCCGTTGGAGGACGACTCCCCTGCCACGAAGATGATTATGTCGTGGCTGCGGGCGAACTGCTCCAGATGGCAGTGACGGCCGGAAACCTGGGCGCAGATGGTGTCGTGAACCGTGAGCTTGGCGCCCCTCGAAAGGAGGTAATCGCAGATTGCCTTATATCCGGTGGGGCTCTTGGTGGTCTGCGAGAAGATCTCCATCGGCTGGCTGAAGTCCAGGCTTTCGGCGGCCTGCTCCAGCATAGGCAGATCCTCCACCACCAGGGCGTCGCCGCCGGCCTGGCCCAGGAGGCCAAGCACCTCGGCGTGCCCCACGCGGCCGAAAATAATCACGCGGCCCTTTTTGCCCACTCGGGCATAGGCCTCACGGATATTCTTTTGCAGCTGGAGCACCACGGGGCAGGTGCAGTCGATGAGGCTGAGCTTCCTGGCTGCGGCGGTCTCATAGGTGCGAGGAGGCTCTCCGTGCGCCCTTATGAGCACCGTTTCCCCTTCCGGGGCATCTTCCAGGGAGTTTATAGTACGAAGCCCCCGCGAGCGGAGGCGATCGAGTTCTTTTTCATTGTGGACAATGGCCCCCAGCGAGTACAGATGGTCGTGACCGGCCATGTACTCTTCGGCCCTGGATACGGCGCGTATGACACCGCCGCAGAAGCCGGAACCGGGGTCCGTCTCTACCGTCAGCATGACAGGGCTGGCGCTTCCAGAAGGCCGAACTTGCCCTGGATTACGCCCAGAGCCCATACCACTTCCTCGTGGAGCGACATATGGGTGTTGTCCATCACAAAGGCGTCCTCCGCCTGGCGAAGCGGTGAAGTTTCCCTGTGGGAGTCGATGTAGTCGCGCTCCTGCAGGTTCTTCATAACATCCTCCAGGGTGGGATTCTCTCCCTTTGCCACCATCTCGTCGTAGCGGCGCTGGGCGCGCACCTTCGCATCGGCCACCATAAAGATCTTCAGTTCCGCATTGGGGAACACGGTTGTGCCGATGTCGCGGCCGTCCATAATCACGCGGCCGGCGGCAGAGAAGGCGTGCAGGCGCTCATCGACCCATGTCCTGACCGAGGCGATTGCCGATACCGGCGACACGTGCGAGCTCACCTCCAGGGTGCGGATTTCCTTCTCGATGCAACGTTCGCCCATATACAGGCCGTCGGCTCCGAAATGAAGGTCCAGTCCCGCCATCGCAGGGAGAAGTTTCTCCGTGTCGATGGCGCCATCGGCCCCTATCATCCCGTTCTCGAGGGCGAAAAGGGTTACCCCGCGGTACATCGCACCGCTGTCCAGATACGTGAAGCCGAATTCGCGCGCCACGAGCTTTGCGAACGTGCTTTTTCCGGTGGAGGAGTAACCGTCCACCGCGATGATGATGTCCGGGATACCCATTTACTTGACCCTCTGGCCGTAGGAACGGTCCGTGGTGTTCACGGTGATAACCTCGCCGGTCTCGATGAACAGGGGAACCATGATCTTGGCGCCCGTCTCAAGGGTAACTTCCTTGAGGGCCGATGTGGTGGCGGTGTTGCCCTTCACTGCAGGCTCGCTGTAGGTGACCTCCAGGGTAACGTAGGTGGGCAGTTCGCAGGTGAGGCAGCGCTCTTCCGGCTCCGTGAGGAACATCATTTCCACACGCTGGCCTTCCTTCATGAGGTCGGCGTTCTCAACCACTTCGTGGGGAAGGGTGATCTGCTCGAAAGTTTCCTCGTGCATGAAGTTGAAAGCTTCGCCGTCGTCGTACAGATACTGATAGGGGCGGCGCTCCACGCTGATGGTGTCAAGTTTTACACCTGCGGTGAAGGTATTCTCGAGGATACGTCCGTTCTCCAGATTGCGGAGTTTTGTCTTTACGAAAGCAGGGCCCTTGCCCGGTTTCACATGCTGGAAATACACCACAACGCAGGGTTTGCCGTTGAACATGATGTACATTCCGTTCTTAAGGTCAGCAGTTGTTGCCATATAATTGAGTTAATTAGTTATTATTACGTTTCCAATCTGCAAAAATAACTAAAACTCCGTTTTTCTGCAAAAAAACCTTAAAACCCGTGCAAGGTCAGACCAATGCAGGAGGCCGCTGAAAAAGTCCTCTAAACCGCAGCCAAGTGAGAAAAAAGTTTGCAGATTTCCATGAATTTATTTGGTGGTCTGCAATCTTTTTTGTAACTTTAACATGTTGAATAATAATGGTTTATGCTTAACACGCAGTC